>CAIKVZ010000277.1 GCA_903830985.1 uncultured beta proteobacterium
CGCGCGGCCATGGTGCCGAAGGTGACGATCTGGCTCACCGCCTCCTTGCCGTACTTGAGCTTGACGTAGTCGATGACCCGGTCGCGGTTGCCCTGGCAGAAATCGATGTCGAAGTCGGGCATGGAAACCCGCTCCGGGTTCAGGAAGCGCTCGAACAGCAGGTTGTACTGCAGCGGATCCAGGTCGGTGATGCTCATGGCGTAGGCCACGAGCGAGCCCGCACCCGAGCCGCGACCGGGACCGACCGGGCAGCCATTGGCCTTGGCCCAGATGATGAAGTCGCCGACGATCAGGAAGTAGCCGGGAAAACCCATCTTCAGGATGGTGGCTATCTCGAACTCGAGACGCTCCACGTAGCGCGGCCGCTGTTTGTCGCGCTCGTCCGGCTTGGGGTAGAGATGCAGCAGCCTTGCCTCCAGGCCTTCGAAGGACACATGGCGAAAGTACTCGTCGGGCGTCATGCGTACGCCATTGACTTCGGGCGTGGGGTACTCGGGCAGCTGCGGCTTGCCCAGCACCAGCGTGAGGTTGCAGCGCTGGGCAATGGCCAGCGTATTCGCCAGGGCCGAGGGCACATCGGCAAACAGCTCGGCCATCTGCGCGGCCGACTTGAAATACTGCTCGCGCGTGAAACGGCGCACACGGCGCTGGTTGCCCAGGATCTCGCCTTCGGCGATGCAGACGCGCGCTTCGTGCGCCTCGTAATCCTCTTCCACGCCGAACTGCACCGGGTGCGTGGCCACCACCGGCAGTTTGAGGCGCGCGGCCAGCTGCACCGCGCCCGTGACCTGGACTTCGTCCTCGGCCCGCCCCGCGCGCTGCAGCTCCAAATAGAAGCGGTGCGGAAAAATCGACGCCAGTTGCAACGCCGCGTCGCTGGCGCGCGCGCTGTCGCCCTGCACCAGTGCCTGCCCGACGGGCCCGGCCTGGGCACCCGACAGCAACAGCAGGCCCTCGTTGAGTTCGCGCAACCAGGCCAGCTTGATGACGGCCTGTCCCTTGACGATGTTCTGCGTATAGCCCCGCGCAATCAACTCGGACAGATTGAGGTAGCCCTGCTTGTTGTGCACCAGCAGCAGCACGCGCGACAGCGCCTGCGGGTCGCCGCCCAGGCCCTCAAGAAAGATCTCGGCACCGATCAGCGGTTTGAGGCCCTTGCCGCGGGCCTGCTTGTAGAACTTGATGGTGCCAAAAAGATTGGACAGATCGGTGATCGCCAGGGCCGGCTGGCCGTCGGCCACGGCGGCGGCGACGATTTCATCGATGCGGTTGGTGCCGTCGACGACGGAGAATTCGGTGTGCAGGCGCAGGTGAACAAACAGGGACATAAAGAGCATTGTAGGGAGCGGGCGGCCTGACCACAGGCGCGCCGCTCAAAGACTCAAGGGGCCGGGTTTGACCCGGCGCCTGAGGCAATTCAGGGCTTGGCGGAAGCCGACTTGGGGGTGTCCAGCTGCCCCGTGATTTCGCGAAAAAAGGCGTCGGCCGTGGGCTTTCTGCCCAGGAATTCCTGCACCAACTCGCCGGGTTCGCGTTCCGAACCGCGCTCCAGGATCAGCTGGCGGTAACGCGCGCCGACCTTGGTGTCCATGGCATTGGCGCCAAAGGCCGAGCGCATGTCGAGCGCCATGACCTGCGACCACATGTAGCCGTAGTAGCCGGCAGCATAGCCGCCCATCACATGGCCGAAGGCGGCGGGCACCATGGTGCCGCTCTCGTAGCCCAGGGGCGACTTGCTCTCCAGGTCGATCCAGGCCTGCATCGGATCCACCGCGACCGAGCGGTGCAAGGACATGTCAAAGGCCGCGTACTGCGTCTGGCGCGCGTACTGGATTCCCTGGCCGAAGGCGCGCGAGGCGTTCATGCGTGCGATCAGTTCCGGGTCAATCGGTTTGCAGCTCGGGCAAACCTGGGCAAACAGCCGCGTCACCTCGGGCCGGCGCGGCCAGTCTTCATACATCTGCGATGGCGCTTCGACGAAGTCGCGCTTGACGTGGGTGCCGGCGTTGATCACGTAGCGGGTGCGCGACAGGACGCCGTGCATGATGTGGCCGAACTCGTGAAACAGGGTGCGCAGCTCGGACTGGTCAAAGCCTTCGCGGTTGAAGTTGGTCACCAGCACCGACACGGGGGTGCGCCCCGCCGCCAGCGACACGCTGCGCACGCCGAAAGCCGCCGCGTGTTTGTACTTGCCTTCTCGGGGGAACAGGTCCAGGTAAAAACTCGACAGGTACTTGCCGCTGCCGGCTTCGAACACGTCATAGCCGCGCACGTCGGCCTGCCACACCGGCAGCTGTTTATTCAAACGAAACTGTACGCCATAGAGCGTGCTGGTGACCTTCATCATCCAGGCGATGGTGGGCTCGGTCGGGAACTGCGCGCGCACCACGCTCTGGTCGACGCTGTAGCGTTCTTTCTTCAGCCGCTGCTGGTAGAAGGCCACGTCCCAGCGCTTGAGCACGGCATCGGCCACGCCCGTGAACTTGACTTTTTCCAGGCGCAGCTGCTCGAGCTCTTCGCGCTCCAGCGCCTCGACCCGGGACTGCACATCGCCCAGAAAATCGTTCACTGCGCGTGCTGATCCGGCCATCCTGCGCTTGAGCGTCCAGTCCGCGAAGCTGGCCTCCCCCATCAGGCGCGCCAGTTCCAGGCGCAACTGCACGGTTTCCTTGAGGATGTCCAGATTGGCCTGGCCACCACGCTGCTGAAACGCCAGCCAGAAATCGTGCCGTGTGGCATCGGCCTGCGCGTTGTTCATGATCGCGTCGTATTCGGGGTAGTCCAGCCCGAACAGGTAGTTGCCGTCAGCGTTCCGGGCGCGTTTGACCAATGCTGCGGCGGGAACACCCAGGAGCGCGGCTTCGCCGAAGGCCAGCTGTGTCTTGCCTTCGCGGACATTGCGCGAGAAATCCTGTGACAACTTGTCGATGCGCTCAAAGATCGCCTTGGCACGCTCGCGCTCGGCTGGTGCCAGATTCACGCCGCCGGCTTCGAAATCTTGCAGTATCTTTTGCCGCGCCATCGCGTCCACCGGGTCCCGGGCCTGCACCGCTCTCACCCGCGCAGACAGGGCATCGCTTTGCAGGTACTCATTGGGCAGCGCCGACAACAACAGGTCGCAGGCCTCGGCGGCCTTGCGCACCTCGGCGTCGGGGCTGGTTTGCGACAGCAGGCCGATGGAGCCGTCAATGTCCTGCAGCGTGATTTCCAACTCGTTCCACGCGCCGAGCACGGTCTTGACTGAAACCCGAGCCATGGGCAAGGCCTTGAGCTTTTCGATCTGCGCCTTGGCTTGCGCGATGCTGCGCTGGCACAGTGGCGCGATCTCGGCAGCGCCGGGTTGATTGATGACACCGCGCGGAGTCGCCGCTGCGGCATTCAGTGCCAGCGCCGCGCCAGTGGCGAAAAATACGTGGTGAAATTTCATGGCAGTCCTGTGAGTCGTGCCGATCATTGTAGGTATCTGTGGACGCTGACTTAACATGGTGGCCATGCATACATCCGCACTGGTTCTTTTTTCCGGCGGGCAGGATTCCACCACCTGCCTGGCCTACGCCCTGTCACGCTACGAAATCGTGGAAACCGTGGCCTTTGACTACCGCCAGCGGCACCGCGTGGAGCTCGAGTCGCGCCTCACGGTGCTGGACGAAATGCGTGTCAACTTCCCGCAGTGGGCGTCCAAACTCGGCGAAAACCACCTGCTCGATCTGGCGGTCCTGGGTGAAGTGAGCGAAACCTCGCTCACGCGCGATACGGCTTTCCAGATGCAGTCCAGCGGTCTGCCCAACACCTTCGTTCCCGGGCGCAACCTGCTGTTCCTGACGCTGGCGGCCGCCCTGGCCTACCGGCGCGGCCTGCAGGTGCTGGTAACGGGCGTGTGCGAAACCGATTTTTCCGGCTACCCGGATTGTCGCGACGACAGCATGAAAGCCATGCAACTGGCACTGTCACTGGGCATGGATCGGCGCTTCCTGATCGAAACACCGCTCATGTGGATCGACAAGGCCGCCACCTGGCAACTGGCGTACAGCCTCGGAGACCAGTCCGGCACGCCCGGCGGCGGTGCGGCACTGGTGGAACTGATTGTGGAACACACCCACACCTGCTACCTGGGCGAGCGCGGACGACGCCACGCCTGGGGTTATGGCTGCGGCGAATGCCCGGCCTGCGCCTTGCGCGCCAGAGGCTACGAGCGATTCACCTGCGCCTGAGCCGGCAGAGTCAAAGCTCCTCGGCCGAGTAGCCGCACTCCCGCTGGTGGCGAATACGCGCCACAAGAACCAGGTCATCGATTTCCTTGAATTCGTAACGAGCCAGATAGCCGCTGCGGCGTCGCGAAATGATGAGTTCACGCAGCCCCCCGGCGGTGGGTCTGCCAATGCCCGGTTGGTGCGTTAGAACCTGCAAGGCATCCAGCACAAAATCCAGCAACTCGCCGGCCAAGGGATCGTTCGATTCGGCGAGAAACTGCTCCAGGCGCAGCAAGTCGTCCAGCGCAGCTTGGCTCAGGAAAACCCGCGCCATGGCTCAACTCAGTGGCTTGGCTTGCAACGCTGGTGGCCTGGCTCGCAGTCCCTTGCGGAACTGGGCCATTGCAGAAAAATGGGCGCGGACGTCGGCCAACTCGTGCCCAAGGCCGCTGGCTTTCATCTCACGCAATGCAGCCAGACTGTCCAGCGCAAACGCCTCGCGCTGCTGCGCGCTCTGCACAGCGTCTGAGAGAGTCTCCAACATGTAGGCATGCAGGCTCATCCCCGCTTTTTGTGCAAATTGCTCCAACTTCATCTTGAGCCCGGTGGGCAATTTCAAACTGGTGGGTGTGGCTGCTGGGGTGCTGGCCATAGGGAACTCCAAAAAACAAGGTAGTCAATTATGACTACCTTGTTGAGTTGCACAAGTTGCCCAGCAAACTGCAGCTTGGTCAGGCCCTCGTCGCGCCCGTTGGCGATGGCGCGATCGGTCATGGTGCCGCAGGCTTTGTCGGTGGCGATTTTCTTGCCTTTGGGCGTGCGGCCCATGGCCTGCAACACTCAGCCGGTCGTCTGGCCGAGTCATGTTTGATCGTCATGCGCCGCGCGGCCCCTCATGCATTGCATTTCATCAATGTCCGCCGGGTAACAGCCGGTGTCCTACGCAGGGTGCGCACCGATTGACATCGGAAGGCTAGTTATTATTATTATGATAATAATCAAAATCCCTCTCGATGTTCGTGCGGCGTTTCCCGCAACAGATAGAAGGTGAACATGGCAATCGCATCCACACCGGCCGTCCAGGTTTCACGTGTTTCCTCGCATTCCCGGCGAACACGGTGGTGGTCCACTTTCCCGGCAATGCTGGCGGCGCTGCTCGCTGTCGGCTTTGTCACCGATGCGCTTTGGGCACAGAAGGACTTGGTATTCACTGCCCAACAGCACAGCAGCATCGTGCAGGCGTTGATTCCAGCGATACACGCGCAGACCTCGCACGCCGGCTCGCCCGCCCAGGGAAAGGGCCAAGACTACGAGCCAGCGGCTCCCGAATGGCGTCAGGCCCTGACCGAAGCCGACGCCGGTTTCGCTGCGGAATCGATACCCGCGCCGCTGCGCCAGGCATGGGCCAAGTCGCGCGCGCTGCTCATCGCGCGCAACGGGGATCCTGCTGCCATGCAGGATTTGCTGACCGCGTGGCGTACATGGCAGGATGACTCCGAGCTGCAGCAACGTCATGCCGCATGGACCGTCCTGCTGCTGGCCTCATTGGCGGGTATCGCCATGTTGGCAACGCTGGCTTCGGCGCGGCTCAGACAAGATCCCCAACAGTCGGCGTGCCTACTGGAAAACGCCATCGACGCTGCGCGAGATGGTGACTTGACGCAGGTTCTGGCGCAGGGCCGCAGCGGCATCTGGGGCCGATTGGAGTCGCATCTGGAAGCCATGAACAACGGTCTGTCCTGTCGCGTGGCGCAAATTCGCAACAACTCTGCCGTGGTGGCGATGTCCGGCCACCACCTGGCCAGCAACATCGACGAATTGGCGGATCGGACCGAGCAACAGGCGCACAGCCTGCTTGAAACCACGGCTTCGGTAGAGGATTTGAACGCGATTGTGACGCGCAACGCCGAGGCCGCCAATGATGCCGACAAAGTGGCCGAGCGCGTGCAGCAACTGGCCGAGTCGGGCAACGTGGCCATGCTGGACGCGATGCAAAAAGTTCGGCAACTGGAGGTCAGTTCGCGAGAAATGGGCGACATCATCAGCGCCATTGATGCCATTGCATTTCAAACCAACATCCTGGCGCTGAATGCCGCTGTGGAGGCGGCGCGCGCCGGCCCTCAAGGCCGCAGTTTCGCGGTGGTGGCAACCGAGGTGCGCAATCTCGCGCATCGCAGCGCAAGTTCGGCAGCGCAGGTCAGAACCCTGATACATCAGTCTTCGCGGCAGGTGGATGCCGCGGCCCAACGCATCGAACAGGTCGGCGCAACACTCGAGACGATCGTCCGGGGCATTCGCGAGTTGGCGGTACACGTGAGCTCCATTGCCTGCGGCGGCAAGGAACAATGCTCAGCTTTGCAGCAGATGTCCACGAGCCTGCTGGCATTGAAGGCGCTGACCGGGCGCAATGCGGAGATGGTCCATCATTCCGCCGGCTCCGCGCGTGAAATGGAACTGCGCACAAGGTCGCTGTCTGATGCGCTGCGCATGATTCGCTTGCGCCAGGGCTCAGCCGACGAAGCGCGGGCACTGGTCGAGAGCGCATGCACGCTGATCGACAGGGTGGGGACCGCGCAGGCCGTGCATCATCTACAGGATCGCCAGGGGCCGTTTTTCGACCGCGACATGTATATCTTCATCTTCGATCGCGATGGCATCTTTCGGGCGTTTGGCCCGAACCCGGCCATCACTGGAAGGCATATGCGTCACGTGGACGGTTTGCAATGGGAACACCTGCTCGAAGAAGCGTTCACCGCGATTGATCAGGCGCCGGGCTGGGTGGACTACAGCACGATCAACCCGACCACGGGCAAGGTGACGGAAAAGATGTCCTATCTGCAACCGCTGCCCGGCGATCTGCGGATTGGCTGTGGCGTCTACAAGGCCTGACGCCTGCGCAGCACCCACTGCTTGGCCAACCAGCACACCCGAAGCGCGCCAGAGTTGGTACACCCGCAAGCGGTTTTGCTTGCGGGCGTCGTGCCATGGGATGAGGCTTTACTTGCGCGCTGGCGGCAAATCCGTGCAGCTGCCGTGCGCCACTTCCGCCGCCATGCCGATGCTCTCACCCAGCGTGGGGTGCGGGTGGATGGTCTTGCCGATGTCGATGGCGTCGGCGCCCATCTCGATGGCCAGCGCAATCTCGCCGATCATGTCGCCGGCGTGCGTGCCGACCATGCCGCCGCCCAGGATCTTGCCGTGGCCATGGGCTTCGGGGCTGTCGTCAAACAGCAGCTTGGTGAAGCCCTCGTCGCGCCCGTTTGCGATGGCACGACCAGAGGCATTCCAGGGGAACAGGCCCTTCTTCACCTTGATGCCCTGGGCCTTGGCCTGGTCCTCGGTGAGGCCCACCCAGGCCACTTCCGGGTCGGTGTAGGCCACGCTCGGGATGACGCGCGCGTTGAATGCCGCACTGGCCAGTTCCTTGTTGCCCAGCTGTTCGCCGGCAATCACTTCGGCCGCCACATGCGCCTCGTGCACCGCCTTGTGCGCCAGCATGGGCTGGCCCACGATGTCGCCGATGGCGAAGATGTGGCGCACATTGGTGCGCATCTGGATGTCGACCGGAACGAAGCCGCGGTCGGTCACCGTCACGCCGGCCTTGTCGGCGGCGATCTTCTTGCCGTTGGGGGTGCGGCCCACGGCCTGCAGCACCAGGTCGTAGGTCTGCGGCGCGGGCGCCGTGCCGCCCTCTTCCGCGGCGGCGAACGTGACTTCGATGCCCTCCGGCGTGGCCCGGGCGCCGACGGTCTTGGTCTTGAGCATGATGTTGTCAAAGCGCGGCGCGTTCATCTTCTGCCAGACCTTGACCAGATCGCGGTCAGCGCCCTGCATGAGGCCGTCCAGCATCTCGACCACATCCAGGCGCGCGCCCAGCGTGCTGTACACCGTGCCCATTTCCAGGCCGATGATGCCGCCGCCCAGGATCAGCATGCGCTTGGGCACTTCCTTGAGCGCGAGCGCGCCGGTGGAATCCACCACGCGCGGATCTTCCGGCATGAAGGGCAGGCGCACGGCCTGCGAACCGGCAGCGATGATGCAGTTCTTGAAGCCTATGGTCTGGGTCTTGCCGGTCTTCTCCTGCGCCGTGCCGGTGGTTTCTTCCACCTGCACGTGATTCGCGCCGACGAAGGCGCCGTAGCCGCGCACCACCGTCACCTTGCGCATCTTGGCCATCGCGGCCAGGCCGCCAGTGAGCTTGCTGACGACCTTGTCCTTGTGGCCGCGCAGCGTGTCCACGTTGACCTTGGGCGCGCCGAAGTCCACGCCCAGCGCCGCCATGTGACTCACCTCGTCAATCACCGCCGCCACATGCAGCAGCGCCTTGCTCGGGATGCAGCCCACGTTCAGGCAGACGCCGCCCAGCGACGCATAGCGTTCCACCAGCACCACTTTCAGGCCGAGGTCGGCCGCACGAAAGGCCGCGGAATAGCCGCCAGGTCCGGCGCCCAGCACCAGCAGGTCGCATTCCAGATCGACCGTGCCGGCATAGCTCGACGCTGTCGGAGCAGATGCAGCAACGGCGGGCGCCGCCACAGCGGCTGCCGGAGCCGGGGCTGGGGCCGCAGGGGCTGCGGCAGGCGCCGTCGCGACACCGGCTTCGCTGCTTTCCAGCAGCAGGACGAGGGAACCTTCTTTTACCTTGTCGCCCAGCTTGAGCTTGAGTTCCTTCACCACACCGGCGTGCGATGAGGGAATTTCCATGGAGGCCTTGTCGCTCTCCACGGTGATCAGGCTTTGTTCGGCCTTGATGCTGTCGCCGGGTTTGACCAGCAACTCGATGACGGTGACCTCGGCGAAATCGCCAATGTCGGGAACCTTGATTTCAATGACAGACATGGGATGTGTTTCCTGCTTTTAGGGTTGGTATTTCACGATGTACTCGCCGCCACAGCGGTCAGAGCAAAACCCTTCGGAAATCACCCAGGATCTGCCCCAGATAAACATTGAAGCGCGCCGCACTGGCGCCGTCGATCACGCGGTGATCCCAGGTCAGACTGAGCGGCAGCATGAGGCGCGGCGCGAAAGCCTTGCCGTCCCAGACCGGTTCCATCTGGCTCTTGCACACGCCCAGGATCGCCACTTCGGGGGCGTTGATGATGGGGGTGAAGTAGCGCCCGCCGATGCCGCCCAGCGAAGAAATCGTGAAGCCTGCGCCGGTCATTTCGGCCGGACTGAGCTTGCCGTCGCGCGCCTTCTTCGCCAGATCGCCCATTTCCTGCGAGATCTGGAAGATGCCTTTCTTGTCGGCGTCCTTGATCACCGGCACCATCAGACCGTTGGGCGTGTCCGCGGCAAAACCGATGTGGTAATACTGCTTGAGAACCAGTTGGTCGCCGTCAAGGGAGGCGTTGAACTCGGGGAATTTTTTCAACGCTGCCACGCAGGCCTTGATCAAAAAGGCCAGCATCGTGACCTTGATGCCGCTCTTCTCGTTCTCCTTGTTGGTGGCGACGCGGAAGGCTTCAAGGTCGGTGATGTCGGCGTCGTCATGGTTGGTGACGGCCGGAATCATGATGGCATTGCGCAACAGGTTGGCGCCGCTGATCTTCTTGATGCGGCTGAGATCCTTGCGCTCCACCGGACCGAACTTGGTGAAGTCGACCTTGGGCCAGGGAATCAGCCCCAGACCTGCGCCGGAATCGCCCCCGCCGACAGGTGCCTGCGCACTGATGGCCTGGGTCTTTACGGCACCGCTCATCACGGCTTGCGTGAACAGCTCAATGTCCTTGTCGGTGATGCGGCCCTTCAGGCCGGTGCCCTTGACCTCGCCCAGCGGCACGCCGAGCTCGCGCGCAAACTTGCGCACCGAAGGCGAGGCGTGGGGCAGGCCCGAGACCAGGGTCGCAGGGTTGTGCGCTGGCTCGGCTGCAGCGGCAACTGCCGCTGGCGTAGCGACAATTGCCGCAACTGCGGGCGCTGCGGCCGCTACCGCGGCAACTGCCACGGTTGGCGCTGCGACCGCAGCGGCCACGGGCGCTGCAGCAGGCGCTGCCGGCGCGGCGCCGCCCTCGCCCACTTCCAGCTGCGCCAGCAGGTCGCCGATGTTGATCTTGTCACCGAGTTTGACCTTGAGGTCCTTCACGACGCCGGCGTGGCTCGAAGGGATCTCCATGGAGGCCTTGTCCGACTCCACGGTGATGAGCGACTGCTCTACCTTGACGCTGTCGCCGGGCTTGACCAGCACCTCGATCACGGTCACGTCCTTGAAGTCCCCAATGTCGGGAACCTTGATGTCTATCACTGCCATGTTCTGTTCTCCAATGTTGCCGCGGGGTTCACGCGTACAACGGGTTGATCTTGTCTGCCTGGATGCCGTACTTGGCAATCGCCTCGGCCACCTTGGCCACCGGCACGGTGCCCTCTTCGCTCAGCGCCTTCAGGGCGGCGAGCACGATGTAGTGGCGGTTGATCTCGAAGTGCTCGCGCAGCTTGGAGCGGAAATCGCTGCGGCCAAAACCGTCCGTGCCCAGCACCTTGTAGGTCCGACCCTTGGGAATGAAGGGGCGGATCTGTTCGGCGTAGGCCTTCATGTAGTCGGTGGAAGCGACCACGGGGCCGGTGTGCTTGTCCAACTGCTGCGCCACGAAGGACAGGCGCGGCACTTCCAGCGGGTGCAGCAGGTTGTGGCGCTCGGCGTCCTGGCCGTCACGCGTGAGCTCGTTGAAGCTCGGGCAGCTCCACACGTTGGCGGCAACGCCCCAGTCTTTCTCCAGCAGTTCCTGCGCCGCAATCGACTCGCGCAGGATGGTGCCACTGCCCAGCAGCTGCACGCGCGGCGTGAGCTTGGGCCCTTCCTTGCACAGGTACATGCCCTTGATGATCTGCTCTTGCGTGCCCTCTGCCAGCCCTGGCATCGGGTAGTTTTCGTTGAGCAGGGTGATGTAGTAGTAAACGTTGTCCTGCTTCTCCACCATGCGCTTCAAGCCATGATGCAGGATCACACCGACTTCATGCGCGAAGGTCGGGTCGTAGGACACGCAGTTCGGGATGGTACCGGCCAGGATGTGGCTGTGACCGTCTTCGTGCTGCAGGCCTTCACCATTGAGCGTGGTGCGCCCGGAGGTGCCGCCAAGCAGGAAACCACGCGCCTGCATGTCACCGGCGGCCCAGGCCAGGTCGCCGATGCGCTGGAAGCCGAACATCGAGTAATACACGTAGAACGGCAACATGATGCGGTTGTTCGTGCTGTAGGAGGTGGCGGCGGCGATCCAGCTGGCCATGCCGCCGGCCTCGTTGATGCCTTCCTGCAGGATCTGCCCGGCCTTGTCTTCGCGGTAGTACATCACCTGGTCCTTGTCGACTGGCGTGTACTGCTGGCCGGCCGGGTTGTAGATGCCGATCTGGCGGAACAGCCCTTCCATGCCGAAGGTGCGCGCCTCGTCCACCAGGATGGGAACGACGCGCGGGCCCAGCGCCTGGTCGCGCAGCAACTGCGTCAAAAAGCGCACATAGGCTTGCGTGGTGGAAATTTCACGGCCCGGCGCAGTCGCCTCGATCACCGACTTGAAGGTGTCCAGCGAAGGCACGGTGAAGCTCTCGTCGGCCTTGACGCGGCGGTGCGGCAGGTAGCCGCCCAGCGCCTTGCGTCGCTCGTGCAGGTAGCGCATTTCGGGTGTGTCGTCGGCCGGCTTGTAAAAAGGAATTTCGGCCAGCTGGCTGTCGGGAATCGGGATGTTGAAACGGTCGCGGAAGATCTTGATGTCTTCGTCCGTGAGCTTCTTGGTCTGGTGCACATTGTTCTTGCCTTCGCCCGACTTGCCCATGCCAAAACCCTTGACGGTCTTGATCAGCAGCACGGTCGGCTGGCCCTTGTGGTTCACCGCCTTGTGGTAGGCCGCGTAGACCTTTTGCGGGTCGTGGCCGCCGCGCTTGAGATTCCAGATGTCGTCGTCGCTCATGTTCGCGACCATGGCGGCGGTGCGCGGATCACGGCCGAAGAAATGTTTGCGCACGTAGGCGCCGTCGTTGGCCTTGAAGGACTGGTAGTCGCCGTCCAGCGTGTCCATCATCAGCTTGCGCAGCGCGCCGTCCTTGTCGCGCGCCAGCAACGCGTCCCAGTTGCTGCCCCACAGCAGTTTGATCACGTTCCAGCCCGAACCGCGGAACTCACCTTCGAGCTCCTGCACGATCTTGCTGTTGCCGCGCACCGGGCCGTCCAGGCGCTGCAGGTTGCAGTTCACGACGAACACCAGGTTGTCCAGGTTTTCGCGCGCGGCCAGACCGATCGCGCCCAGGCTTTCCACCTCGTCC
>CAIKVZ010000278.1 GCA_903830985.1 uncultured beta proteobacterium
GGGCAAACCCTGGTTGCTCAAATGGGCCCTGTGGATGCTGCCCGTGCCCTGGCTTGCCTGTGAACTCGGCTGGTTCGTTGCCGAGTACGGTCGCCAGCCCTGGACCATCTACGGCGTGCTGCCGACCCACCTGAGCGTCTCCACACTGACTGTCAACAGCCTGTACGGCTCGCTGGCGGGCTTCATCGGTTTCTACACCGTGTTGCTGGTGGTCGAGATGTACCTGATGGTCAAGTTTGCGCGCATGGGCCCGGGCAGTCTGGGCACGGGTCGCTACCAGTCCGAACCCGCTCACGCCTGAACGAACCCCAAGGAAAACCTATGTTTGACTACTCAACCCTCAAGCTCATTTGGTGGCTGCTGGTCGGCGTGCTGCTGATCGGTTTTGCGATCATGGACGGCCACGACATGGGCGTAGGCACGCTGCTGCCCTTCGTCGGGCGCAGCGATCTGGAGCGCCGCGTTGTCATCAACACCGTGGGGCCGCACTGGGACGGCAACCAGGTCTGGTTCATCACCGGCGGTGGCGCCATTTTTGCGGCCTGGCCGCTGGTCTACGCCACCGCCTTCAGCGGTTTCTACTGGGCCATGCTGGTGGTGCTATGGGCGCTGTTTTTCCGCCCGGTCGGTTTTGACTACCGCAGCAAAATCCACAACGCGACCTGGCGCAGCACCTGGGACTGGGGCCTGTTTATTGGCGGCTCGGTGCCACCGCTGATCTTCGGCGTGGCCTTTGGCAACCTGCTGCAAGGTGTGCCCTTCCAGTTCGACCTCTACATGGTGTCGACCTACAGCGGCAGTTTCTGGCAGTTGCTCAATCCGTTCGCCCTGCTTTGCGGTGTGGTGAGCAGCACGATGATCACGATGCACGGTGGCGTTTATCTGGCCCATCGCACCGAAGGCGTGATCCAGGCGCGTGCCGTCAAAGGCGCGATCGGCGCCGCTCTGGTGATGGTTCTGGCCTTTGTGGCCGCCGGCTTCTGGGTCAGCCTGGGCATTGACGGCTACCGCATCACCTCGGTCATGGACCCGAACGCTCTGCCCGACCCAATGACCAAGACCGTGGTGCGTGAAGCCGGCGCCTGGATGGCCAACTACGGCCGCGCGCCGGCGCTGTGGCTGCTGCCGGCACTGGGCGTGTTGGGCGCGCTGCTGGCCGCCCTGCTGCTGCTCAAACGCGCCACGCTCACCGCGTTTGTCGTCTCGTCGCTGGCCCTGCTCGGTGTCATCGGCACGGCCGGTGCTTCCATGTTCCCCTTCGTCATGCCGTCGAGCTCGATGCCCGCTGCCAGCCTGACGGTATGGGACAGCGTGTCAAGCCATATGACCCTCGGAATCATGTTCTGGTGCACGCTGCTCTTCATGCCACTGATCATTCTCTACACCAGTTGGGCCTACCGCGTGATGCGTGGCAAGGTGACCGCCGCCTACGTGCAGGAACACGAACATGCGGCTTATTGATCTCTTCAACCGGCTGGCCTGAACGCCATTCAAAGGATTTCACATGTGGTACTTCTCCTGGATTCTCGGTGTCGGCTTTGCTGTGCTGCTGGCGATTCTGAACGCGATGTGGGGCGAAAACGAAGAGGCCCGCAAGCTCGCCAACGGGCGCAAAGGCGAGTGACCGATCATGCTGACGCGCAAGCTTGCAAGCGATGATGCAACGGTGGTACCGGCGCACGCCGCCATCCACCTGCCGAGCCTGTTCGCGGCCCTGAGCATCATGCTGGGCGGCACCATCTATCCGTTTCTGATGATGCGTGCCAACGGCACGGCGAATCACGCGCTGGCGCTGGCCCTGTTCTGGGCCATGAGCGCCGGCATGGTCAGAGGCGTCGGCTTCGTGCCACGTGCCTGGGGCTGGCGTCTTCTGTTCTCGGACTGGTCGTGTCTGGCTGCGCTGCTGCTGGCGGCTGGCCTGCGCTGGGGATTCTGAGATGTATTTCCGCATCCTGCATGACGAAGTCAGTGGCGACCTGAGCTATCTGCTGGCCGACATGGACGCGCGTGAAGCGATCCTGATTGATCCGCACGGTCGTGACCTGACCCTGCTGGCCGCTCTGCTGTCGGAATGCGACCTGCGCCTGCGCTGGGTGCTGCGCACGCACCACCACGATCACCTGCATCCAGAAGAAGCAGCCCTGTTGGCGCAACTGGGCGCACCCCTGGTGCAGGGCGCGGCGGGACCGGGCGCTCAGGTCCACACCGACGGCGACATCCTGCCCTTTGGCAATGAACTGGTGCGCGTGCTGGCCACGCCGGGCCACACGGCAAGCTGCCTGAGCTTTGCCTGGCGCGACCGTTTTTTTTGCGGCGGCCTGCTGGCCGTCGATGCCTGTCCGCACCAGCCCGTCCCGCTGTTGCCTGAAGCGCTGTGGGACAGTGTCGCGCAGCGCGTCTTCTCGCTGGCCGACGAAACGCTGCTGTTCGCCGGGCACGAGCGCCGCTCGCGCGCCGTCAGCACGGTGCAGGAGCAGCGCCGCTGGCATCCATTTTTTGCCGGTTTGTCGCGCGATGCTTTTCTGGCCCGGGTGTCCGCCCTGCCAGCGACCGGCGCACGCGGAGCCTCTTCCTGAGGCCAGACCGATGATGACGTCAACAGTGCAAACTGCTTACGAAGCCTTGGGCGGCGAAGCGGGTGTGCGCGCACTGGTAAAGAATTTTTACGCGTTGATGGACGATTTGCCCGAGACTTTCGCGCTGCGCATGATGCACCCCGAGAGACTGAGCGGCAGCGAAACCAGCCTGTTTGAGTTCCTCTCAGGTTGGTTTGGCGGGCCCGATTTGTATGTCGCGAAAAAAGGGCATCCCCGTCTGCGCATGCGCCATGCGAACTTCCGGGTCAGTCCCGCGATGCGTGACCAGTGGCTGCTGTGCATGACGCAGGCACTCGACGCGCAGGTGGCGGATACCGACTTGCGCTCGCGCCTGATTGAAAAATTCTCGCAAATGGCCAGCCATCTGCTGAACTCCCCTGACGCCGCCGCCGGGACCGTGTCCGCCACGCCGCAACACGGCGACAATATCAGCCTTAACTTAAGTAAGCCCCGCACGATCATGAAAACCGCCCACGATCTCGTCACCGCAGCCAAGGCCCGCGTCCAGGAAGTCGCCATCGCCGAAGCCGAGCAAGCGATCCGCGAAGCCGATGTCCTGCTCGATGTACGTGAAGCCGACGAATACGCAGCCGGACACCTGCCGGGTGCCATCCACGCCTCGCGCGGTCTGCTCGAATTCAAGCTCAGCAGCAGCCCCGAACTGAACTCACGCGATCTGCGCATCGTCCTGTATTGCAAAACCAGCGGCCGTGCGGCTCTGGCCGCTTGCGCCCTGCACGACATGGGCTATCTGCAGGTCAAGTCCATCAGCGGCGGCTTCGATGCCTGGCTCACTGCCGGCAAACCAATTGTCAAACCCAGCCTGCCCGCCTTCGAATAAGGCAAGACGCAGACGCCAACAACCCGGAGAAACCATGAAAGCCTTCCAGGACTACTACCCCGAAAACGTTTCGCACTGCTACGGTTGCGGCTCAAAAAACCAGCACGGGCACCGGATCAAGACCTTCTGGGACGGCGAAGAAACTGTCACCTGGTACACACCCGAGCCCCACCACACAGCGATCCCCGGTTTTGTCTACGGCGGCCTGATTGCCTCGCTGATTGATTGCCACGGCACCGGCACGGCA
>CAIKVZ010000279.1 GCA_903830985.1 uncultured beta proteobacterium
CCAGCCTGTTGCCAAGCTATCGGACACGCCGTCCAAGAACATGTGCGATGACGAGCGCTACCTGGCCTATTTGCGTCAAGTCTTTGAAATTGCCCAACCAGCCGGAACACCATGACCAAACCCGCCATCCTCATCACCCGCGCCATCTTCCCCGAGGTGCTGGAGCAACTCGGCCAGCACTTTGATGTCGAAGCCAACCAGGCTGACACCATGTGGTCGGCCGAAGAACTGGCGCAGCGCCTGCAGGGCAAGGTCGGCGCCTTCATGACCGGCACCGAGAAGGTCAACGCCGGGTTGCTGGCGCTGTGTCCCCAGCTCCGCCTGTGCGCCAACATGACCGTGGGCTACAACAACTTCGACCTGCCCGCCATGACGGGCGCCGGCGTGCTCGGCACCAATGCGCCCGACGTGCTGACCGAGACCACTGCCGACTTCGGCTTCGCACTGCTGATGGCCACGGCACGGCGCGTCACTGAGAGCGAGCATTACCTGCGCGCGGGCCTTTGGACGCGCTGGAGCTACGACATGTTTGCCGGCGCCGAGGTGCATGGCACGACCCTGGGCATTGTCGGCATGGGCCGGATCGGCCAGGCCATTGCCCGTCGCGCCGCCCTGGGCTTTGGCATGCGGGTGGTCTACCACAACCGCTCGCGCCTGGACGCCGCCACCGAGGCCAGTTTCAACGCTAGCTACGTGGGCAAGGAGGAGCTGCTGAAGACCGCCGACCACGTGATGCTGGTGCTGCCGTACTCGGCCAGTTCCCACCACACCATCGGCGCGGCCGAGCTGGCGCTGATGAAGCCCAGCGCCACCCTGATCAACCTGGCGCGCGGCGGCATTGTGGACGACGCGGCGCTGGCCGAAGCCCTGCGCGACAAGCGCATCGCCGCCGCCGGGCTGGATGTGTTTGAGGGCGAACCATCGGTGCATCCGGCCTTGCTGACCGTGCCCAATGTGGTGCTGACCCCGCACATCGCCAGCGCCACCATCGGCACGCGCCGCGCCATGGCGGCGCTGGCCGTGGACAACCTGGTCGGCTTTCTGGTGCATGGCAAGGCTGTCACGCCGCTCAACCCGGAAGTGCTGGCCCGTGCAGGCGTTTGAGTGATGGGCGATTTTTTTCTGTGGCTTGCTCCTTGGTCGGCGTTGTTGCTCGTAGCGATCAATATTTTTATTTGGACCTTCTTGGTTGTTCGCAGGCGCACGACCCGATTGGAAAATGAAATTCAATTGCGCCAGCGCGAGGAGCTTGCACGTCAGGAGTTGCTGTCCGCCATTAGCGCCAACACCCAGGCCCTGGAGCGCGCCCTGCGCCAGGAAATATCCGAATCCTCTCGCGGCGCGCGCCAGGAACTGGCGCAGAACCTGGCCACCTTCCAGCAGACCATCACCCAGCAGGGGGCTGAAGCCACGCGCACCCAGAACAGCCAGATTGACGCCTTTGGCCAGCAACTCGCACTGCTGCAAAAGTCCCTGTCCGACACCCTGACCCAGCAACTCGGCAATGTGGGCGAATCGAATGCCCGTCGCATGGCCGAGATCCGCCAGACCCTGGAGGTGCAGCTGGCGCAGTTGCAGACCACCAACGCCGCCAAGCTCGACGAGATGCGCGCCACGGTGGACGAGAAACTGCAGTCCACCCTGCAGGCGCGCCTGGGGGAGAGCTTCAAACAGGTGGCCGAGCGCCTGGAGCAGGTGCACAAGGGCCTGGGCGAGATGCAGACCCTGGCGCAGGGCGTGGGCGACCTCAAGCACCTGCTCACCAATGTCAAGACACGCGGCATGTTTGGCGAGGCGCAGCTCGAAGCCCTGCTGGAGCAGGTGTTTGTGCCCGACCAGTACGCCGCCCAGGTGGCCACCATTCCCGGCAGCAAGAACGTGGTGGACTTTGCCATCCGCCTGCCCGGCCGCTCCGATGACGGCGCGCCGTTGTGGCTGCCGATAGACGCCAAGTTTCCCAACGAAGACTACGAGCGCCTGCTGGACGCGCAGGGCAGGGCGGACGGGGTTGCGGCCGAGGCGGCGGGCAAGGCGCTGGAGCTGCGCATCCGCGTGGAAGCCAAGAACATGAACGAAAAGTATGTGGAGCCGCCGCACACCACCGACTTTGCCATCCTGTTCCTGCCCACCGAAGGCCTCTACGCTGAAGTGTTGCGCCGCCCAGGCCTGATGGAGAG
>CAIKVZ010000280.1 GCA_903830985.1 uncultured beta proteobacterium
CATCAGCGTGATGAACAAGGACATCAAGCTGCCCGGCCTGGGCTCCTACATGGCCAGCGCCATCGAGAAGGGCGACAACCACGCCGCCCTGCTGGCCGTGGTGGCGATGCTGGTGCTGATCCTGGTGAGCGACCAGCTAATCTGGCGTCCCTTGATGGTCTGGGCCGACAAGTTCAAGATCGAACTCACCGAGTCGGGTCTGCTGCCCACCTCGTGGGTGTTTGATCTCTTGAGCGGCGCCTATGTCTTCACCTGGCTGGGCTTGCGCGTCTGGCAACCGCTGGCCGACGCGCTGGACCAGGGCCTGCGACGCATCAGCCCCAGCAAACGGCGCACCCGCCCCGACGCGGTGAGTTGGCCACTGCGCAGCCTGGGTCTGGCCTTGGCCGCATGGCTGGGCTACGAAGTGATCATCGGCGTTTTTGCTGCGATCGCCGCGCTGCACGGCGCGCTGGACGCAGCGGTGGTGGGCCACGTCGTGTGGCTGGGTTTTCTGACGCTGCTGCGCGTGCTGGCGATGACGGTGCTGGCCACGCTGATCTGGACGCCGATTGGCGTGTGGATAGGCTTTCATCCCAAGGTGGCGCGCTTTGCCCAGCCGATGGCGCAAATCGGTGCCTCCTTCCCGGTGAACATGACCTTCCCCGTTGTGGTGGGCCTGTTCGTCGCCAGCAGCACACCCATGAACTGGGGCAGCATCCTGCTCATCGCCATGGGCACGCAGTGGTACATCCTGTTCAACGTGATCGCCGGCGCCATGGCGATTCCCAATGAGTTGAAAGAGGTCGCCAGCATCTACGGCTTGCGCCAATGGAAGCTGTGGCGCACGCTGATCCTGCCGGCGATCTTTCCGTTCTGGGTGACGGGTGCCTGCACGGCAGCGGGCGGCGCCTGGAACGCCAGCATCGTGGCCGAATACGCCACCTGGGGCGACACCACGCTCAAGGCCGACGGCCTGGGCGCCTTCATCGCGGAAGTGACCAAGCGCGGCGACACGCCGCTCATCATCGTCAGCATCGCCGTGATGTCGCTGTTTGTCGTGCTGATGAACAAGCTGGTGTGGCGTCGCCTCTACGCTTACGCCGAACGCCGCTTCCGGCTGGATTGACGCATGAACTTCCCCTCCCAAATGACACCACTCGCCAACACAGAAGCGCCGCCGATTGCCGAACTGCGCTCCGTCAACAAGTCCTTCATCACGGCCGGCGGCCATGAACTCAAGGTGCTGGACCAGATCGACGTGGCCGTGCACGAAGGCGAACTGCTGGCCTTGCTGGGCCAATCCGGGTCCGGCAAATCGACCATCCTGCGCTGCCTGACCGGTCTGATAGCACCCACGTCAGGCCGTGTGCTGCACAAGGGCGAGACCTTGCACGGCATCAACGGCGACGCGTCGGTGGTGTTCCAGACCTTTGCGCTCTACCCCTGGCTCACCGTGGAACAGAACGTCGCCGTGGGCCTGATGGCGCATGAGGTCAGCCGCGCCGAGCGCGATGCCGCCGTGGACCGCGCCATCGAACTCATCGGCCTGGGCAATTACCACGCGGCCTATCCGCGCGAGTTGTCCGGCGGCATGCGCCAGCGCGTGGGCATTGCACGAGCCCTCGTGTCCCAACCCCGCCTGCTGTGTCTGGACGAGGCCTTCAGCGCGCTGGACGTGCTTACCGGCGAGAACCTGCGCCAGGAACTGATCAGCCTGTGGCACACACCCGGCACGGGTCTGAGCGCCATCTTCATGGTCACGCACAACATCGAAGAAGCCGTGGAAATGGCCACGCGCATCATCGTACTGTTCCCGCGCCCCGGTCGGCTCGGTCTGGTGCTGGAGAATCCGCTGCCCTATCCGCGCGACCCCAAGAGCCCGGAGTTTCAGCGTCTGGTGGCGTTGATCCACGAAAGCATCACGACCTCGACCCTGCCCGACGTGCCGGTGGAAGTGCCGGTGGCGGGCCAGCCGATCTCGCGCGGGCGCAACCGCATGGAGTCGATACCGCTGGTGCCGGTGGGCCAGATCCTGGGCCTGCTCAGCCTGCTCGACGACTCGCCCGAGCTGTCCAACATCTACGACATCTCGGACGAGATCGGCAAGGAGTTTGGCGAGACCATCGCACTGGTGAAAGCCGCCGAGATCCTGGAACTGGTCGACACGCCCAAGGACCAGGTGCGCTTCACCGAACTGGGCCGGCGTTTTGTCAGCGCCAGCCGGGCCGAACGCCACACCATCTTCTCCGAACAGGTGTTCAAGCTGCGCCTGTTCCACATCATCATCGCCCTGCTGAACGAGTACGAGGAAGTCGAAGCCGAGCGAGTCATCAAGGACATCGGCAGCGCCCTGCCCTACGACAACCCGGAGAAGACCTTCCAGACCATGATTGCCTGGGGCCGCTACGCCGGACTGATGGACTTCAACGCCAAGACCGGCATGGTGTTTGTGCCGAAGAACGAGGGCGACGACGAGCAGCCCTGAGGGCTGGCAGCGAGCCGTCTACCGCGCCTTGACCTTGCGGGTTTCGAAGTATTTCAGCGCGGCGTAAGTGGCCACGCCCATCAGGCTGGCCGCAACCATGAAAACCCCGTAGGCCACCGGCCAGGGAATTCCCTGGGTCATCATGGAAAATTCCGACATCCCACCCATGCCCGCCAGGATGTTGATCGGCATGAACACCACGCCGAAGATGGTCAACTGGTTGATGCGCTTGTTCTGGTTGATGTTGATGAAGCCGATGGTCGCGTCCATCAGGAAGTTGATCTTGTCGAACAAAAAGGACGTGTGGCTGTTCAGCGACTCGATGTTGCGCAGGATCTGCCTGGCGTCGTCGAATTGCGCGGCCGACATCAGCTTGCTGCGGATCAGAAAATTGATGGCGCGCTGTGTGTCCAGGATATTGCCGCGGATGCGTCCGTTCAGGTCCTCTTCTTCGGCGATGTCGCCCAGGATCGCGGCGGCCTCCGAGTCGGTGATGGTCTCGCTCAGCACCTGGCGCCCGACCTTGCCCAGCGTGAGGTAGACGTCCTCCAGCGAATCGGCCGAGTACTCGACGTCGGAGCCATACAGGTCGAGCAGCAAGTCATTGCAGTCAGTCACATAGCCGGCCTGGGTGCGCGCACGTCGCCGTTGCAGGCGAAACACCGGCAGCTCTTCGTTGCGCAGGGAGAAAAGAATCCCCTGGTGCAGGATGAAGGCCACAGGCACGCTGCGCGATTTACCTTCCTTGTCCAGCAGAAAGTTGGAGTGCAGATGGATTTCGCCGTTTTCCTCGATGTGGTAGCGCGAGCTCACCTCCAGATCGGTGGCGTCGCCCGGATCCGCCAATTCCAGGCCGAAATGCGCTCCCACATAGGCCCGCTCCGCCTTGGTGACGCCCAGCAGGTCGATCCAGATCGGCTTGATGCCTTCGAGATTCTTGCGGCTTTGCACCGGGATCTGCTGCAGCTTGCCGTCCACCAACTCGAAGGCATTGATCTGGCTGTCGGCAAAGGCGGGCTCGCGGCTTCCCACCAGTTGCTCGCGCCGCGCATCCGACAGCTCCCAGAGGATTTCGTTTTCGCGCTCCGGCGGGATCTGCGTCCAGAACAATTGGGCGTCGTCCAGCGGCAGGGTTTCCAGCATGCTGCCGATTTCGTCGGTCTTGAGCTGCGGCATCAGGTTCTGCAACTCGGCCAGATGCTGTCGTTGCACCATCGTCTCGATGATGTCCTGACGCGGCATGCTCTGCCCGTGCACCAGTCCTTCGACCCGTTTGTGCTTCTTGAGGATTTCCGACACGGAGTCGACTGAGGGGGACATGAGAGAGGCTTTGGGGGTGGGTCTCGTTGGAGTTTAACGCAGCCAAAACCACGCCGGCGGCGCCATGCAGTGCTGGGATCGCGTCATGAAGTTGTCATGCCAGCGCCCGAGACTATAAGGGTATTCCCTGGTATGCCTGCCCAGTACCTGCAGGCTCATCGAAAGATAGCCTTCCATGTCAACTTCATCCAATTCGCCCAAGCCCACGGCGATGGGTTCCTTCTCGCGCCGCATCCTGGGCGTACTTTCCCTCGTTCTGACCGTCGCCCTGCTGGGTTCTGTGCTGGGCGCGTGGTCACTGAACCGGGTCTCGCAAGAGACCGAATTGATGGTGAAGCATGCCCTGGCGACCGAGCGCCTGACCGACGAACTGCAGCGTCACCTGACGGTGAACCTGGCGCGTTCCAAGGCCCTGGCGCTGAGCTCGGAACCCCAGGTGGGCGACGTGCTGAGCCCGGAGATCCAGCAGACAGCGGCGCAGGTGGAGGCGCTGCTGAAGAAGCTGGAAACCATGCAAACCACGGCTGCAGACAAGCTGATGCTGGGCACGATGACACAGACGAATCGCGAGTTCCTGAAAGCGCTGCAGGAACTGACCGCGGCGCGAGACGGCGGCGTCACGGCGAATATCGAGAAGGTCTACGCCACGCGCCTGCAACCCACAGCCCAGGCGGTGCAACAGGCGGTCACCCAGCTGGGCGACGCGCAGCGAGCCGAAATTGATCAATCGGCGCAGCAGATAGAAAGCCTGAGCCTCACGGCGCGCTGGGGTCTGGTGCTGTTCGGCGCCTGTGCAGCGGTGCTGGGAGCGCTGTTGTCGATCTGGCTGGTGCGCGCCATCACGGGGCCGATCCGTCAGGCCGTGGACACAGCGAACCGGGTAGCGGCACTCGACCTGACGCAGGACATCGTAGGCCACGACCGCGACGAAGGCGGCCACCTGCTGCACGCCCTGGCACGCATGCAGGCCGGCTTGCACCAGTTGGTGGGCCAGACCCAGTTGGCCAGCGCCAGTGTGGCCGACGGTGCCACCGAAATCGCTGCCGGCAACCTGGATTTCTCCAACCGAACCGAACTCGCGGCCTCCTTCCTGCAGCAGACCGCCGCGCTGGTGGAGGAGATTGCCACCACCATGAGCAACTCCCTGGACACTTCGGCGCAGGGCGAAAAGTTGGCGAAAGCGGCCGCCACCCAGGCGGCCGGCGGCAGCGCGGTCATGGCCGAACTGATGCAGACCATGAGCGACATCCGGGATTCCTCGCGCCAGATTGTCGATATCACTGCCGTGCTTGACGGCATTGCATTCCAGACCAACATCCTGGCGCTCAACGCCGCGGTGGAAGCGGCGCGCGCCGGCAGCGAAGGCCGCGGCTTTGCCGTGGTGGCGGCTGAAGTGCGCGTGCTGGCCAATCGATCTGGTGCGGCCGCGCGACAGATCAAGGCGCTGATCGGTGCTTCCGTCGACAAGGTGGAACTCGGTGCGGGCAAGGTTGATCAGGCACGCGCGGCGATGACGCAGATCGTGGAATCGGTGCAGCGCGTGGCACAAGCCATCGGCGCCCTCAACGCCGACACCCAGGGTCAAAGCGCCAGCATGTCGAGCATCCACGCCGCCGTGAACCAGCTGGACAGGATGACGCAGCAAAACTCGGCCGTGATGGAGGAATCCAGCGCTGCCGCGCAGACCCTGCAGGAACGCGCCAGCGACCTGCGCGACATGACGGGCAAGTTCCGCATGCCAAGCATGGCGCTGGCCCTGGCCTGAACGCCGTCCAGACCGTCACGAACCTGTCACAAAACCCATTTATGTTCGTGCATCGACGTCTACCGGTCCCTACCATCGTGCGCAATACAGCCATCTTCCGTTTCCTGGCCCTGACGGCCTGCCTGTCCTGGGGTATTCTGGAATTCTTTGCCCTGCAGAAGTCCCGCTGGCTGCACCGTCGTGGCCCGGTCTGACGCGCACTCGGCTTGAATTTCCCCCCGCGCGCCTGCATGATGGCCGCTATCCACTGCAGATACTTTCCATGACCACCCAAAAAACCGAAGAACACCTGGACTACGAGCGCCGGGTCCACGCCGAGATGCTCGACAGCTTTGACGAAGAGCTGGAAATGGAGATCGACGACGACCGCATGGACGAACTCGTCGACGGGCGCGCCGCACGCGGCCAGGACGATCTGGACCGGCGTTTTTATTTCAAGGAACTGTTTCGCCTGCAGGGCGAACTGGTCAAGTTGCAGGACTGGGTGGTGGCCAACAAGCTCAAGGTGGTGGTGCTGTTCGAGGGTCGCGACGCGGCCGGCAAGGGCGGCGTCATCAAGCGCATCACGCAGCGCCTGAATCCGCGCGTGTGCCGCGTTGCGGCACTGCCCGCACCGAGCGAGCGCGAACGCAGCCAGTGGTACTTCCAGCGCTATGTGTCGCACTTGCCGGCGGCCGGCGAAATCGTGCTGTTCGACCGCAGTTGGTACAACCGCGCTGGCGTGGAAAAGGTCATGGGCTTTTGCAGCGACGACGATGTGGAGGAGTTCTTCCGCACGGTGCCCGAGTTCGAGCAGATGCTGATCCGCTCCGGCATCATCCTGATCAAGTACTGGTTCTCCATCACCGACGAAGAGCAGCACCTGCGCTTCATGATGCGTATCCACGACCCGCTCAAGCAGTGGAAGCTCAGTCCCATGGACATGGAGTCGCGCCGCCTGTGGGAGCTCTACACCAAGGCCAAGGAAGTGATGCTGGAGCGCACGCACACGCCGCAGACTCCGTGGTGGGTGATCGAGGCGGTGGACAAGAAGAAGGCGCGGCTGAACTGCATCACGCATCTGTTGTCGCAGGTGCACTACAACGAAATCGAGCACGCACCGGTGGTGTTGCCGGAACGCGTGCACCACCCCGACTACACGCGCAATCCGGTGCCGCAGGAAATGATCGTGCCCACGGTGTGCTGAAGGCCTGCGCATGAAACTGACGCGGCCCAAGGCTGTCGCCGCGGTCGCAAAGCCCGGGTCCTCGACCTATGGCTCTGACCCTTCGGGATTGATCTGCGGCTACCTGTTCACGCCTGGCGGCAATGCGCAGGTGCTGGATTCGATGGAGGCGCAAGCCTGGCTGCAGACCGAGCGCCCCGCCGACAGCCAGGACTTCATCTGGCTGCACTTCAACCTGAGCAACCTGCAATCGGCCAAGTGGCTGGGTGAACACCTGACACTGCCCGAGGAATATTTCGACACCCTGAGCGAAGGCCCGGGCTCCACGCGCGTAGAGCACGCCGACGACAGCCTGATCGTGGTGATCAATGACGTGACCTACGACTTCGCCTACGACGTGTCGCAGATCTCCACCCTGAGCATGTGCGTGCAACGCAGCTGCGTCGTGAGCGCACGCCTGCACCCGCTGCGCAGCGTGGACCGGCTGCGCGTCGCGGTGAAGGGCGGCGAGAACTTCGAGTCGCCGGTGTCGCTGCTGGTGCACCTGCTGCGCGACCAGGCCGACGTGCTGCAGCAGATACAGCGCGAAGCCGCCACGCGCGTCGACGGCATCGAGGACACGCTGCTGTCGGGCCGCATGAACGCCAAGCGCAGCTCCCTGGGTGCGCTGCGCCGCGTGTTCGTGCGCCTGAGGCGACTGCTTGCGCCCGAGCCGGGCACGCTGTTCCGGCTGTTGAACCGTCCACCCGAATGGTTCGAGGAGGACGACGCACAGGAGCTGCGCGCCGCCACCGAAGAGTTCTCGGCCGTGCTGAACGACCTGGCGGCGCTGCAGGAACGCACCAAGCTGCTGCAGGAAGAGATCGTGGCGCACACGACAGAGCAGACGAATCGCAGCATCTTCATGCTGACCATTGCCACCGTCGTGGCACTGCCGATCAACATCATCGCCGGCCTGCTGGGCATGAACGTCGGCGGAATTCCCTGGAACCAGGACCCCAATGGCTTCTGGTTCGTCGTGGCCATCGTGACGCTCTTCATGCTCATCGCCGGCTGGTATTCGTTTATCCAGCAACGCGATTAGCGGCACCACGAAGCGTTGGCTTTTCATCACTAAAACCAAGCTTCACACAGCTTTACACCTCCTGACACGGTGAGGTCACAGCCGTTTCCTAGAGTGCGAACTGTTCCCAGTCCACTCACATCGGAAAGACCTCCCCCATGGCATTCACGCACCAGCGCTCGCTCATCTCCCTGCTCATCGTTCAGGCCTACGCCGCCACGGTGTCCGCCCAGACGGCCGCACCCCTGACGGCACTGGAGACCATCACCATCAGCGCGCAGCGCACGCCCAACTCCGTGGCGCGCAAGGCGCAGGAAGAAGCGCCCAACCTGATCAACGTGATGACGGTGGAGGAAATGCGCAAGCTGCCCGACGTGAACATCGCCGAGACGGTGCGCCGCATTCCCGGAATTTCGCTGGAGACCGACACCGGCGAAGGCCGCTTCATCAACATCCGCGGCCTGGATGCCGACCTGAACAGCACGACTTTTGGCGGCCTGCGCCTGCCGCCTTCGAACAATGCCTCGCCCTTTGGCGGCGGTCGCGCCGTGGCGCTCGACGCCATCCCGACCGGACTGGTCGGCGCCATCACGGTGACCAAATCGAACCTGCCCGAGCAGGACGCCGAAGCCTTGGGCGGCACCATCGAAATCACGCCCAAGACGGCGCCGCGCAACAGCAAGCCCTTCTTTGAAGCCCGCATCGGTTCGGGTTACGAGGCACTGCGCGGCACCGGCATAGCCGACCTGTCAATCTCCACCGGTGGTCGTTTCGGCGGCAGCAGCATGACCACGGGTGCCGTCGAAGGCTATTCGGACCGTCCCTTCTCGGTGGTGTTCACGGCTTCTTACTACCAGGACAAGCGCGGCATCGACGACGTGGAGCCCGCCTTCATCGACGACGGCGTGAATTCCCCACTCGCCTACGCCGGTTGGGACCAGCGCCACTACCAGTACAACCGCAAGCGCCACGGCCTGGGCTTCGACCTGGGCTACCAGCCCGATCAGGACAGCAACTACTACGTGCGCTTTTTTGACGCCGGTTACACCGAGACCGTGGTGCGCAACCGCCTGACCATCACGCCCGATGGCAGCCCTAAGCTGGCCAATGGCGTGTTCACCGACGGCCTGACGGCCAACGGCTTTGACAAGACCTTGCGCGACGAGAAGGAACGCATCAACAACAAGGTCTTCGTCATCGGCGGCAAGAACCTGCTGGGCGACAAGACCCTGGACTACCGCGTGGGCTACACCCAGGGCTCGTACAACAAGCTGTATGACTACAACTCGGACTTCAACTTCACGCCGGCCTCCGGCAGCATCGCCTACAGCAACACCGGCGCGGGCAATACGCCCAAGTTCACCGTCACCGGCGTCGACTACCTGAACCCGGCCAACTACGCCCTGGTGAAGTTCCAGAACAGCACACAGAGCATCCGCGACAAGGAATTGTCGACCGCGGAAAACTTCAAGATGCCGGTCAAGTGGGGCAGCTTCGAGGAGGAGTCGCTCAAGGTCGGTGTCAGCGGCCGCTGGCGCACGCGCAATGCCGGTGGTCAGCCCTATTCCTACCCCGGCATTCCGGCGCTGGCGCTGACGGCGGCGTCCAGTGGCGGCAACGTCAACTTCTACGACGGCGCCTACAACAACGGCCCGCAGATGACCACGGGTTTGCTGCAAAACACACTGGCCAGCTACCAGACCATCAGCGCCAATGACGCCATCAACAGCGCCATGCAGACGCAGACCGACAAGGAGGACGTTTACGCCGCCTACGGTCAATACCAGATGCAGGCAGGCCCCGTGGGCGTCACCGGCGGTGTGCGCGTCGAAGCCACCAAGGGCGACTACTCGGCCTTTGGCAGGAGTGTGGACGCCAGCGGCAAGGCATTCGTCAGCCCGGTCAGCGCCAGCAAGAGCTACACCAATTTCTTCCCGAGCCTGCAGGCGCGCTACCAGATCGCGCCGTCGCTGATCGCACGTGCGGCTTATTCGTCCACCATCGCACGTCCGGGCTTCAACCAGGTCACGCCGTCGCTGGTGGTGAACCCGGCAGCCAACCAGGTCACGCAGGGCAATCCGGACCTGAAGCCGATCACGGCGAACTCGTTTGACTTCTCGGTCGAGCGCTACCTGAATGACGCCGGCGTGCTGTCGATCGGCGTGTTTGACAAGGAGTTCAAGAACTACATCGCCAATGGCGTGACGAACCAGACCTTTCCGAACAACGGCCTGTTCGCCGGGTTCGTCGGCGTGGCCCATGTGATCTCGTACAGCAACATCGCCAGTTCCTACGCGCGCGGCCTGGAGTTCAATTACGAGCAAAAACTCAAGGGTCTGCCCGAGTCGCTGAGCGGCCTGGGCGTCGGTCTGAACTACACGCTGGTGGATTCGAAGTTTGCCATCCGCCCGGGCGAGACTTCGTCCCTGCCATCGACCTCGAAGAACACCGCCAACGCTTCGGTGTCGTATGAGAAGGATGGCCTGAACCTGCGCCTGGCGGCCTACTACCTGTCGCGCAACCTGTTTGCCATCGGCGGCGGCGCCGGTTTTGACGCCTTCTCGGAAGCCCGCACCTCGGTGGACTTCGGTTCTTCCTACGCCATGAACAAGCAGGTCTCGTTCTACTTCAACGCCAAGAACCTGACGAACACGCCCATGGTGTTTTCTGAAGGCCAGTCCAATCGCGTGATCCAGCGCGAGTTCTACGGCGCCACCTACCAGCTCGGCGTGAACCTGACGTATTGATTGGCCCCACCATGCACCATTTCAACAAGAACATCCTGACACTCGCACTGGCCGCACTGTGCTGCCTGCCGGCCCTCGCGGGCGACAGCGGCGACTACGCGCTCGGTCAGTCCATGCAACTCGGCGCCGCGACCAAGTGGGATTTCATTTCCATAGACGCTCAGCGCCAGCGCCTGTTCGTGACCCGCGGCGACCGGGTCGACGTGGTCGAGATCCCTTCCGGGAAGATCGTCGGCATGATCCCGAACACCCTGGGCGTGCACGGCGTGGCCCTGGCGCAGGACCTGAAACTGGGCTTCACCAGCAACGGCAAAACGAATTCGGTAACCGTCTTCGATCTGGAGACGCTGGCGCACAAGGCCGAGATCGCGCTCAAGGGAAAGAATCCGGACGTGATCCTGTACGAACCCTTCACCCGCAAGGTCTATGCGTTCAACGGCAGCAGCGCTGACTTCGAGGTGATCGATGCCACCACCCTCAAGGTGGTGGACACGGTCAAGGTCAGCGGCCGACCGGAGTTTGCCGTGTCTGATGAGCATGGCAAGATCTTCTTCAACGTCGAGGACAAGTCGGAGATGCAGGTGATCGACGCCAAGTCCAATAAGGTGGTCGCCAAGTGGCCACTGAAGGGCTGCGTGGAGCCAACGGGCTTGGCCATGGACTTGAAGAACTCGCGCCTGTTCTCCGCCTGCGCCAATGGCGTTGCCGTGGTGACCGACGCGCATTCAGGCAAGAAGGTCGCGCAGTTCGCCATCGGCGAGCACCCTGACGCCGTGATCTACGACGCCGACACCCGCACTGTCTTGACGTCGGCCGGCGGCGGCACTGGAACGCTGGCGCTGGCGCATCAGGACGATGCCGACCACTACACGGTGCGTCCCGCCCTGGTCACGGCCAAGGGCGCCAAGACCATGGCGATGAACCCGGCCGACAAGACGGTCTACCTGCCCACCGTGGTCGGCGACACTTTTGTGCTGCTCGTCGCCGCAAGGAAACCCTGAATCCACATGCCTCTCACAACAGGGGCATCAAAGCATCCATGAACAAAACCCTCATCTCCCTGCTGTGCCTGGCAGCCCTGCATGCCAGCCCCGCGCTGGCGCGCGATCCCTCGTTCGTTTCTGCGGCACAGATCAATGCCTTCCAGATCTTGCCTGAACCGCCTGCTGCCGCTTCCGAAAAAACCGCGTCCGAGCTGGCGCTGTTGCACCGCATCGAAGCGGCACGCACCCCGGCGCAGGCCGAGCACGCCATGGCCGACGACAAGAACGAAAGCATCTTCATTTACCAGGCCGAGATCGGCCCGGGGTTCAACGCTGCGGCCCTGCCGCTCACGGCGGCCTTCTCCACCCGGGTGAAGAACGACGAAGGCATCAATACGGCGCCGGCCAAGGACGGCTTCAAACGCGTGCGTCCCTACAACCTGGACAAGACGCTGCACCCGATCTGCGTGACCAAGACCAAGAACGACTCCTACCCCAGCGGCCACACCACCACCGGCTACCTGATGGCGCTGACGCTGATCGACATGGTGCCGGAAAAGCGCGACGCCATACTGGCGCGCGCCGACGACTATGCCAACAACCGACTGGTCTGCGGCGTGCACTACCCCAGCGACCTGCAGGCCAGCAAGCTGCTGGCCTATTCCATCCACGCCGTGATGGGCACACACCCGCAATACCAGAAGGAGCTGGCCGCGGCCCGGCTGGAATTGCGTCAGTCCCTGGGACTTGCGACCGCCGCTCAATGAGGCGGCGCAACCGGTTCCCGCAAGGGGCCCTGGCCGCACTGCTTGGCTTGATCGGGACGACGGCGAGAGCCGCCGATGCGCCCGAGCCGGCCACCTTGCCCACAGTGAGCGTCACGGGCTCCTCAGCGCGAACCCGCATCGACCGCAAGGTCTACGACCTGAGCCAGGACTTGCAGCGCGCAACCGGCAGCGCCGCCGATGTGCTCAACGCCATCCCCTCGGTCGAAGTCGACGCCGATGGCAACGTCAGTCTGCGCGGCGACTCCCATGTCACCATCCTGGTGGACGGCAAGCCATCGGCCCAGCTCACGGGTTCGCGCGCGGGCGACGGCTTGCTGCAGTGGTCGGCCTCGGACATTGAAAAGATCGAAGTCATGTCCATCCCGCCGGCGCAATACAAGGCCGAAGGCACGGCCGGCGTGATCAACATCGTCACCAAAAAGGCCAGGCCGGCGGGCAGCTCCGGCTCACTGCAAGCCAGCCTGGGCAATCGCGAGCGTGCGCTGCTGTCCGGCAACGGCGCGTACAACAGCGGCCCCTTGAAACTTTCGGCCGGTCTGGGTTTGCGCCAGGACGACCGACAGCGCCGCGTGGAATCGCAACTGCGATCCAGCGACCCGGGCACGGGTCAGAGCGAAAGCAGCCACGAGGTCTCGGACCAGCAGATGCGCCGATTGCTCACATCGCTCAAGGGCAGCCTTGACTACCGGCTGAGTGACAGCCAATCCCTGGGCCTGGACCTGAGCGCACGCGAGCGTAACGGCAATCGATTTTTCGATCAGCATGACGAAACCGGCCTGTTGGGCGGGAGCGTTTTGCGAGCCTCCGACCGGCACAGCGACGGCCACGAATGGAGCCTGAGCAGCGAGCAGACCTTGCGCTTTCGCCAGCAGTTGCGCTCAGCGGACGAAACCCTGGACGCCGCCTGGCACCGCAGCTCGGACCGTGAGCGCGAACGCTATGCCTACCAGAACAGTTTCAGCCTGCCCGCTGCCCCGCCGAGCCAGGACCACCTCTACCTCAACCACGATCTGGTGAGCACCGAACTGGGACTGGACTACGCGCTGACCCTGAGCGCCGGCCAGAAGCTCAAACTGGGGCTGGCGTTGGAGCGGGGTGACTATGGCTTCGTCAATGCGGGCGATACCGTGAATGCCAGTGGACAGGCGGTGGCGAACGCGCTGCTGACCAACCGGTTTGACTACCAGCAAGAAGTCAAGGCCTGGTACAGCTCCTGGCAGCAGACCGTGGGCGACTGGGAAGCCATGGCCGGCCTGCGCACCGAGCAGAGCACGGGCCGCGGCCAGCAACTCACCCAGGGCATCAGCCAACAGAACCGCTTCAACGGGCTCTTCCCCAGCCTGCACCTGGAGCGTGCGTTGGGTGAGACGCAGACCCTGTCACTGGGCTACAGCCGGCGCCTGTCGCGCCCCGAACCGGACGCGCTGAACCCCTTCATCGACTACCAGGACACGCACAACCTGCGCGCCGGCAACCCGGCGTTGCAGCCGCAGGACACGCAGGCGCTGGAAGCAGGCTATCGGGTCGAGGCGGCAAGGCAAAGCCATGGGTTGACCGCCTACGTGCGTGAAAATCGCAACAGCGTCACCGACGTGCTGCAGGTGCTCGGCCCCGACGTGGTGCTGGCCACCAAGACCAATCTGCCCAGGAGCCTGGCCACCGGGCTGGAATTCAATACCGAAGGGCGCCTGGCACCCGAGTGGAACTACAAGCTTGGCGGCAATCTGTTTCATACGCAGATCGACGCCACAGCGCTCGGAGCCAGTGGCCTGAAGTCAACGACGGGTCTGAACCTCAAGGCCAGCCTGGACTTTCATCCGAGCAGCACGGACACCGCGCAGGCCTCGTTCAGCCGGGCCGACAAGCGCCTGACGCCGCAGGGCTATGTGGACGCCATCAACCTGGTCAACGTGGGCTACCGGCACAAGTTAGACGAGCAGCTGTCCTTCTTCGCCACGGTGTCGGACCTGTTCAACGGCCAGCGCTTCGAGCGCCATGTCAACACCGACACGCTGACGCAAAGTTATGTGCGGGCCCAGCGTGGACGCATCGCCTATGTCGGCGTTTCCTGGCTGTTGGGTGTGCCGAAGAAGGGCAAGGCAGCGGCGTTTGAATACGATCAATAAGCGCCGCGGCCCAATCGGGCTTGCTTACGGTTTGTAGGCAACGCCGCCAAAGCGCTCACCGGCAACCGAGGTCTTCAGCACCGTGAACGAGACGCTGGTCGAAGTCGACGCCGCATCCACAGTGATCGAGACGAGTTCGTTGGGGTCGCCGCCGAGGTCATGGGTGGTTTCGTCGCTCACGGTGGATGTTGTCGCATAGATGGTGAAGGACCCGTCGGAATTTCTCTTGCCGGCGATATTGCGCAGACCGTCCGTCTGCACCTTCCACGTCAAGCCCGTCGGGACCGCAGCCGTTTGATCGAGCAGTCCCTTTTGAAAGGTGGCCGCCAACTTCCACACGCCGTTGACCAGCTTGTACTCCTGCAGGCCGGCGAAGCTTGAGACTTTCCCGGCAACACCGATGCGCACGCCATCGCCCTCGTCCGCGACGAAGAGCGTGTTCGCGTCGGCAAACCAGATGCCGAATGGATGGGGCGTGGCGGTCAGGGTGGCCTTGGCTTCGGCGACCTTTTCCGACAAGGCATTGAAGCCCGGCAGGATGGTGATGGGCGCCGCGGCACTCAAACTCCCGCTGGCCAAAGCACCAGCCGCACCGACCTGATACACCGTATTGACGCCATTGCTGCCGCTGCCTTTGGTGACGTACAGCGTATTGTTGAACACCGTCATACCGCGGAAATTGTTGTCCTTTCCGGTCTTGTCGGCTGCATAGTTTTTGCCCGGATTTGCCGGGTCTGCCAGCTGTGCGAGCGAGAAACCACGCTGGTAGCCGGTCGCGCTGCCGAACGCTCCATTGACGACGCCGACGACCGTCGAGTTGCCAGTCGTGCTGCTGGCCGAGATCATCTGTACGCCGGTGTTGTCGCTGAGTGCGCTGAGCATGGCGCCATCACCGCTGCCATTGCCGGCATTGCCGACCATGTAGTAGTTGCCACCGACCAATACCGCAGCGCGACCGTTGTTGCCGCTGTAGGCATTGACATTGGTGACTGCCACAGCACCGCTACTCAGATTGAATTGCGCTACGACACGCGGATACGTCGTCGTGACCGGGTTGGTGCTATCCAGCACCGCGGCCGTATTGGAATTGGAGACGTCGAGTTGGTTGACTGCCGCCTTGTAACCCATGAAGGTCACGGCAGACTGATCGGCCGAAAGGTTGAGTGCCAATTCGGATTTGGAAGCAAAACTGGTGGTGATCAACGCCGGGTCAACCGGGATGCTCCTGATCAGTGCGCCAGTGCTTGTCAGTTGGTCCAGGTAGATGGGTGAACTCACGCCAAAGGACGCATCGGGCGTCTCATTGGTAAACACATTCGGGAATGTGCCGTCGGCAATGGCGACACCACCGCCCGGCAAGGCCTGGCCGACCGAGACGGTCGATTTGCTGCCGACGTACACCGTGCGACTGACCAGCAGGTTGCTGCTGAGCACGATGGGACCGCAGGTACCGCAAGCGAGGCTATCGGTACCGCCGCCACACGCTGTCAGGGCCAGAACAGCGCCCAAGGTGAGAGAAAAGGCGAGGCACTTGTTTTTCGTGGGACTAGGGTATTTTTTCATTGGTCAGTTTCAAGGAAATATTGACGATGCAATCGTCGAAAGAAGTGAGGCCCCGATAAATGCCGGGCTTTTATTCTATTTTTGACAGATGACAAAACCATGAATTCCGATGCTGATTGAACGGTCTCCGGCTGGCCCATGCAGGCAGGCGTCCCCACGCGTCGATGCCAGGGCGTTGTCGCGCCACTGTCATCAAGTCCGGGCAAGATGCGCGAACTATTTACTGCGGCCATGCTGCCCTCCCGTTCCAGCAACATGCCTCGCGCCTTCTACCTCGTCATCGCCGCGCAGTTCGTCTCGGCGCTGGCCGACAACGCCCTGCTCATCGTCGCCATCGCCCGGCTCATGGAGCTGGCGACGGCGCCCTGGACGATTCCGCTGCTCAAGCTGTGCTTCACGCTGTGCTACGTGTTCCTCGCGCCCTTCACCGGTCCGCTGGCCGACGCCTGGCCCAAAGGCCGCGTCATGCTGCTGGCCAACGCCTGGAAGACCTGTGCCGTGTTCGCGCTGCTGCTTGGCGCCGACCCGCTGCTGGCCATGGCCATCGCGGGCCTGGGCGCGGCCATTTACGGCCCCGCCAAATACGGCCTCATCACCGAACTGCTGCCGGCGCAATTGCTGGTGCGCGCCAACGGCTTCATCGAAGCCAGCACGGTGTGCGCGGTGATCCTGGGCACGGTGGCCGGCGGCCTTCTGGTGAGCCCGGCGTTGCGCTCGCTGGCCCCGCCCTGGACCGGCCTGGATTGGCCGAGTGCGGCCACTTCGCTGCACGCCGGCATGGGGGTGGTGCTGGCGCTGTACGCGCTCGCCGCCCTGCTCAATCTGGCGATCCCCAGCAGCGGCGCGGTCTATCCCCGCCATGCGCTGCACCCCTTGCAAATGGCGCGACGTTTCTTCCACGAGAACCAATTGCTCTGGCGTGATCCGCTGGGACGGGTCTCCATGGCCGTCACCACCCTGCTGTGGGGTATAGGCGCCACGCTGCAGCTGGTGGTGCTGCGCTGGGCGGCGCAGTCGCTGGGTCTGGCGCTGGACCGGGCCGCGTATTTGCAAGGCGTGACGGCGCTGGGGGTGATCGCCGGTTCGGTGCTGGCGAGCCGCTATGTGCGCCTGGAAGACGCCACGCGCGTGCTGCCGCTGGGCATCGCCATGGGCCTGCTGGTTCCGTGCATGGTGTGGGTGCACACGCCCTGGATGGCCGCCCTGCTGCTGATGGCCTTTGGCGCGCTGGCCGGCTTCTTTGTCGTGCCCATGAATGCGCTGCTGCAGCACCGGGGCAGCCAATTGCTCAGCGCGGGCCGCTCCATCGCGGTACAGGGCTTCAACGAGAACGCCGGCATGCTGGCCATGCTGGCGCTGTACGCCGGCGCCACGGCCTTGAACATCCCGCTGGCGCAGTTGCTGTGGTGCTTCGGCCTCATGGTGGCGGGGGTCATGGCGCTGATCATGCGCGGTCACCGCATGGCTTGCGAGCGCCACAACGCTTGTCTTGAAAGCTTCATCAAACCATCATCAATCTGAGATTTTTCATTCCTATCCTAGGACGCATGAGAAATACCGACGACATCCAGATTGAATCCTTTTGCGCGCGCGCGCCAGCGTTGCGCGTGGCCCTGGTGACGGAGACGTTTCCGCCCGAAGTCAATGGCGTGGCCATGACGCTGGGGCGCATCGTCGACGGACTGCTGCAACGCGGCCACGAGGTGCAGGTGGTGCGTCCGCGCCAGGGCCGCGAGGATGACGCCGAGCGCCGCCCCGGTCTAGAGCAGGTGTTGTCGCACGGCGTGCCGATACCGCGCTATCCGGACCTGCACTTCGGCCTACCCTCCGGCAGCCGGCTCTTCAAGCTGTGGCAAAAGCACCGGCCCGACGTGGTGCACGTCGCCACCGAAGGGCCGCTGGGCTGGTCGGCGGTGACAGCGGCGCGCAAGCTGCAGATTCCGGTCACCAGTTCGTTCCACACCAACTTCGACCACTACACGCAGCACTACGGCATCGGCCTGCTCAAGAACTCGATCGACGCCTACCTGCGCAAGATGCACAACCGCACGCAGGCCACGCTGGTGCCCACGCCGGCGCTGGTGCAGGCGCTGGAAAGTCGCGGCTACAAGAACGTCAGCGTGATGTCGCGCGGCGTGGCGATCGAGCAGTTCAAACCCGAGTGCCGCTCGGCAGCCCTGCGCGCCAGTTGGGGCGTGGCCCCCGATGCGCTCGCGGTGTTGCACGTGGGACGTCTGGCCAAGGAGAAGAACGTCAGCACCCTGCTCGCTGCCTTCGCCGCGATCCAGGTGCAGCGCCCCGACGCCAGGCTGGTTTTTGTCGGCGACGGCCCCTTGCGCAAGTCGCTGCAGGAGACCTGTCCCAACGCCGTGTTCTGCGGCGTGCGCGGCGGTGCCGACTTGGCCGCCCACTACGCCTCGGGCGACCTGTTCCTGTTCCCGAGTCTGAGCGAAACCTACGGCAACGTGGTGCCCGAAGCCATGGCCAGCGGGCTGGCCGTGCTGTCCTACGACCGCGCCGCGGCGGGCAGTCTGATCCGCCACGGCGTCAGCGGTGAACTCATCGCCTGCGAAGACGAAATGGGCTTCATCCAGGCCGCGGTGGCACTGGCCTGCGACGCGCCAAGGATGCAGACCCTGCGCAGCCAGGCCCCACAGAGCGTGGCACATCTGGGCTGGGCCGCGGTGTACGACGGCTTCATCGCCACGCTGCGCGGCGTGATCAACGCGCATGACGCCCATCCGGATGAGATCCGCACCCGGCAGGCTGTCGCCTTCAGCCAACCCAGCGCATGAGCGGAAGCCCCATGCGCATCGGCGCGCCGTCGACCACACCGGGGCACAGCTCAAAGCCTTTGGGCGCCAGCACGATGATGGTCGAGCCGTGCTGAAACCAGCCCATCTCCTGACCCTTGGTGTAAGGCGCGTCGCAGGTCGTGACCCGGGGGCCACGGTATTTGAGGTGCAGCAGCACATCCAGAAAATGCAGTCGCAGGCTGGCCACCAGGATCGCCGCCACCGGCACCACGGCAATGGTCTGCCCGGCGCAGCGATCGCTGCCGGTGAGACGCGTCTTCAGGAATGCGCGCTCGTTCTTGCAGAACAGCTTTTCCACGCGTTTCAAGGCGATCGGGTTCACGTTCCAGGTGTCACCGGAAAAGTAGGTCACCTGCTCGACGCGGCAGTCGTGTAGGGCATGGAAGCGGTGGTACATGGACGAGGTCAGGCGCAGGGTCACGAACTGGCCGTCGCGCCAGGTTTCCAGGCTGGCCTCGTCACCCAGAAGATCCTCCAGCGTGTAGGGGAAGCCCTTGGCCTGGAACACGCGCGTGCCCTCAATCGCGCCGCAGGCGCCCACGATGCCGTCGCTCGGGCTGGTCAAAGTTTCTGGCTCGGCGCTGATCGGGCGCGCGCCAACTTTCAGTTCGCGCGTGAAGCAGTCGTGCATGCTTTTGAACTCGGTCTTCTTCGCCTCGCTCAGGTCCAGCGCCGAGAAGAACTTCCAGGCAGCGATCGACGCATCGCGCACCAGCGGCTGCTCGATCTTGCTGAACCAGCCGATGAACTGCGTCAGCGTGCGCCGCGGCAGCCGGTTGGTCAGCAAAAAATTCAGGTCTTCCTGGCGCAGCATTTGCTGCAGGGATGCGCGAAAGCTCATGGTCTGAAATCCGTTCTTAAGTTTCAATTTAAAGGAGTGTGCTTGTGAACCCACAATGGGGATTCGAAACATGGGGTCTGTATGCTGCCGGCGGCAGTGCTGCGCTGTACACGCTGGCCAGGCTGAAGACCCGGCTGCAACTGTCGCTGGCCAAACACCGCTCGCTCGCCGGGCACCCGCGCATGGCACGGCGCGTGGCCGCGCTCATGCCGAGCTACCGCTACCGTGCCGATCAGGCCTTTGGCCTGGACGGTGCACCAGTTGAAGTGGTGACGCAGCGTCAGGCGGCCTTCGAGCGGCTCAGCACAGAGTACCAGCGGCGCTACGCGCTGAGCCTGCGCCAGACCGCCGAGGTGGAGATGAGTCTGCCGGACCTGCAATTCATCAGCGCCTACCGAGTGCCCTTCCAGTTCCGCGACCTGGCGATCAAGGCTTTGAAGACCGGCTCTTTCGTGGCCAGCAGTTCGGGCGTGACGCTGACCGATCTGGACGGCAATGTGTTCTACGACCTGACCGGCTCCTACGGCGTGAACCTGTTCGGCAACGATTTCTACAAAGACAGCATTGCGCGCGGCAGCGCTCTGGTGCAGGACCTGGGTCCGGTGCTCGGCTCCTACCACCCGGTGGTGGCCGACAACGTGACGCGCCTGAAGAAGATCTCGGGCATGGACAGCGTGTCCTTCCACATGTCGGGCACCGAGGCCGTGATGCAGGCGGTGCGCCTGGCGCGTTACCACAGCAAACGCACGCACCTGCTGCGCTTCTGTGGCGCCTACCACGGCTGGTGGGGCGACGTGCAGCCCGGCATCGGCAACCCGCAGACCGCGCGCGACACCCATACCCTGAAGGAAATGGACGCCGACACGCTGCGCGTGCTGCGCACGCGCAGCGACATCGCCTGCGTGCTGGTGAACCCCTTGCAGGGCATGCACCCGAATGCCGGGGCCCCGGGCGACGCCGCGCTGCTGGACAGTTCGCGCCGCGCGTATTTCGACCGCCCGGCCTACACCGCGTGGCTGAAGGAGTTGCGCAGCATCTGCACGGAAAAGAAGATCGCGCTGATTTTTGACGAAGTGTTCGTGGGTTTCCGTCTGGCACCCGGTGGCGCGCAGGAATATTTCGGCATCAAGGCCGACATGGTGACCTACGGCAAGACCCTGGGCGGAGGCCTGCCAGTGGGCGTGGTCTGCGGCATGGCGCAGTGGATGAAGCGCTTTCGCGAAGACTCGCCGGCCGACATCTGCTTCGCGCGCGGCACCTTCAATGCCCACCCCTACGTCATGGGCACGATGAACGTGTTCCTCAAGAGCCTGGACAGCGCACCGATTCAGGCGCTGTACCAGAATCTTGACAAGACCTGGAACGATCGTGTCAGTTCGCTGAACCAGCGCCTGACCGCTGCCGGGCTGCCGGTGCAGGTGGCCAACTTCTCGACCATCTGGACCGTGAGCTACACCCAGCCGGCCTGCTACAACTGGCTGTTTCAGCACTACCTGCGGCTCGAAGGTCTGGCGCTGAGCTGGGTGGGAACGGGACGTCTGGTGTTCAGCCTGAACTACACGCAGGCCGACTTCGAGGCCGTGTCGGAGCGCTTCGTGCGCGCGGCCCAAGCCATGCAGCGCGATGGCTGGTGGTGGAGCAGCCCTGAGCTCACCAACAAGTCCATCAAGCGCCGCATGTTGCGCGAGATGCTGCGGCAGATTTTCTAGCAGGACTGGAAGCACGCCCCTCAAACGGGGCTTGCTGACTTGCGATGCGAGGGCGCGATCAGCTCGCCGCGCAGCAGAAACAGCGGCGCCTTGTGGTACAGCCAGATGTCGTGAAAGGGGTCGGTCAGGATCTTGGTCATCCAGACCAAGCCCGAGGTCACGTCGCGCAGGAAGAACAGGTGCACGGTGCGAAACAGCAGACCGGCCACGCCCACGGCCAGCCACAGAATGCCGGTGTGGTGCCAGTAGCCGGCAAAGTCGGTGGCCGGGGCAAACAGGCCGAACAGGCTGTTGGATACCAGCAGCAGCAGCGGCGACGCCACCCAGATGGAAATCAGCACGATCTTGCGCTGCAGGTTGTAGCCCACCTTGATCTCCTCCTTGTGTTGCTGCGTGGCCTGGTTTTCCTCGTCATAGCCAAGAGGCTCGAAGAAGAAGTGGCCGCTCTGGCGCGTCGTCATGGAAAACAGCCAGGCCACCAGCGCGGCGGCGGCCGGATCCACAAAGAGCAGGCCATAGGCCACGACAAAGCTGATGGCGCTGATGAAGTGCAGCGACTGGTTGATGCGGCTGTGGTGGTAATAGCGGTGGTCGTCCCAACGCTGGATCCTGAGTTGCTTGAGAAATTCAGACATGGTCGTGCTCCTTGTTGAGCGCCCAATGTAAGGAATTCGAGTGACGAAACCGTGACATGTCCCGTGACGGATTTGTGCAGGGCAGCCAGGGGCGCGGCGGCGCAGCCGCTACCGTCATTGCGAGGCGCTTCAGCGACGCGGCAATCCATGCCTGCGAACCTAAGTCCTGCGTAAATCAGTGACAAAATCTCAAATGAGATACATAATAGGCAAACTATCCAAGGGCTAAACCCATGACCGCACAGACCTCCATGCTCCACATCCGGGTGGACGATGACATCAAGGAACAGGCAACGCAAACGCTGACTGCGATGGGCCTGTCGGTGTCGGATGCGGTGCGCTTGTTCTTGCGTCGTGTGGTGATCGACCAGGCGTTTCCGCTTGAACTCAAGGTGCCCAATGCACAAACGCTGGCGGCCATGGAAGAGTCGCGCGCCATGATGGCCAGACGCCGCGCTCGTTTCGCATCGGCTGAAGAATTGATTTCCGATCTTGAAAAAAACAGCCGCAAGTAAGCGCGCGGATCCACCCCGGAGCGCCGACTACACCAAAGCATTTCTGAAGGATTGGCAGCGCTTGTCGCACTCCGGACGATTTGACATGGTGCGATTGAAAGAGGTCATGATGCTGCTGATCGCCGACGACGCGCCCCTCGGCCCGGAATGGCTTGATCACCCATTGAAAGGCACATGGGCTGATCACCGGGAATGCCATATTGGAGGCGACTTCCTGTTGATCTACCAGACTGATGACAACGCCATCAACTTCGTGCGAGCGGGCACGCACGCGGAGCTCTTTAGCAGCTGAGCTGACCCAAAGCGGCGGGGCTCCATGCCATTGAATCCGTCACTGCGAGGCCCGAAGGGCCGCGGCAGTCCAGGTTGTTGCCGCGTCGCGCTGGCTCCTCGCAATGACAATTTGACGGCATGGATTGCCACGTCGGCAAGCCTCCTCGCAATGACGATGCAGGTTCAAGGTGTGTGTCCGGTCTGATTGAGCCATGCGGCGATTTGCGCCTGTGTGTGCGGATGCCGTGGCAAGCTGTTGTGGTCGCTGCCCGGCACCGTTCCCAGGTGCCGAATATTGCCCAACTCTGAGGCCAACCGAAGGCTGTTTTGATGCGGGACACGCTTGTCGTCGGCGGCCAGCAAGATGATCGTTTCAGCCTTGACGCAACCCGCATCACCCATGCAGTCAAAATTTTGATGGAGCAACCACGACATCAAGTTCAGCGGCGTGCGCTGTCGCAGCAGTGACCGCAGGCTGTCAAACGGCGACAGCAGCACGAGTTGAGACACGTCCCGCCGGGTCGCGGCCCAGATAGCGATGGCAGTCCCCAGGCTTCTCCCCATCACGACCGGAGCGTGTGCGGCGCCGCCCTCGAGTCGTCGAACCTCATCCAGTACCTGCAGCGCGTCCGACTTGGCGCTGGACTCCGACGGGTGGCCACCCGAGCCACCGAAGCCGCGGTAGTTGAAAGCGTAGACCGACCAGAAGCCCAGATAGCTGCCCATCTGCACGGCCCAAGCCACATGCTCATTGCGTCCACCGAAGTAGATCAGCGCCTTGCCCGTGCCACCGGCCTTGGGTCGCGCCACCCAGCCCTGAAGCTTGACGGCCGGGGCGACATCCAGCCACAAGGGAGTGACCTCATGTTGCCCGTCGAAAGCTCCCGCCTTCATGGTTCTGATGCGGCTGGTGCGGCCGAATATCAGGCGCCTTTGCGCGGCCCAGAATCCAAAGGAAACAGCCGCATAAGCTGATGCCGCTGTCAGCGTGATTGCGCCAATGGCCATGCCGCCTTGTGAGTCAGTTACTCGGCACTTTGGCGACCTGCATCTCGCCAATGTTTTTCACAAACCGGATCGGCACAGACTCTGCAACAAAATAGCTCGGGCACGCATAACGCTCTATATCGTGCTGATTCAGCGGGAACGAGCCGCAGTTGGAGAATCGGCGAAACGGGGAGTGATAGATGCCGCACTCGTATTCATTTTCAGCCGACTGCTCGAGAAATACACAACGCCGGTCCAGGCAACAGTTGCCACATTTGACGCAGTGGCCCTGAATCTCGGCCGGTACCGCACTGACCGTTCCCAGCACGTCGCCAAAGAAATGGCGCACCGGCCCCTCGCGCAGGGCGCGGATGTGAACCACCAATTTCTGCAGCGTGCGGGGGTACTGCAGCAGGTACTTGCTGCGCAGGAAAACCAGGCTTGCCAGCAAGGGCATCACCGGCAGGAAGAGGTAAAAACAGGCGACGTAGGTGTGCGTCGCCCCCTTGACCAGATAGTCACGCAATCAACCTCTCCCCTGGGGTTCGGGCCGCACTCAGGCCTTGGCCTGGTGTGCCGTGGCGTCCATCGGGTCCAGCATCTGGCCGCGCAACAGCGCCAAGGGCGAGCGCCAGTAGAGGGCGACGTTATGAAACGGATCCGAGAGAATCTTGTACGCCCATGCCAGGCCACACAGGGGCCCGCGCAGGAAGAACAGATGCACGGTGCGCAGGGCAATCCCAGCGGCGCCCAGCGCCACCCACATCAGGCCGGTGTCATGCACCAGCCCGTTGAGCCCATGGGCCGGTGCGATCAGTCCGAACAGGCTCGGGTTCACGAACAGCAAGGCGGGCAGCGCAAGCCATGTGCCAATCAGGATGGCCTTGCGGCGCATGTTGTAGCCGACCTTGATCGACTCCTTGTGCGCGTCCGTGGCCTGGTTCACCTGGTCATAGGTGCGGGGCTCAAAAAAGATGTGACCGGACTGGCGCGTCACCATGCCGACGAGCCAGCCTATGATCCCGGCAGCGGCGGGATCAACGAACAGCAATCCATAGGCCAGCAGAAAACTGAAGGCGCTGATCAAGTGCAGGGTCTGGTTGATGCGGCTCTGGTGGTAGTAGCGATGGTCGTCCCAACGCAGGACTTCAACTTGCTTGAAAAACTCAGACATGTGGCGCTCCTTGTGAAGCACCCAATGTAAGCAAGTCGAGTGACGAAACCGTGACATGGCGCGTGACGGTTTTGTGCAATGCTGCAAGGCCATCCAGGCTGACGATAACGTCATTGCGAGGCGCCTGCGCCGACCTGGCAACAACGTCGACTGCCACGTCCACCGCCTCGCGCGACCGTCTCGCGCAACGGCCCTCAGCCGCGTCGGTACACCTGATCCGCATATTCGCGGACCATGCGTGTGGCCGAGAACCTCGGGCCGCAGGTGAGCAGGCTGTGTCGCATCATGGCGACCCAGCGCTGCGGCAGCCCTTGCGCATCGCGCTCATGAAACAGCGGCACCACTTCATGCTCAAGCAGGTCAAAAAGGGTCCGCGCATCGCGCTGATCCTGTCCCTGGTGGTCGTCGTCCACGTCCCCATTGATGGCCCAACCGTTGCTGCCGTCAAATGCCTCGGCCCACCAGCCGTCCAGCACCGAGAGTTGCAGGCCGCCGCCCAGGCATGACTTCATGCCGCTGGTCCCACTGGCTTCATTGGGCGGGCGCGGCAGGTTGACCCAGACATCGCAGCCCGCCACCAACTGGGCTGCCAGGCCGAGGTCATAGTCTTCCAAAAATGCCGCGCGACCGGCCACGCTGGGTGCACGCTTGAGGGAAAACACCTGACGCACCACATCTTTGGCGGCCATGTCATCCGGATGGGCCTTGCCGGCAAACACGAATTGCACCGGTTGTGGTCCCGCAATCAACGCCACTGCCCGCTCCGGCATCAGTGCCACCAGGTGCAGGCGTTTGTAGGTGGCGAGCCGTCGGGCGAAACCGATCGTCAGCCGCTCGGGGTCGAAGCCGTTGACGATGGCCTGGGCGTAATCCGTCGGCTCACCCCGGCGCAGCCTGTCGTTGGTGCCGCGCTGTGAGATCAGCTTCACCAGTTCAGCGCGGGCCTTGCGGCGCGCCAGCCACAGCTCGGCGGCGGGAATGTCTCGCACCGGTGCCCAGGTGGCGCTCTGGTCAGCGCGCAACAGCCAGCCGTCTCCCAGGTAGCGGTCCAGCAATTCGCGCATCGGGCCGCGCAGCCAACTGGGCACATGCACCCCGTTGGTGATGTGGGAGATCGGCACATCGGCCACCGCCCGGCCCGGATACAGCGGCTGCCACATGGCCCGCGCCACCTGACCATGGCGTTGGCTCACGGCATTGGCATGCCGGCTGGCGCGCAGCGCCAGGGCGCTCATGCCGCAAGGCTGGTCCGCGTTGGCCGGATCGATGCGGCCCAGCGCCAGGAATTGCTCGCGGTCCCCGACCAAGTCGGCGATGCGTCCCAGCACGCCCAGCACTTCGCTGCGGCCATAGGTCTCGTTGCCGGCCGGTACCGGGGTATGGGTGGTAAACACCACCTGCTCCCGGGTCTGCTGCCATGGCGCATCGGCCGCAGCGCCTGCAGACGCGCGCGCCTGGGCCTGGGCCAGCAGTTCAAAGACGCCGAGCGCGGGGTGTCCTTCGTTGAAGTGGTACACGGCGGGCTCAATCCCGAGCGCGCGCAAGGCCCGCACACCACCGAGTCCCAACACCGCGTACTGGGCCAGACGAATCGAGCGGTTGCTCTCGTACAGCCGCGAGCTGATCCAGCGCCCACGTTGGCTGTTGACCGCGAGATCGGTGTCGAGCAGGTACAGCGGCACCCGTCCCACGTCAACGCGCCACACCTGCGCCACCACATCTTCATCTTCAACCGGCACAACCACCGTGAGCGCTCGCCCATCAATACCCGTGACCTTGACGCACGGCAATCGCTCCGGATCCGTATCAATCCAATATTCGTGCTGGTAACCCGTGATGTCGATGCGCTGGTGAAAGTAGCCGGTGCGGTACATCAGGCCCACACCGACCATGGGCAGGGCGAGGTCGGAGGCTTCCTTCAGGATGTCGCCCGCCAGCACGCCAAGTCCGCCCGAATAGATCGGCAAGGAGCCATGCACGGCGAACTCGGAACAGAAAAACGCCACCGGCTTGGCCG
>CAIKVZ010000281.1 GCA_903830985.1 uncultured beta proteobacterium
CTCCATTCAGGGCCGCTGGCTGCTGGTTGAGGGTGGGCCGATCCGCGTCTTCGGGCAGCTGCCAGACCTGACTGAGGGCGGCGAGTCGCGCAGCGCCACGTTCGATCCGGCGCCGGAATTGGCAAGGTACACGCTGGGGGAGACGCCGCTGATTGGCGTGTCCGGGTCGCTCGCGGCCAGCCTGAACAAGTTGCACCGTTGGTGCGTCCCTAAAGATTCCCGTATTTGGCTGGAGGCACTCGCCCAATGAAACCAACCCGTCTTCATGCTGTTCTTGCTTCCATGCTGGGGCAGCGCTGGCCGGCCTTTATCTGGGGACCACCAGGTATTGGCAAGAGCGCCATAGTTCGGGCTGTCGCTTCAAAGGCGGGGCTCAAGGTGGTCGACCTGCGTGCCTCGCTGCTGGACCCGACCGATTTGCGCGGGATTCCGGCCGTTGTCGACGGCCGCGCGGTCTGGTGTCCGCCGACCTTTTTGCCCGCGGCGGGTGAAGCTCCAGGCGTCCTGTTTCTGGACGAGATCAACGCTGCGCCCCCGCTGGTGCAGGCGGGCCTGTACCAACTGGTGCTGGACCGGCGCGTGGGAGAGTACGAACTGCCTCATGGATGGTGGATCGTTGCGGCCGGCAATCGTCAAAAAGACCGCGCGGTGACGTTTCGCATGTCATCGGCCCTGGCCAACCGTTTTGTGCATCTGGAACTTGACACGGACGCGCCGGACTGGCGCCTGTGGGCCATGGAGGCTGGAATCGACCCGCTGGTGATGTCGTTCATCGGCGTACGACCGGCGCTGCTGCGCGAGGAACCCGGCGAGTCGCCCGCCTATTCGACACCACGCTCGTGGGAAATGCTCTCCGATGTGTTGCGTAAATTCCAAGGCTATAAGGGCTGTGCCGACATCGTTCCGGGCATCGTAGGCGAAGGGGCTGCGCGCGAATTTGCCGCGTTCGTCAAAAGGGCGATGAGCGCCAAGCAGATGGAGGAGATCATTCTTGATCCGGAGAACTCCCTACTTCCCACAGCGATTGATGGGATTCACGTGCTGACGACATGGCTGGTCTATAGCGCTGACCGCGACGATGTGGTCAACGCCAGCGCCGTGCTGCTGTCGCGTTTGCCCGCAGAGTTCGCCGTTGTTCTTTCGCGTGAGATGCTGCGCGCCAGGCCGGCCTTCTCGCGCGCCGCTGGGTACAAGAAGTTCATGAAGCAACATGCCGCCCTCATCTCCCAGTGATGCCGGCGAACGGCTGCTGCGTGCGCGGATCACATTGGCGCTGCGGCAGCCCTTCCTGGCATCTGCGCTGATGCGGCTGCCCTTACGGGACGCCACGGCCAGGGCCTGGTGCACGACGATGGCCACCGACGGGTACCACATCTACTACGACGCGAATTGGGTTGAAAAGCTGACGCAACCCCAGCTGCGAGGCGTGTTGGCGCATGAAGTTCTGCACGTCGTGTTCCAGCACACGGCGAGGCGTAAGGACCGCGACCCGCACCTTTGGAATTTGGCAGGGGACCACGCCATCAACCTGCTGTTGCTTGAGCAGGGCTTTGTGCTGCCAACAGGAGGAGCACACTGTAGTCGCTACGCAGGATTGGCGGCCGAGGATATCTACGAAAAGCTGGACAAGGGGTCGGCGCCTTCTTCTTCAGATGGGAATGCTGGTGGAAAGGGCGACGGCATGGACGACGGACCCGGAAACGTGCCAGGCATCGGTGTAGATCTTTTAGAGCAGGATGATCCACGGACCATGGGTCTGACTGATGCGGACAGACCGGACAGTTCCCAGCTTGCCGATTTGTGCGCCGAGCTGCGCAGCGACGCCTCTTCGAAGCTGCATGGCACTTCAGCGGCATGGTTCCAGTTGGAATGCGTAGCCGTGGAAGACTCCTTCATCGACTGGCGTGCTCTGCTGCGCGAGTGGCTTCAGGACCGGATCCGAAACGATTGGAGCCTGTGGCCGTTTTCGAAGAAGCACATTCACCGTGGATTCCTGCTGCCATCGGTCGGCGTCGAGGCCCCTGGCCACATGATCTTTGCCATCGACACCTCAGGCTCGATGTCGGATAACACCCTCAGCGCCATCGTCGCGGAACTGCGGGCCTACCGCGAGACGTTTCCCTGCCGCTTGACGGTGATCCAGGCAGATGCTGC
>CAIKVZ010000282.1 GCA_903830985.1 uncultured beta proteobacterium
CGTCTCCAGGCGGGCCGTATGACTGGCATTCCATTCCAATGATTGGAAAGCTGGTGCAACGATTCGCTGGGAAGCCGCAGATGCGTATCGCGCAGGCAGAACTGGACAAAGACTATCGCCGCGTCAAGCGGCTCTAAAGGAGTCTGGTCCGATCATGGCAGTCCAAGGCATTGGCTGTCAGGAGAGTTACCGAGAACCGGGGGAAGCGGACGAGTGGCGTCGACTGCGAACTCTGGGGCATGCCGGAACAGTAAGGAGTGGTTCGACGATCACCACATCGTCAGCCGCGCTCTGGGTGGGAGCGAAGCTCTCACCAATCGAGTGCTGCTGCACCCGATCCTTCACCGGCGGGCCCACGCCCTGGGTTTGGAGGTAACCAAGCCGGTCCCAGCATGGGGACTTTAATCTGGCAGGTAGACTGTGGCTATGCAACCAAAACAGCCTACCAAGCCAGGGGTCGTGCTTGAGCCGGATGCGTTGAAAGACGCACGTCCGGTTCTTAGGGGGGGATCTAGCAGTGATGCTCGGTCCCTACCCTCCAACGTTTCTTTTTGGCGCCAGGGCTGGCGCACCCTTTGGCGCGACCTGCGCTCCGGCGAGTTGCGCTTGCTGATCGTTGCCGTGACGCTGGCCGTGGCAGCGCTCACGGCCGTGGGATTTTTCGCTGACCGGCTCAACGCCGGACTGCAGCGCGACGCGCGCCAGTTGCTCGGCGGCGACGTGGTGGTGTCGAGCGACAACCCCACGCCTGCGGCCTTCATCGCCAAGGCGCGGGCCCTGGGCTTGCAGAGCGCCACGAATGTGACGTTTCCCACCATGGCGCGGGCTGTCCAGGCGCAAGGTGGCGCCGCCAAACTGGTGGCCCTCAAGGCCGTGAGCGCCGGCTATCCGTTGCGCGGCAGCCTCAAGCTGACCCGCCAGCTTGAGGCTGCCAGTGAGGCTTCCCGTGAAGCGCCGGGGCCGGGGCAGGCCTGGGTCGACGCCTCGCTGCTGGAGTCGCTGGGGCTGAAAGTGGGGGATCCCCTGTTGCTGGGCGACAGCCAGTTCAGCATCAGCCGCATCATCGTGAACGAACCTGATCGGGGCGGTGGTTTCAGCAACTTTGCGCCGCGCGTCATGCTGCATCAGGACGGTCTGGGGGCCACCGGTCTGGTGCAGCCGGCCAGCCGGATCACCTACCGCTTTGCCGTGGCGGGAACGGATGCCGATGCCCGGGCCTTCGAGCTATGGGCCAATCTTCAGGCCAAGCAGCGCGAAGTGCGCGGCCTGCGGGTCGAGTCCTTACAGGGCGGACGCCCGGAGATGCGCCAGACCCTGGACCGCGCGGAAAAATTCCTGAACCTGGTGGCCTTGCTGGCGGCCCTGCTCAGCGCCGTGGCGGTGGCGCTTGCCGCGCGCGGTTTTGCGGCGAACCACCTGGACGACTGCGCCATGCTGCGCGTGCTGGGTCAGAGCCAGCGCAGCATCGCCTTGAGCTACAGCTTTGAGTTCGCGCTGGTCGGTCTGTTCGCCAGCTTGCTGGGCGTGGCCATCGGTTATGCCGTGCACTACGTGTTTGTGGCGCTGCTGGCCGGACTGGTGGACGCGGCCCTGCCCGCCGCCAGCTTGTGGCCCGTGGCGTTTGGCCTGAGCATGGGCCTGACCCTGCTGGTGGCCTTTGGCCTGCCGCCGGTGCTGCAACTCGCCCAAGTGCCGCCGCTGCGCGTGATACGGCGCGACCTGGGGAATTTGCGGCCGGCCTCGCTGGCCGTGCTGGGCCTGGGCGTGACGGGCTTTGCCGCGCTGCTGCTGGCCGTCAGCCGCGACCTGAACCTGGGGCTGATCGCCGTCGGAGGCTTTGCGCTGGCCACGGCGTTGTTCGCTGCCATGAGCTGGCTGGCCGTGAAGCTGTTGCGCGCCAGCGTGCACGAGGCCACGGCGCCGCGCTGGCTGGTGCTGGCCACGCGGCAGATCTCGGCGCGTCCGGGCTACACCGTGGTGCAGGTCAGTGCCCTGGCCGTGGGCTTGCTGGCATTGGTGCTGCTGGTGTTGCTGCGCACCGACCTGATCGCCAGTTGGCGCCAGGCCACCCCGCCGGATGCGCCGAACCGCTTCGTCATCAACGTCATGCCCGAGCAAAGCCAGGCCTTCCAGCAGGCGCTGCGCGACGCCGGCGTGAGCCGTTTCGACTGGTACCCGATGATTCGCGGCCGTCTTGTCGCCATCAACGGCAAGGCAGTGACGCCGGACGACTATGTCGAGGAGCGGGCGCAACGCCTGCTGGACCGTGAGTTCAATGTGTCGCACAGCGCGCAGCAACCGGCGCACAACCTGGTGGTGGCGGGGCAGTGGCGTGCCGAGGAGCAGGATGCGATCAGCGTGGAGGAGGGCATCGCCAAAACCCTGAAGCTCAAGCTCGGCGACAGCCTGGTGTTTGATGTCGGCGGCATGCAGACGACGAGTCGCATCACCTCGCTGCGCAAGGTCGACTGGGGCTCCATGCGGGCCAACTTTTTCGTTATCTACCCGGTGAGCCGCATGGACAACGTGCCCACCACGTACATGAGCGCCTTTCGCGCACCGTCCAGGCGCCCGGGCCAGCCCGGCTTTGACAACGCCCTGGTGCGTGCCTTTCCCAACATCACGGCGGTGGACATGACGGCCACCATCGCCCAGGTGCAGGGCGTGCTGGATCAGGTGATTCGCGCCGTGGAGTTTTTGTTCGGCTTCACGCTGGCTGCGGGACTGGTGGTGTTGTTCGCTGCGGTGACCGCGACGCGGGAAGAGCGGGCGCACGAGTTCGCCATCATGCGTGCCATCGGCGCCGGCTCGGGCCTGCTGCGCCAGGTGCAGCGCGCCGAACTGGCGGGCGTCGGACTGTTGGCGGGTTTTCTGGCTTCGGTCGTGGCCAGCGCGGTCGGCTGGGCCCTGGCGAAATACGTCTTCGAGTTCGACTGGTCGGTCTCGCTGTGGGTGCCTCTGCTAGGCGCCTTGAGCGGCGCCTTGCTGGCCCTGATGGCGGGCTGGTGGGGCTTGCGTGATGTACTGAAGCGCCCCGTGGTGGAGACCTTGCGCCGCGCCTCGAACTGAGACTGGAACCGCGCGTCGGTCTGAAAGCAAAAAAGGCCTGCAAGCGTCAACTTGCAGGCCTTTTCAAGGACAGCAGGCTTATCGGTGCGTCGCCATATGTGCCACCTTCTGGTCCAGCAGCACTTCAGGCGCTTCGGCCTCGATCCAGGTTTCGTTGTTCAGGCCGGCGTGCATGCGTTGCATGTCGAGCTCGCCAGTCCACTTGGCCACCACGAGGGTGGCAACGCCGTTGCCCACCAGATTCGTCAGGGCGCGGGCTTCCGACATGAAGCGGTCCACGCCCAGGATCAGCGCCAGGCCGGCCACCGGAACCGTGCCCACGGCCGAGAGCGTGGCTGCCAGCACGATGAAACCGCTGCCCGTGATGCCGGCTGCGCCCTTGGAGGTCAGCAGCAGCACCGCCAGCAGGGTCAGTTCCTGGGCCAGCGTCATGGGTGTGTTCGTGGCCTGGGCGATGAAGACCGCGGCCATGGTCAGGTAGATGGAGGTGCCGTCCAGATTGAACGAGTAGCCCGTGGGGATCACCAGACCGACGCAGGTCTTCTTGGCGCCCAGGTTTTCCATCTTTTCCATCATGCGCGGCAACACCGATTCGGACGAGGACGTGCCCAGCACGATCAGCAGTTCTTCCTTGATGTACTTGACGAACTTCCAGATGCTGAAGCCGTGCAGTTTGGCGATGGTGCCCAGCACCAGGAAGACAAAGATGAAGCAGGTCAGATAGAAGGTGCCCATCAGCTTGCCCAGCGAGAACAGCGTTCCCACGCCGTACTTGCCGATAGTGAAGGCCATGGCGCCAAAGGCACCGATGGGGGCCACCTTCATGATGATGCCTACGATGTCAAACAGCACGTGCGACGTCTTTTCGATGAAATCAAATACCAGAGTGCCGCGCCCGCCAAAGCGGTGCAGCGCAAAACCAAAAAGTACGGCAAACAGCAGCACCTGCAGGATCTCGCCCTTGGCGAAGGCATCGACCACCGACGTGGGAATGATGTTCATCAGAAAATCCACCGTCCCCACCATCTTGCCGGGGCCGGTGTAGGCCGCGACCGCCTTGGTGTCCAGCGACGCCACGTTCACATTCATGCCGGTGCCTGGCTCGACCCAGTTCACGATGACCAAACCAACCACCAGCGCGATCGAGCTGACAATTTCAAAGTAGAGCAGCGCCAGGCCGCCTGTTTTGCCCACCTTCTTCATGTCTTCCATGCCGGCGATGCCGATCACCACGGTGCAGAAAATGATCGGCGCGATGATCATCTTGATGAGCTTGATGAAACCCTCGCCCAGTGGTTTCATTTCGGCGCCGATCTGCGGGTAGAAATGCCCCAGCAGAATGCCCAGCGTCACCGCCGTGAGCACCTGAAAGTAGAGCGAGCGGTAGAGGGGCCGTTTGGGGGCCGAGGGGTTTGTAGCCATGTCAGGGGTCTCCTTTGGTATGTCAGGACTCTAATCCCTGACCCGGCCCCTGCCTATTGTGGAAAACCACATGATGGCGGCTGGCCGTGGGACGCCGGGCCTCAGCGTCGCGTCACGGCGTCGATGGCCAGCACGCTGGAGTCCTGCGCGCCATGCCCCGCCGCGATCAGCTGGTCCATGCGCGCTGCGACCGCAGGCAAGGCCGCCAAGGGACGGTCTCCCGCGGTGGCCAGCATCAGGCCCACGTCCTTGCGCGCCATGCTCAGCTCGAAGCTGGGCGTGAAGTTGCCTTTTGCCATGTTCGCGCCGCGCACGGCCACCATGGCATTCAGGTCAAAAAAGCCGAACAGCCGGGCGGCGTCTTCGGGGCTGACGTCGCTGGCTTGAGCCATGGTGAAGACGTCGGCCATGACTGCGCCGACCCCAATGATCATGGCGTTGCCGAACAGCTTGTTCACGGCAGCGAGGTCACTGCGTTCGCCGAAATATTCGAGCCGGCTGGTCATCCTGGCCAGATCGGCCTGGACTCGCTCGAACAGCACCGGGGGTCCTGCCACCATCATCGTGCCCTGAGCCTGGCGTGCCGCGGCCGGGCCCATGAAGACTGGGCAGTGCAGGTAGTTCAAGCCTTCTGCCAGGTAGCGCTGGGCTCGCGCTGCTGTGCGGGTGGGCAGCGTGGTCGTGTGGTCGATGACGATGGCGTCGGCCGCAATCCCCTCGCGCGCCGAAGCCAGCACCTCTTCCACGCTGTCGTCATCCTTGAGCACGAGGTGAATGCGCTGTGCGCCGCGCACGGCTTGCAACGGCGTGGTGGCTGCCCGCACGCCGAACGGCGCCAGTGCCAGTACTTTTTCCGGTGAACGGTTCCAGGCGGTGACGGTGTCGCCGCGTTTTGCGGCAGCTTCGGCGAAGGCGGCGCCGAGCAGGCCGGTGCCGAGAAAGGCAATGTTTGCCATGTGTTGTTCCTGTCGGGTGTGAATGAATAAAGGGTCGAGCAATCCATCTTAGCGTTGGCTTCTTGAAAGATCGTGGCGGCGCGTCATATAGCCCTTCTGTGCCATTCTGAAGTGCCCCATGCGATTGCTCCCGCTGTTTCTTGTCTCTTCCCTGTTGCACGCCTGGATAGGCTGGCGCATTTCCTCCGAACTCCTGAACTGGCCAGCAGGCACCATCCTGCTGTGGGGGATGCTGTGCCTGTCGGCCTTGCTCATGCCCATGGCCCTGCTGGCGCGGCGCGCGAGCCGCATGTCGCTGCTGCTGGCCTGGGGCGGCGCGCTGGCCATGGGCCTGTTCTCCACGCTGCTGGTGCTGAGCGTGTTGCGCGATGCCCTGCTGTTCCTGGCCTGGGGGATATCGGTTTTGCTTGCGCCTGAGTCGGCTTGGTTCGATGGGCTGCGTCACTGGAGCGCGCTGGCAGTCCTCGCGGCGGGCCTGCTTGCCAGTGCCTGGGGGTTGTGGAATGCGCGGCGCACAGCCCGGGTGGTGCGCGTCGACGTGCCCATCGTGGGACTGCCCGCTGCGCTGCATGGCTTCACGGTGGCGCAGATCTCCGACATTCATGTGGGTTCCACCATTCGCCAGGGTTACATCGAACGCATCGTGGAACGGGTCAACGCGCTGGGTGTCGACATGGTGGCCATCACCGGCGACCTGGTGGACGGCAGTGTGGCCGACCTGCAGCGCCATGTGGCGCCGGTGGCGGGGCTGAAGTCCAGGCATGGCAGTTTCTTTGTCACCGGTAACCACGAGTATTACAGCGGTGCCAACGCCTGGATCACCGAACTGCGGCGTCTGGGTGTGACGGTCCTGATGAATGAGCATGTGGTGTTGCGTCACGACAGCGACCTGCAGCCCGATGGCGCCAACCTGGTGGTGGCCGGCGTCGCGGACTTCAGTGCCCATCACTTTGACGAGGACCATCGCAGCGACCCGGTCGCGGCCTTGCTGGGTGCGCCGGCTGCGGGGATTCGGTTGCTGCTGGCGCACCAGCCGCGCAGCGCCCAGGTCGCGTCGGACGCGGGCTTTGACCTGCAGTTGTCCGGTCACACGCATGGCGGCCAGTTCTGGCCCTGGATGCATTTCGTGAAGTTCCAGCAGCCGTTCACCGCGGGCCTGCACCGCCTCGAGAAACTTTGGGTCTACACGCATCGCGGCACAGGCTACTGGGGCCCGCCCAAGCGCTTTGGCGCACCTTCGGAAATCACCCAACTGCGACTCGTTACCGCCTGAAGCAGCGCGGCGGTTTCGCGCCTATAGTGCGCGTTTCGGGAACCAAAGGCTGCTGCGTGAAATACCCTGATCCCACTGTCATCGTCCTGGCCTCTGGTCAAGGCGCACGCTTCGCCGCTTCGGGCGGCGTCGGCTCCAAACTGCAGGCGCGCCTGGGTGTCAAGACCGTGCTGGAGCACACGCTGGACGCCGTGCGCGCCAGCGGCCTGCCCTGGCACTTGGAAGACGGTGGCCACCCCGGCATGGGGGACTCGATCGCCGCCGCTGTGCGTGCCACAGCGCAGTCGCAGGGCTGGTTGATCCTGCCGGGCGACCTGCCGCTGATCCAGGCCGATACGCTGCGCCGCGTGGCCACCGAGTTGGCACAGCACGAGGTGGTGCTCCCGTTCTACCAGGGTCAGCGCGGACATCCGGTCGGGTTCGGCGCCGCCTGCGGCGTGGCGCTCATGGGCTTGTCAGGTGCGGGCGGTGCGTCGTCCGTGCTGCGCCGGTTTGCTGCACTGGCGTTGGACGTGCACGATGCCGGCAGTGTGATCGATGTGGATACGATGGACGACCTGCAGGCCGCCGAGCGGCAGCTGTGCAGAGATGCGGCGAATCAAGTAAGGTGAAGCCATGAGCCAATATTCCCTGAACATCAACGGCGTGGCGCGCCAGGTCGAAGCCGCCCCCGAAACCCCGCTGCTGTGGGTGCTGCGCGACAACCTGGATCTGCCCGGCACCAAGTACGGCTGTGGCGTGGGCAGTTGCGGCGCCTGCATGGTGCAGCTCAATGGCGTGCCGACGCGCTCCTGCATGACGCCGGTCTCCACTGTCGGGCGCAAGCAGGTGCTCACCATCGAGGGCCTGGACCCCCAGGGCGCGCACCCGCTGCAGCAGGCCTGGCTCGAGCTCGATGTGCCGCAATGCGGCTATTGCCAGAGCGGGCAAATCCTCACCGCCGCGGCGCTGCTCAAGGAAAACCCCGATCCCACAGACGCCGAGATCGACGACGCCATGTCGGGCAACCTGTGCCGCTGCGCCACCTATTTGCGCATCCGCGCGGGCATCCACCGCGCGGCCGTCATCGCCAAGCAGAAGGGCACAGCATGAACCAACACCACACCAACCCTGCGCCGGCCACAGGCTCGCACCGGCGCGACTTCCTGCGCCAGTCCGTGCTGGGCGGCAGTGGCCTGCTGCTGGGGCTTTACCTGCAGCCTGCGGGCGCGGCCGAACTGGTGGGCAAGCCCGCCGGCCAGGACGCTGCTTTCAAGCCCAATGCCTTCATCCGCATCGGCAGCGATGGCGTCGTTACCCTCATCTCCAAGCAGCCCGAGATCGGCCAGGGCATCAAGACCTCGCTGCCCATGGTGATCGCCGAGGAACTGGAAGTGGACTGGAAGGACGTGCGTATCGTCCAGGGCGATCTGGATCCGGCCTATGGCGGGCAGAGCGCCGGTGGCTCCACCTCGACGCCCAACAACTACAACAACTTCCTGCGCCTGGGCGCCACGGCGCGCACCCTGCTGGTGCAGGCCGCAGCGCAGACCTGGAAGGTGCCGGTGGCCGAATGCGTAGCGGCACACAGCGCCGTGCAGCACCTGCCGACGAAGCGTTCGCTGGGCTACGGCGCACTGGCTGCCACCGCCGCCACGCTGCCCCTGCCGGCGCCCGAATCGGTCCATTTGAAGGAGCCGAAAAATTACACCTTGCTGGGCCAACGCGTGGGCGGCGTCGACAACCTCGCCGTGGTCACTGGCAAGCCCTTGTTCGGCATGGATGTGCGCCTGCCCGGCATGTTGTACGCCGTGTTCGACAAGTGCCCGGCCTTCGGCGGCAAGGTCATCAGCGCGAACCTGGATGCCATCAAGGCGTTGCCGGGAGTGCGTGACGCTTTTGTCATCGACGGCACGGCGAACCTGAACGGCCTCATGCCGGGCGTGGCCATCGTGGCCGACTCCACCTGGGCTGCCTTCAGTGCGCGCCGCCAATTGAAGGTCAACTGGGACGAAGGCGCGGTCGTGAAAGAGAGCTGGGACGGCTTTGTGGCGCAGGCGCAGGCGCTGTCCAAACAGCCCGGCAGCGTGCCATTGCGCCGAGACGGCGATCCGGCAGCGGCCTTTGCCGCAGCCAGCAAGACTGTGCAGGCGCAGTACAGCTACCCCTTCATTTCGCACGCCAGCATCGAGCCGCAGAACTGCACGGCCTGGTGGCACGACGGCGTCATGGAGCTCTGGGCGCCGACGCAAAATCCGGCCGCCGGGCAGAACCTGGTGGCCAGCACACTGGCCATTCCCAAGGAAAAGATCACGCTGCACATAACGCGCAGCGGCGGCGGGTTTGGCCGGCGCCTGAGCTCGGACTACATCGTCGAGGCCGCGGCCATTGCCCGGCGCGTGAAGGCGCCGGTCAAGCTCACCTGGTCGCGCGAGGACGACCTGCGCCACGACCATTACCGCGCCGGGGGTTTCCACTTCCTGCGCGGCGCGCTCGACGCCAAGGGCCAGCTCACGGCCTGGCACAACCACTTTGTCACCTTCGCGAATCGCGTGCAGCGTGACGGGCAGTCGGTGCTGCAGCCGGGCAGCGGCGCCAGCCTGTCGGGCGACGAGTTTCCCGGCCGCTGGGTCGCCAACTGCCTGTTGGAGCAGACGCCCATGGAGTGCGGCATTCCCATGGGCCCCTGGCGCGCGCCAGGCAGCAACGTCTTTGCCTGGGTGTTCCACAGCTTCATCGACGAGCTGGCGCATGCGGCCGGGCGCGACCCAGTGGCGTTTCGCCTGGCGTTGCTGGGGGACAAGGACATCCAGCCGGGCAGCGGCGAGCGCGGCCAGCCCTACAACGTGGCACGCATGCGCCGCGTGCTGACCGAAGTCGCCGCCAAGTCCGACTGGGGCAAGAAGAAGTTTCCGCGAGGCCAGGGCCAGGGCGTCGCCTTTCACTTCAGCCACCGCGGCTATGTCGCCGAGGTGGCCGAGGTCACGGTCTCCAGGGCGGGCGAGTTGAAGGTGGATCGCGTGGTCGTGGTGACCGACATCGGCTCGCAGATTGTGAACCTGAGCGGTGCGGAAAACCAGGTTCAGGGTTCGGTCATCGACGGCCTGAGCACGCTGATGTATGCCGAGCTCGACATCCAGCGCGGGCGCGTCGTGCAGGGCAACTTCAACCAGTATCCGCTGCTGCGTTTTGCCGATGCGCCGCCGCGCATCGACGTGCACTTTGTCAAGTCAGATCAGCCTGTCACAGGCCTGGGCGAACCGGCCCTGCCACCGCTGGCGCCGGCGGTGTGCAACGCGATCTTTGCCGCCACCGGCAAGCGCGTGCGGCAGTTGCCGCTGAGCCGCGCCGACCTGAGCTGGATCTGAATGCTCAGCTGCCCGCCGTGACAGGGCCCGGTGCAGCGGCTTTGGCCTTCACAGGCGCCGCAGCGCGCACGCCAAACAGGATGCCCAAGGTCACGCAGGCCAGGCCGGCGCCCAGGTTCCAGCCCAGTGGCTCGCCCAGCAGCAGCACGGCGGCCAGGGCCGAGAGCCCGGGCACCAGCGAGGTGATCATGGTGGAGCGCACGGGGCCAAAGTGCTCCACCATCTTGGTGAAGGCAATGCCCGAAATCACCACCGAGCCCCAGCCCTGGAACAGGGTGTGGAACAGCAGTTCGCGCAGCGGCGCGTTGAACAGATGGCCTTGGTAGGCGTGGCTCAGCAGTAGCGCGAGGTAGGCTGGCACATAGATGGCGAAGGCGAAGGCCGTGATGGCGATGGTGGCGCGCACCGCGTCCAGCCGCTGGCGCCGCGCCAGCACGCTGTAGGTCGCCCAGACGAAGGCCGAGGCCATGAACAGCAGGTCGCCCTTCCAGACTTCTCCGCCGTCCAACGCGTGCAGCAGGCTTGGCCCGCCGACCCACAGGTCGCCCAGCACGATCAAGCCCAGGCCGAGCGCGCGCAGCCAGGTGATGCGGTCGTGCAGCAGCAGCGCCGCGAGCAGGGCGGTCCACAGCGGCAGGCTGCCCGGCATCAGCACCGAGGCATGGGCCGCGGGCGCAAAGACGAAACCGTTGTAGGCCAGCATGGCATAGAGCAGGCCGCCGAACAGGCCGATGGAGGCCGTGACGCGCAGCGACAGCGGCGATACGCCGAACAGGGAGGACTGGCCGCGGCCCTGCGCGCGGTCGCGCTGCACCAGCCACCAGCCCCAGGGCAGCAGGATCAGGCTGGCGCCGACGATGCGGCAAAAAACGATGTCGAAGGGCGCCAGGGAGCCGCCGCGCGCCGGGTCTGCCGTGGCGCGTCCCACCACGATGAACGTGGTCCAGACGATGACCGTGACCACGGCCGCGACCAGGCCCACGGTGCGGGGCGAATGCCCGAGGGAAGAAGCGCGCGAGGGGGAGTTCATCGGACCATTATCCGGGGGCCGTTTGTTGACCCGCCTGGTCCAGCACCCAGTCCCGAAAGGCGCGCACCAGCGGCGCCTGGGCGCGCGACTCGGGGTAGACCAGGTAGTAGGCGTCGCTGGGTGTGAGCGCCTGCTCCGACAGCAGGACCAGGGCGCCGCTGGCCAGTTCCGACTCCACCAGAAAGCGCGGCAACAGCGCTGCGCCCAGGCCCGACACCGCCGCCTGGGCGATCATGGCGAACTGCTCGAAGCGCGGCCCGCGCAGCGCATGGGCCGGGTCCACGCCCACCTGCTCGAACCATTCGGACCATTGCGTGGGTCGGGTGCTCTGCTGCAGCAGCACCACGGCGGCCAGGTCTTTTGTCTGCCGTATGCCATGCAGCGTCCGGTAGGCCGGACTGCACACCGGCACCACCTGCTCGTGCATCAGGTATTCACACACGGCGCCGGCCCAATGCGGCGCGCCGTAGTGGATCGCTGCGTCAAAGGGTTCCAGCGCAAAGTCGAAGGCCTCGGTGCGTGCCGCCATGTTCAGCGTCACCTGCGGGTGGCGCGCGGCAAAATCGCCCAGGCGCGGAATCAGCCAGCGCGTGCCCAGGGTGGGCAACACCGCCAGGTTCAGCAGGCCACCGCCGCCGCTGAAGGCCATGATCTTCTGCGTGGCGCCCGACAACTGCTGCAGCGCGCCGCGCAACTCCGCTGCGTAAACCCGTCCGGCATCGGTCAGTACTATGCGCTGGCGCACGCGGTGGAACAGTGCCATGCCGAGGTGCGCTTCGAGCTGGCGCACCTGGCGCGACACCGCGCTTTGGGTCAGATGCAGCTCGGCCGCGGCGCGGGAAATGCTGGTGTGCCGGGCCGCGGCCTCAAAGGCCAGCAGATCGGCGATCGGCGGCAGAAAGGATTTTCGCAACATGTGATGCAAAGGGAATGATGTGGCAACACGATACCCCAACTTCATCCAGCAGGGGTGGCCTGGCAATGTTTGGGGTAAGGGTGGTTTGGAGAAGTTCAGTCTCAGACGGCATCAAGTCGTTCCGTTTTCTTGCTAGACAAGCGCTCCCTGTTGGGCCATATTCAGCCTCCACCTCTTTACCTTCACTGCCCATGTCCAACGCCTCTACCCTCGCCACCGAAGTCGACCTGTTGCTGCAACGCCTGGGCGTGTCACGCAGCGCCTACCAGGGCGGCGACCTCACGGTCTGTTCGCCGCTCAGCGGCTTGCCCATCGCGGCGGTGACGCAGACCACGCCCGCGCAAGCCACGGAATCAATAGCCCGCGCTCACGCCGCCTATCTGGCGTGGCGCACGGTGCCGGCGCCGCGGCGCGGCGAACTGGTGCGCCTGCTGGGCGAGGAACTGCGCGCCGCCAAGGCCGATCTGGGCCTGCTGGTGACGCTGGAAGCCGGCAAGGTCGGCTCCGAAGGCGCGGGCGAGGTGCAGGAGATGATCGACATCTGCGACTTCGCCGTGGGCCTGTCGCGCCAGCTCTATGGCTGCACCATGGCCACCGAGCGCGCCGAGCACCGCATGATGGAAACCTGGCACCCGCTGGGTGTGTGCGGTGTGATCTCGGCCTTCAATTTTCCGGTGGCGGTGTGGAGCTGGAACGCCGCGCTGGCCCTGGTCTGCGGTGACGCCGTGGTCTGGAAGCCCTCTGAAAAAACACCCCTGACGGCGCTGGCCACCAACGCCATTGCGCAGCGCGCCCTGGCGCGTTTCGGCGACGCCCCCGCGGGCCTGCTGGAACTGTTGATCGGCCAGCGCGACATCGGTGAACTGCTGGTCGACGACCACCGCGTGGCCGTGCTCTCGGCCACAGGCTCCACGGCCATGGGGCGCCAGGTGGCGCCGCGCCTGGCGGAGCGCTTCGCCCGCGCCATCCTGGAACTCGGCGGCAACAACGCGGCCATCGTTGCTCCCTCGGCCGACCTGGACCTGGCGCTGCGCGGTATCGCCTTCGCGGCCATGGGAACGGCGGGTCAACGCTGCACCACGCTGCGCCGGCTGTTCGTGCACGCCAGCATCTACGACACCCTGGTGCCGCGA
>CAIKVZ010000283.1 GCA_903830985.1 uncultured beta proteobacterium
TCATCCTCAAGGGCATACAGGACCCGGAAGACGCCCGCCTGGCGGTGCTCAGTGGCGCCGACGCGCTCATCGTCTCGAACCATGGCGGGCGCCAACTCGACGGCGCCGAGTCCTCGATTCACGCCCTGCCGAAGATCGTCGCAGCTGTGGGCAAGGACATCGAAGTGCACATGGATGGCGGCATCCGATCCGGCCAGGACGTGCTCAAGGCCCGTGCGCTCGGTGCCAAGGGCGTGTACATCGGCCGCTCCTTTGTCTACGGCCTGGGCGCCATGGGCGAAGCCGGCGTGACAAAAGCGCTGGAGATCATCCACAAGGAACTCGACATGACCATGGCCTTGTGCGGGCGCACCGACATCAACAGCATCGGCCACGACATTCTGTTGCCCGGCAGCTACTGAGGCTGAACCACAGGCGCAGCCAGGGTATTCACCAAGCTTGACCCCCCGGGCCGGGCCGCAGATACTGCACGCCATGCAACTCCGCCCCCCCCATGCCCGACACGCCCAACCCTGACACGCCTGCGCCAGCGCACGCAGTGCGGCATCTGACCGAGCCACTGCGCGATCTGTCTGCCTGGACGCGATATTTTTGCGGCGCTGAAATCCCGGTTTTGGCAGCGACCTCGCAGGCGCTGGAGGACCTTCGAGCCATCGAAGACGACGTGGATGCCAGCATGCTGAGCGCCGCCATTGAAGCCGATCCACTGATGACGCTCAAGCTCATGGCCCATGTGGCCAGCAAGCGCCGCCCGGGTGTCAGCACCGAAACGGAAACCCTCACCAGTTCGCTCGTGATGATGGGTATCTCACCTTTTTTTCGTACCTTCGGCCTGCAGCCCACGCTGGAGGACAGACTGCAAGACGAACCGCTGGCGCTCGAGGGCCTGCGAGAGCTGCTGACCCGCGCCGAGCGTGCCGGCAACTTCGCCCTGGGCTTTGCCGTGCATCGTGGCGACACCGACGCCGGCGTGCTGCACCAGGCTGCTTTCTTGCACGACTTTGCCGAAATGCTGCTGTGGTGCCACGCACCCAGCTTGGCGCTGAAGATTCGCGACGCGCAACAGGTCGATGCCACGCTGCGCACCGCCAGCATCCAGCGCAGCATCCTCGGCATTGAACTGGATGACTTGCGTCAGGCCTTGATGAAACTCTGGCGCTTGCCGGAACTGCTGGTGCGCATCAGCGATGGCCGGCACCCAAACCACCCGAACGTGCTCAACGTGGTGCTGGCGGTGCGCCTGGCCCGGCACTCCCAGCTGGGATGGGAGAACGCTGCGCTGCCCGACGACATCGAGGACATCGCGAAATTGCTCAACGCTTCGCCGCGCGTCGCGCTGGCCTACGTGCGCAAGATCGACCACACACCGGCTTGACGCGCTTTTCGACGGGCTTCGGCGCGCCAGTGTTGGCCATCGCACAGACGAGGTGAAGCGTCCTGAATAGCATGAAGTTGTGGGCCAATTCCGGCTCGCGAGCCTCATTCACTTCAAGGAAACCTCATGAACAAGAACCAAGTCCACGGCGCCGTCAAAGACCTCGCAGGTAAAGTGCAGCAAGAAGCCGGCAAGCTGGTCGGCAACCGGGAGCAACAGGCCAAGGGACTGGAGAAGCAGATCACCGGCAAGGCTGAAGAGCGCCTGGGTGACGCCAAGCAAGCCGTGAAAGACGCCGCACAGTCGATCCGCGACGCCGCCAGGAAGCACTGAGCCGCAGCCTACTTCGCGGCCCGCGCAAATTGCCGGGCCGCGAACGACCAGATCATGCGCGACGCGCCCGGCCCCTTGGGGTCGCTGAAAGGCCGGCCCGCAGCGCCGCCGCTCCAGGCGTGCCCCAGTCCCTGCACCTCACATAGCGTGGCCACCAATCGCCCCTGCGCCAGGTAGTCGGTGACGCTGGCGCCGTAGCGGGCGCCGCGCTGCACGCAGCGTGTGGCATCGGCCGTGGCCAGCTCGCGCCTGGCCCACAATTGCACCGCCTGCAGCGCGTTTGCGGGCGCGACGACGGGGTCGGCGTTGCCCTGGATCACCAGCAGTGCAGGCAGATGCGTGCCACGCGCCAGCGGCGCCAGGGGCGTTGCCACATTGCGCCGTCCGCCCATGGCACTGAGCGCGCCCGCGGTCGACTGCGCCACCCCCGGTGCCACGCCCGAATGCATGGCCACGGCGCGAAAGCGCTCCGGGTGCCGTATCGCCAGCAGTGCCGCCATGCCGGCACCGGCCGACAGACCGGCCAGCGCGATGCGCGCCGGGTCAACCGGCTGGAACTGGCAGACCTGGTCAATCGCGGCCTCAATGATGCCGGCCTCCACCTGCGCACGACCTGAGCGCGTGTCGTACCAGTTCCAGCAGCGCTGGGCATTGGACAAACGGTCCTGTTCCGGGTAGAGCACAAAGAAGCGCTCGCGCGCCGCGACCCGGTTCATCTGGCTGCTGTCGGCCAATGCCTGGCCATCCTGATTGCAGCCATGCAGCATCACCAGCAGCGGCAGGCGTTCATCGCGGCGCAGGCCAGTCGGTTTGTAAAGGCGGTAGCTGCGCGCACCGCCCAGGCCGACCACCAGACCGGCGCTCCACTGGGCCGTGGGCAGGGGCGCACGCACCCGAGGCGCGCGCAGTGATGGCTCGGGCAGGCTTGGCACGGCCTCAGGGCAGATTCCAGCGTTTGGCCTGCTCCGTCAGTTCCGCGCGGAATGAGGGGTGGGCGATGCTGATGAGCTCCAGCGCGCGCTGCTTGGCCGACTTGCCGCGCA
>CAIKVZ010000284.1 GCA_903830985.1 uncultured beta proteobacterium
TGGCCTCGCCCGAGGCCATTTCGACCGCGTCCACGTCGTTCGTGGCCAGTGCCATCAGGTCGCCCGTGCGCTGCTGCTGGAAGAAGCTGGGGCCTTGCAGGCACAGGCGCTGGTAGAGCTGGGTGCGCAGTTGGACACCAAGCTGGAAGCTGACGGAAAACAGCGTCAGGCGCCAGCCCACGCGTAAAAAATAGATGGCAACGCCCACGGCCAGCAGCAGCCCCAGGCGCTGCAACAGCGCGCCGCCCGCCAGTTGCCCCTTGGCCAGTTCGTCCACCATGGCGCCGACCTGGCGCGGGATGGCGGCGGTGAGGGCCGCCACGGTGGCCAGCATCAGCGCTGCCACCACATAGGCGCGCCAATGTGTGCGCACGAAGCTGCCCACCAGGTTTGACAGGCTCATGAGCGCAACACCGCCTGCGAGGCGGGCAACCTGGGGACGCGTGGCGCGCGGACGCTGGGATGTTGAAGGGATGGCGGGAGAGGCATGTACTTCGGTCAAGTGGAGTCGTCATTTTCGCCGCACCGGCATGGCGGTGCTGGGCTCAGGGGAAATAGGGCCGCGAGGTGCACGAACTTGGGCTATGCTGTCATCCGGACTGGCCCTGACGTTGCCAGCCGCCCGCATGAACAACGTTCCGGTCATCGTCGGCACTTCGGTCCCGGCGCTCATTCGCCAGAGGATCTGGTGGTGGTTTCCCTTGCTGCTTTGGGCCGGCGTTGTCGGCCTGTCGCTGCAGTCGCACCTTGACGACACGCGACAGCAAAGCATCCAGGTGGCCACCGAGGGTGCGCGCAACATGTTTCGCATGGTGTCGTTGACGCGCAGCTGGAATGCCAGCCACGGTGGCGTCTACGTGCCGGTGACGCCGACGACCCAGCCAAACCCCTATCTAATACACCCGCGCCGCGAGGTCACGACCACCGATGGCGTGCTGCTGACGCTGATCAATCCCGCCTACATGACGCGCTTGATTGCCGAGATGGCGCAATCCGATTCAGGCGCCATCTTTCGCCTGACCAGCCTGAAGCCGGTACGTTCGCAAAATGCGCCAGATCCCTGGGAGCGCCAATCCTTGCAGGCGTTTGAAGCGGGCGTGACGGAGGTTGTCAGCATCGAGCCTGCCGAACGTGGCGAACTGCTGCGCTACATGGCGCCGTTGCGTGTGGAGCAGCCATGCCTGCAGTGCCACGCGCAGCAGGGCTACAAGCTGGGAGATATTCGCGGGGGCATCAGTGTGTCCCAGCGCTACGCGCCCATCGTAGAACTGACCCAAGGCAGCATCCGGCAAGCGCTGCTGAGCCATGCTGCGGTGTTTGCGCTGGTGGCCGGACTGGGCTGGCTGTTGCTGGAACTGCTGCGCAAACGCTGGCTCGACCTGACCGGCAAGATGGTCGAACTCGAAGCCACACGCGGCGAACTGGTGCAGAGCGAGAAGATGGCCTCGCTGGGGCGTATGGTGGCGGGCTTCGCGCATGAGATCAACACGCCGGTCGGTGTCGCCGTAGGCGCAGTCTCGCAACATGAGGAAACGCTGTTGCGCATTGAAAAGCTGCTCACAGAGGAGGAAGTGAGCGAAGACGCGCTGCGCGCCGAAATCGAAAGCCTGCGTCAGGGCGGTGCCCTGGCGCTGGCCAACCTGCGGCGCACGGCGACGCTGGTGCAGAGCTTCAAGCGCACTTCCATCGACCAGACTTCGGAGCAGGCGCGTCCCTTTGTCATGAAGGAGTTGATCACCGACGTGCTCTACGTGCTGCAGGGCAATCTGAAGCGCCTGCCCATCGCTGTCGGCGTGGAGTGCCCGCAAGCACTGAAGATCCATGGTGTTCCGGGCGAGCTCGAGCAACTGCTGACCAATCTGATCATGAACGCCGTGCAGCACGCTTTCGACGGCGGCCAGCGCGCCGGCAGCATTCGCATCGGTGCGCAGCGCGAGGGCGCAATGCTGCACCTGAGTTTTGCGGATGACGGCGCCGGCATGTCCGCCGAACAATTGCTGCGCATCTTCGAGCCTTTCTACACTACGCGTCGCAGCAAGGGTGGATCCGGCCTGGGTCTGTACATCTGCTACAACTTGGTGACGGTGAAGCTCGGCGGAACGATCCAGTGCTTCAGCAGTCCGGGTGCCGGCTGCCGCTTCGAGATCCAATTTCCCGCGCAGTTTTCCGATAGCCAGTCTGGGGCAAAAGCATGAAACTCATCCGTACCCGAAGCGATCCTGCCGCCTCCCTTGAGCGCCCGATGGGTCCGCGCCACACCTGGAAGCTGCTGGTCGTCGACGACGAGCCCGACATGCGCGAACTGACGCGCCTGAACCTCAAGGGCTTCCGTTTCGCCGATCGCGACCTGGAGATCCTTGAGGCTGGATCGGCCTACCAGGCGCGGGAACTGCTGCAGCGCCACGGCGACATTGCGGTGGCGCTGATCGATGTGGTGATGGAGACCGACGACGCGGGCCTGAGGCTGGTCGAATACATCCGCAAGGACTTGAAGAACCTGATGGTGCGGCTCGTCATCCGCACCGGCCAGCCCGGCGTGGCGCCGGAACGCTATGTCATCGAACACTATGACATCGACGATTACAAGGACAAGACCGAACTCACCGCGACACGCCTCTACACGACGGTGCGCGCCGCTCTCAAATCCTACCGTGACTTGCGCACCATCGACCTGAACCGCCAAGGCCTGGCGCGCGTGCTCGAGGCCGCGCCCGACATTTACCGCATCAGCAACCGCTCGTTGAACAACTTCTTTCAGGGGGTTCTGACGCAGATCATTGGCCTGTGCAACCTTTCGGACTCGAGCTTCATTTCCACCGTTGGCGGCGTGATCGCCACCATCGATGAAAGCGCCACCACGGTGCAGGCCAGTTCAGGCAACCCGGCCGTCCAGGAGCGCTTTGAGCAGATTCGCAGTCAATGCACGCAGGCCGTGCTGACCGGGCAAATGCCCGAGGGTCTGCGCAAGGATGCCTACGTCGTGCCGCTGCTGGTGCGGCGCTTGCCGGTGGGGTTCATTTACATCGAGCCGACGCAAGACTTGAACGCGGCTGACCGCGGCCTGATCACCATGGTGGCGCAACAATGCGCCAGCGCGCTGGAGAA
>CAIKVZ010000285.1 GCA_903830985.1 uncultured beta proteobacterium
GCGCGTGAGCTGGAAGTAGCGCAGCACGCTGGCCGTGACCCCGACCGTGAATATGCCGACCAGCAGCCCGACCATGGCGCTCAGTTCCAGTTGGCGCGGCAACAGGTACTGGTCGATGAGCTGCTTGCCCAGCAGGGGGCCGAGTGCTTCCAGCGCCGCAGCCACGATCAGCCAGAGCGTTCCCTGCCACAGGTGGCGATGCTCGGGCGCGGCAGCGCGGCGCAGCAGCGCCAGCGCCAGGCGCGTGTTGCGCGGCTCGCTTGTCGTAGGCTCAGGTTGCGGCGTCAAGGCTGGCCTCCAGTTGCTGGTAGCGCCACTGGGCTGCGTACCAACTGGCGTGTTCAACCAGTTCGGCGTGCGTGCCGCGTTCCGTTACCTGACCTTGCTTCAGCACCAGGATCTGGTCGGCGTCGAGCACCGCGCTCAGGCGATGGCTCACGATGACCACGCTGCGACCCTGGCGTGCGTCGCGCAGATGGCTCAGGATCTGCGCCTCGGTCTGTGTGTCCACGGCGGACAGTGCGTCGTCGCGCAGCAGCAGCGGCGCATCGGCCAGCAAGGCGCGGGCGATGGCCACGCGCTGGCGCTGGCCGCCCGACAAGGTCACACCTTTTTCGCCCACAGGTGTGTCATAGCCCTTGGGAAAATGCAGGATCTCTTCATGGATCGAGGCCAGGCGGGCGGCGTTCTCGATCTCAGTGCGGCTAGCATCCGGTTTGCTCAGGGCAATGTTCGTGGCGATCGAGGCCGAGAACAGAAACGGCTCCTGCGGCACCCAGCTGATGGCGCCGTGCAGGGCTTCGAGCTGGTAGTCGGCCAGCGCCGTGTCACTCCAGCTCATGTCCCCCGAACTCTGCGCGTACTGGCGCAGGATCAGACGCACCAAGCTGGACTTGCCCGCGCCCGTCGGTCCCACCAGACCCAGGGTCTGGCCAGCGGCAAGTTCGAATGACAAACCGCTCAGGGCGTCCTGCTGCTGGCCGGCGTAGCGCAGGTGAACGCCGTCAAAGCGCAAGGTCCCGGGGACAACGGCCGCCACCGTGCCGTGGTCGGCTATGGACAGGGGCATGTGCAGCACCGGTTGCAGGCGTCCCCAGGCGGCGCGGCCGCGTTCCAGCAAGGACAGCACCCAGCCGGCCGCAAACATCGGCCAGATCAACTGACCCAGGTACATGGTGAAGGCGGTGAGCGTGCCGATGCTCAGCTCTTGATGCCAAACGAAGTAGCCGCCCAGCGACAGGGTCAGGACCGAGGCGCTGACCAGGGCGATGCCCACGGCGGGCTCATACGCCGCCTCCCAGCGCTGGGCTCGCAGATTGGCCTGGGCTGCGGCCTCGGCGAGTTCGGCGAATTGCTGTGCGCTGCGCGCCTCCAGTCCCAGGGCGCGCAGGGTGCGCACGCCGCTCAGGGTCTCCTGCACATGGTCGTTGAGGCGGCTGAAACACTGCAGCGAATCGCGCGACGCCTGGTGGATCTGCTCCGAGATATGCCAGAACGCGAAAGCCATGAACGGGAAAGGCAGCAGCGCGACCAGCGCCAGGCGCCAGTCCACGCCCAGGGTCATCATCCCCACCACCATGATCAGGGTGAGGGATCCGTCAAAGCCCGCCAGCATGGCCTCGCCCGAGGCCATTTCGACCGCGTCC
>CAIKVZ010000286.1 GCA_903830985.1 uncultured beta proteobacterium
AACCGAATCGAACTGCAGCATGTAGGCCAGGTACTCGGGCTCGAGCAGGTCGTTGATGCCGACGATTTCGATGTCCGAGAAGTCCTGAATCGCTGCGCGAAACACCATGCGTCCGATACGGCCAAAACCGTTGATGCCAACTTTGATCGCCATTTTCTTTTTCCTTTAAAAATAAAATCTGTCAGGTAACCAGGATCTCAGCCCTTGCGCTGCAGCACCGCCTGCACGGTTTGTGCCAAGTTGGCAGGGGTGAAACCGAAGTGTTCAAACAACACCGGTGCAGGTGCCGATTCGCCATAGCTGTCAATGCCCAACACCGCGGCGCAGCCGTATTTCCACCAACCCTGGGTCACGCCCATTTCGACCGCGATGCGCGGCACGCCTGCGGGCAAAACCTGGGTCTTGTAGTCCACCGACTGCCGATCAAAGGTGGTGTTGCTGGGCATGGAAACTACGCGCACGGCAATCTTCTGCGCGGCCAGCAAGGCCTGGGCCTTGAGCGCCAACTGCACTTCCGAGCCGGTGGCGATGATGACGGCCTGCATCTTCTTCTTCAGTCCCGCGTCTTGCGGCTCGGACAGCACGTAGGCGCCCTTGTTGATGGCGTCCAGTCCGCTCGCGTCGGGCGCCAGTACCGAGTCGCACCTGGGTGCATAGGGCAGGTTCTGCCGGCTCAGCAACAGGGCTGTGGGCTTGTCGCTGTTTTGCAGCGCCACGGCCCAGGCCACGGTAGTCTCAGCCGTATCGGCCGGGCGCCAGACGTCCAGGTTGGGTATCAGGCGCAGGCTGGCGGCGTGTTCGATCGACTGGTGCGTCGGGCCGTCTTCGCCCAGACCGATGCTGTCGTGCGTGAACACATGGATCACACGCTGCCTCATCAGCGCCGCCATGCGGATGGCGTTGCGGCTGTAGTCGCTGAAGGTCAGGAAGGTGCCGCCGTAGGGAATAAAGCCACCGTGCAGCGTCACACCGTTCATGATCGCGGCCATGCCGAACTCGCGCACGCCGTAGTTGATGTGGCGCCCGCCATTGCCCACGCCCATCATGTCAAAGCGCAGATTGGGCGTGCTGCTGGTGTTGGTGAGGTTGGATCCGGTCAGATCGGCAGATCCGCCGAGCAGTTCCGGCAATGCGGCCGTGAAGGCTTCGAGTGCGATCTGCGAGGCTTTGCGCGATGCCACGGTGTCGGCCTTGGCGTGCGCCGCCAGCACGGCATCAACCACCACCTGGTTGAACTTCTTCGGCAGTGCGCCCTTCATGCGGCGCAACAGTTCTTTCGCCTGATCCGGGAAGGCACCCTGATAGGCCTTGAAGCGCTCATCCCAGGCGGCTTGCGCGGCCTTGCCGGCGACCTTGGCGTCCCAGGCGGCGTAGATATCCTTGGGAATGACAAAGGGCGCAGAAGGCCAGTTCAGTGCCTCGCGCGTGAGCTTGATTTCCTCCGCGCCCAGCGGCTCGCCATGCGCCTTGGCGGTGTTGGCGCGATTCGGACTGCCCTTGCCGATCGCCGTCTTGCACACGATCAGCGTGGGCTCGGTGCTGGACAGCTTGGCCTGCGCAATCGCCTCCGACACGGCCTGGGCATCCTGACCGTCGATCGGGCCGATAACCTTCCAGCCGTAGGCGGCAAAACGCAGCGGGGTGTTGTCGACAAACCAGGGCGCTACCGGGCCGTCAATGGAAATGCCGTTGTCGTCGTACAGGGCGATGAGCTTGTTCAGCTTCCAGGCGCCGGCCAGGGCACAGGCTTCGTGGCTGATGCCTTCCATCAGGCAGCCGTCGCCCATGAACACGTAGGTGTGGTGGTCCACGATGGCGTGGCCTTCACGGTTGAATTCCTGCGCCAGCAGCTTCTCGGCAAGGGCCATGCCGACCGCGTTGCTGATGCCCTGACCCAGCGGTCCGGTGGTAGTTTCCACGCCGGGCGTAACGCCCACTTCAGGATGGCCGGCGGTCTTGCTGTGCAGCTTGCGAAAATTCTTCAGCTCGGCGATGGGCAGCTTGTAGCCGGTCAGGTGCAGCACCGCGTACAGCAACATGGATGCATGTCCGTTGGACAGTACGAAACGGTCGCGATTGAGCCAGTTCGGATTGGCCGGGTTGTGCTGCAGGTGGCCTCCCCAAAGCGCCACGGCCATGTCGGCCATGCCCATGGGTGCACCCGGGTGGCCCGAGTTGGCGAGTTGGACTGCGTCCATTGCCAACGCACGAATTGCGTTGGCCATTTCTTGATGATTGACCATGTGGGTGGGTTCCGTGGGATGAGAGAGAAGACTGCGCTCAGCCTCTTATTTTACCGGCGAGGAAATTTTGCCGCCCCGAAACCCCGTGCCCAGCGGGCAGGTGCCAAGTCTCAGGTGGCGGCAACGCTGCGCGGGCGATTGCGCAGCCGCTTGGTCAAAACCGCGGCCATCGCCATCACCAAGGGCAAGGCAATCGTCGGCTGACGATTTGACAACTCACCAAACCGCACGGGTGTCAAGCACCAGAGCACGCAAGGTCCGGCCGCCTGCACCGTCGCGTTGCGCGGCATATGGGAGAAAAACCCGCCCTCGCCCACGACCGATCCGGAACCCACGAGGGCCATGCGGATACGCGACTTCTCGTCTTCGAAATGTACGCTCAGGCTACCGCTCTCCACCAGGAACACGCTGCGATCCTCTTCCCCACGAGCGATCAGCACCTGCCCTGGCGCCAAGGTGCAGGGCAACAGGTAACCGGCCAGCAAATCCCATTGCGCGGGCAGCAGTGCCAAGTTCAACCCTTCGTCAGCGGTGTTCAATGCCACCGCCTGCGCCAAGCCGCGCACATCAAATTTGTCAGGGATAGGGCTCAAAGCATTCATGTTCGGTCGAGGTTAGCGCCGATCTGCATTCGACACAAGAAATGTTAACTCTGCTTACCTGCGAGCGTTGCGCAGGCGCCGCGCCTATTTCCCGATGCAGAAGCTGGAGAAGATCACGCCCAGCAAGTCATCCGAACTGAATTCACCAGTGATGCCGTTCAAGGCGGTTTGTGCCAGGCGCAGTTCTTCGGCCAGCAGGTCCAGCGACTGCGACCCCAGCACCAGATGCTGTTGCGCCGCATTCAGGTGGTCTGACACGCACAACAAGGCCTGCACGTGGCGCTCGCGCGCAATGAAAACGCCCTCGGGCGCGGCCTGCCAACCGGCGATGCCCAGCAGTTTGCGACGCAAGGCTTCCAGGCCCTGCCCGGTCTTGGCGGACAGCAGCAACTGCTCGTGCGCCGCAGCACCGACTGCGGATTCAGTCGCGGCCTGCCCTGCGACATCTGACTTGTTCCAGACTTCCAGCACCGGCACTTGCGGCGCCATCTGCTGCGCCAGTCCCGCAGCGATGACGGCATCGGCCTCCAGGTAAGCGGTCTCGTTCACGCGACTCAGGTCGCGAAGGAACAGCACCGCGTCGGCCAGGCCGATTTCCACCCAGGTGCGCGCGATGCCGATGCGCTCGACTTCGTCCGTGCTGTCGCGCAGACCGGCGGTGTCGATCACATGGACCGGCACGCCTTCAATCTGTATGGTTTGCGTGACCTTGTCACGCGTCGTCCCCGCCACAGCAGTGACGATGGCCAGTTCCGCACCGGCCAGTGCGTTGAGCAGCGATGATTTGCCCGCGTTGGGCTGGCCTGCGATCACCACCTGTATGCCTTCACGCAGCAGCGCACCCTGCTTGGCACGGCCCAGGACGCGCAGCACGCTCTGCTGCAGATGGTCGAGTTGCCCCAGCGCGTCGGCCTTTTGCAAAAAATCCAGTTCTTCTTCCGGAAAGTCCAGCGTGGCCTCGACCAGCATGCGCAAATGAATCAGTGCATCGCGCAGGCCATGGACCTCGCGTGAAAACTCTCCCGCCAGGGATCGACTGGCGCTGCGCGCAGCCGCCTCGGTGCTGGCGTCGATCAGGTCGGCGATGGCTTCCGCCTGCGCCAGGTCGATTTTGTCGTTCAGGAAAGCGCGCTCGCTGAATTCGCCCGGACCGGCCACGCGCAGCCCCGCCAGCAGCGGCTGTCCTGTGGCGGGGTCAGGCATCGCGCCGGCTTGCAGGCAGCGCGCCAGCAGCAGTTGCAGAACCACAGGGCCGCCGTGCGCCTGCAATTCCAGCACGTCCTCACCGGTGAAAGAATGTGGTGCCGGGAAGTACAGCGCCAAACCGTGATCTATGGCTGAACCGTCGGCGTCGCGAAACGCCAGGTAAGTCGCCTCGCGTGCTTTCAGCGTGCGTCCGCACAGCGCATTGATCAGCCCCGACAAATCCCTGCCCGAGACGCGCACGATGCCCACGGCGCCCCTGCCGCCCGCCGTGGCGACCGCGGCAATGGGGTCAGCGTGACGCGCCAGCATGCTCTTGCTTCATGAACTCGCGCGTCACCGACCAAACGCTGTTGCGGCGCGCAGGCTGCGTCAGAACTTGGGCAGGTTGAATTGTGGCGGCACGCCCATGCGGGTGTTGATCAACCACTGCTGAGCGATGGACAACACGTTGTTGGTGATCCAGTACAGCACCAGACCGGCCGGGAAGAAGTAGAACATCACGCTGAAGACCAGCGGCATGATCCACATCATCTTGGCCTGCATCGGGTCCGGCGGCGCCGGGTTCAGGGCGGTCTGCAGCATGGTGGTGAGCGTCATCACAGTCGGCAGGATGTAAAAGGGATCGGGTGCCGAAAGGTCATGAATCCACATCGCCCAGGGGGCGTTGCGCATTTCCACGCTCGACAGCAAGACCCAGTACAAGGCGATGAACACCGGGATCTGGACCATGATGGGGAAGCAGCCTCCCATGGGGTTGACCTTTTCCTCGCGGTAGATGCGCATCATCTCCTGCTGCATCTGCTGCGGACTGTCCTTCAGGCGCTCGCGCATTTCCACGATCTTGGGGTTAATGGCCTTCATCTTGGCCATGCTCGAATAGGCCTTGGCATTAAGCCAGAAGAACGCAGCCTTGAGCAGCAGAACCAGCGCCATGATCGACCAGCCCCAGTTCTGGATCAGACTGTGCAGTTTGTCCAGCAACCAGTACAGGGGTTTGGCCAGGATCGTCAGCCAGCCATAGTCCTTCACCAGCTCGAGTCCTGGCGCCAGGGATTCGAGCACTTTTTCTTCCTGAGGGCCGGCGAAGAAACGCGCCGGCAGTACTTTGCTCGCTCCGGGAGCGATGTTGTCCAGCGGCGTGATCATGCCCACGGCATACAGGTTGGTGTCAACCTTGCGCAGGAACAGATCGCGTTTGATGTTGTCGCCCAGCAGCCAGGCGCTGGCAAAGTAATGCTGCACCATGGCCACATAGCCATCGGTGGACTGCTTCTCCACGTCGACCTTATTCTTCTCGATGTCGGCAAACTCGACCTTCTGGTACTTCTTGGCGCTGGTATAGATGGCCGGTCCGGTAAAGGTGGAATAAAACGACGATTCGCCGGGCGGCTTGTTGCCATCACGCACCAGCTGCAAATAGAGCTGCGGCGACACCGGCGCCGCTCCGACGTTGAACACCTCGTGCTTCACCTCGACGGCGTAGTCACCACGTTTGAGGGTATAGGTCTTGACCAGCCTCACGCCCCCGAGATCGGGCGACTCGAAGCGCAACACGAGTTCGTTCTCGCCGCTCTGGAGCGAGCGGGGTCCCGGCGCCAGCGTCATCACGGTCTTGTGGGTTGGCATCAGAGCACCGCCCGCAGCGGCAATCAGTCCGGTCTGCGCCACATAAGTGCGTTCTTTGCTTTCGTCGAGCAGCGCCACATTGCGCGTCTTGTCGGCCATGTCGATGTGCTTGAGGAACTCGGTGCGCACCAGCGAGCCGCCCTCGGTGTCAAAAGTGAGCTTGAGCACGTCGGTGTCGACCACCACGAGTTCCTTCGGCAGGGCCGGCACAGCAACCGCAGGGGCCGCAGTCACAGTACCGGGAACGCCTGCGACCGTGGCACCTGGCGCAGCAGCCACAGGCGCAGGAACGCTGGCTGCGCCCAAAGGAGCAGACACGTTGGCAGGCGACGAGGGCGACGGGAAGAATGTGGCCTTGCGGCCGTTGTAAACCTGCCACTGATCCCACAGCAAGACCATGGAAAAGCCAAAAACCACCCACAAAATGGTGCGGCGAATATCGTTCATGAAGTCTTCTTTGGAGAGGATTGGGGAATCAGCCGAGTGAACAGCCGGGGTTTTTCTGCCGGGACCGGGTCACAGCCGCCGGCGCACCAGGGGTGGCAGCGCGCCAGACGCGCCAGCGTGAGGTAGCTGCCAACGGCCGCGCCATGCTGCTCCAGTGCCTGCAGCGAATACACCGAACAACTCGGGGCAAATCGGCATGACGAACCCAGCCAAGGGCTCAACAGCAGGCGATAGGACTTCACCAAGCCAAGCAGCAAGGACCGGATCATGCCGCACTCCGGACGGACGGGCGCGGCAACGCGGCCCGCTCAAACAACTGCGCAAGCTCCCCGCGCACGGCAGCTTTGAGCGCGTCCGAAGTGGCACTGACAAATTGTTTGCGATCAAAGGAGGTGCGCAAGCGCACCACATGGGCGGCCACCGGCAGGCGCGACTCGTCCAGCGCGCTGACCGCGTAAATCTGGCGCTTGATGGCATTGCGTGTGACAGAGCGCTTGGCCCAGCGCTTTGGGATCAAAGCACCAAGCCATACTTCGGCGGGCAAGCACAAGGGCGCCTGAGCAGCGTCAAGCGCTGCATCGGGCACAGCCAAGGGGCTGCGATGCAAGGCAAAGTGGGTCGTACGCGAAACCGTTCCGGCGGCCATGACGGCCTGAAACTGTTCCCGGGTTTTTAGCCGTTGCACGGACACACCGGCTTCTGCCAGACAGTCCGTCTTAGACAGCCAGACGCTTGCGGCCCTTGGCGCGACGTGCGGCAATGACGGCCCGGCCGCCACGGGTTTTCATGCGGACCAGAAAACCGTGGGTACGGGCGCGACGGATCTTGGAGGGTTGGTATGTGCGTTTCATGTCGGGGTCCTAATGGGGTTCAGGGCCATCGCAGGTGTGATGGCCAAAGTGAAATGACCCTGAACCGAATCAGGGAAACCATAGATTATCGCAAATTTTTCGGCTCTGGCAATAAAAACCTGATTTTGCTTCACCGCGTGCCACCGTTCAGGGCTTTCCCCGAGATGTGGATAAATTCTGGATAAATTACAATGAGAGCGCAAAAATATGAAAAGTATCCACAGAGACCCTTCCGCACAATGAGCCCAGGATACCCCCCCAACGCCGGCGCCAACTCCAATCCGAATGCCGGGCAGGCCCTGTGGCTTTCCTGCGTGGAGCAACTGGCGCAGGAGTTGCCCGAACAGCAGTTCAACACCTGGATCAAGCCTCTCGTGGCCCATGTGGCGGAGGATCTGTCCAAGGTCACACTGTTCGTGGGCAACCGCTTCAAACTGGATTGGATCCGCGCCCAGTACGCCAGCCAGATCGCCGCCATGCTGAATCAGCTTTACGGCCAATCCATTCAAGTTGAGTTAGCAATCACTCCGCGAGAAAACATTGTCAGCCCGTCAAGCTATATCCAGAACGCTGGCTCTTTTACCGCACCCGAAGTGGCTGTCGCGGCGGAGGAAAACGCGCAAAACGGCTTCAAGAACCGGCTCAACACGGCCCTGACTTTCGAGACCCTGGTGGAGGGCACAGCGAACCGCATGGCACGTGCCGCGGCGATGCATGTGGCGAGTTCGCCGGGGCAGTTGTACAACCCTCTGTTCATCTACGGCGGGGTCGGCCTTGGTAAGACCCACCTGGTGCACGCCGTGGGCAACCGGCTACTGGCAGAGCGTCCCAACGCCAAAGTTCTCTACATCCATGCGGAACAGTTTGTGTCCGATGTGGTTAAAGCCTATCAGCGCAAGACTTTCGACGAATTCAAGGAGCGCTACCACTCGCTGGACCTGCTGCTCATCGACGACGTGCAGTTTTTTGCCAACAAGGACCGCACGCAGGAAGAATTCTTCAACGCCTTTGAAGCCCTGCTGGCGAAGAAGTCGCACATCGTCATGACCAGCGACACCTACCCCAAGGGTCTTCCCGACATCCATGAACGCCTGGTGTCGCGCTTTGATTCGGGACTGACGGTCGCCATCGAACCGCCGGAACTCGAATTGCGCGTCGCCATCCTGATCAACAAGGCGCGCGCCGAAGGCTCGGAGATGCCGGAAGAAGTGGCCTTCTTCGTGGCCAAGAACGTGCGCTCCAACGTGCGCGAGCTTGAGGGCGCGCTGCGCAAGATCCTGGCCTATTCGCGCTTCAACCAGAAGGAAATTTCCATCCAACTCGCGCGTGAGGCGCTGCGTGACCTGCTGTCGATCCAGAACCGGCAGATCTCGGTGGAAAACATCCAGAAGACCGTCGCGGACTACTACAAGATCAAGGTCGCCGACATGTATTCCAAGCGCCGCCCGGCCAGCATCGCCAGGCCGCGCCAGATTGCCATGTACCTGGCCAAGGAGCTGACGCAAAAGAGCCTGCCGGAGATCGGCGAGCTGTTCGGTGGGCGCGACCACACGACCGTGCTGCACGCAGTGCGCAAGATCGGCGGAGAGCGCCAACAGATGACTGAACTGAACCAGCAGCTGCATGTGCTGGAGCAGACCCTCAAAGGCTGAAAAAGCCGCGAATTTCCCGCCCGCCATGCGCCAAGTGACTGATAAAAAAGAGAAAATCGCAGATTTGCCGCAATCGCGGAAAATCGCAGATTTGCAGATTCTCCCGTTCCCCCGCAGCGCCTGCCACGGCTGCCACCGTAGTTCAAACAATTAACGACAAGAGGTTGACATGATCGTCCTGAAGGCAACACAAGAGAAGGTTCTCGCAGCCCTGCAGTCCGTCGCGGGCATCGTGGAGCGGCGCCATACCCTGCCGATTCTGGCCAATGTATTGATCCGCAAGACCGGCAGCAGCTTGCAACTCACCACCAGCGATCTGGAAATCCAGATCCGCACCACGGCCGAACTCGACGGCGACGCCGGTGACTTCACGACGACCATCGGTGCGCGCAAGCTCATCGACATCCTGCGCACCATGCCGTCGGATCAGGTGGTGAGCCTGGAGTCTTCCCAATCAAAGCTGATCCTCAAGGGTGGCAAGAGCAAGTTCACGTTGCAAAGCATGCCGGCAGAAGACTTCCCGCTGGTGCAGGAATCGGCCACCTTCGGCCCCGCCTTTAGCGTGCCGCAAAAGACGCTGAAAGACCTGCTGGGGCAGGTGTCCTTCGCCATGGCCGTGCACGACATCCGCTACTACCTCAACGGCATCCTGTTCGTGGCCGAAGGCACGCAACTCAGCCTGGTCGCCACCGACGGGCACCGCCTGGCCTTCGCGTCGGCCACGCTGGACGTGGAAGTGCCCAAGCAGGAAGTGATCCTGCCGCGCAAGACCGTGCTGGAAATGCAGCGCCTGCTGAGCGACGCGCAAGGTGCCATCGAAATGCGCTTTGCCAACAACCAGGCCAAGTTCAGCTTTGGCGACATGGAATTCGTCACCAAGCTGGTCGAGGGCAAGTTTCCCGACTACAACCGTGTGATTCCGAAGAACCACACGAATCACATCACCATGGGTCGCGCCCCGCTGCTCGCCTCGCTGCAGCGCACCGCCATCCTGACGAGCGAGAAGTTCAAGGGAGTGCGGCTCAACATCGAGCCCGGCACGCTGCGCGTGGCGGCGAACAACGCCGAGCAGGAAGAGGCCGTGGACGAGCTCGACATCGACTATGCGGGACCGGAAATCGAGATCGGTTTCAACGTCACCTACCTGATCGACGCCCTGGCCAACATGGGCCAGGAAATGGTGCGACTCGAGCTGTCGGACGGCAACAGTTCAGCCCTTCTTACGATACCGGACAACGCCAATTTCAAGTACGTCGTGATGCCGATGCGGATCTAGTGTTTTGCGAACGGGTCCCGCTGTGGGGACCCGCGCCACGCCAGCGCCGCGCCGCTGGCATTGAATTTTTGAGAACCTTATGACCGAAGAAAACAAGCCCCTGCCCACCCCCAACGACGGTGAAACCGTGCACACCGGCGAGGGCAGCGCCGACAGCTCCAACTTCCAGCCCACCATCGATGCGAATCAGGCCGGGGCCTCGGCCGCCTACGGTGAAGACTCGATACAGATCCTGGAAGGCCTGGAAGCGGTGCGCAAGCGCCCCGGCATGTACATCGGCGACACCTCCGACGGCACGGGCCTGCACCACCTGGTGTTCGAGGTCGTGGACAACTCGATCGACGAATCGCTCGCCGGCCACTGCGACGACATCCTCGTGACCATCCACTCGGACAACTCGGTGAGTGTGGTGGACAACGGGCGTGGCATTCCCACCGGCATCAAGATGGACGACAAGCACGAGCCCAAACGCTCGGCCG
>CAIKVZ010000287.1 GCA_903830985.1 uncultured beta proteobacterium
ACGCTGGACGCCAAGATCAACGACAACGCGCCCGAGGCCTACCGCGGCCTGGACCGCTTCGTGGCGCGCAAGAAGGTGGTTGCCGACCTGGAGGCCCTGGGCCTGCTGGTCGAGGTGAAGAAACACAAGCTCATGGTGCCGCGCTGCGGCCGCACGGGCCAGGTGATCGAGCCCATGCTGACCGACCAATGGTTCGTGGCGGTGAGCAAGGTCAGCGAGCAGGACTCCACGGGCAAGAGCATCGCGCAAAAAGCCATCGACGCCGTGCAATCCGGCGAGGTGAAGTTTGTCCCCGAAAACTGGGTCAACACCTACGACCAGTGGATGAACAACATCCAGGACTGGTGCATCAGCCGCCAGCTGTGGTGGGGACATCAGATCCCCGCCTGGTACGACGAGGACGGCAATGTGATCGTGGCGCGCAATGAAGCCGAGGCACAAGCCAAGGCGCCGGGCAAGATGCTGACGCGCGACAACGACGTGCTCGACACCTGGTACTCGTCGGCCCTGGTTCCTTTTTCCACCATGGGCTGGCCTGAGCGTTCGCAAGACTACGACCTCTACCTGCCGAGCAGCGTGCTGGTCACGGGCTACGAGATCATCTTCTTCTGGGTCGCCAGGATGATCATGATGACCACGCACTTCACCGGACGCGTGCCGTTCAAGCATGTCTACATCCACGGCATGGTGCGCGACAGCGAAGGCAAGAAGATGAGCAAGAGCGAGGGCAACGTGATTGACCCCGTGGACCTGATCGACGGCGTGGACATCGAGACGCTGGTGCAGAAATCGACCGTCGGTCTGCGCAAGCCCGAGACCGCGCCCAAGGTCGCTGCCCGGGTGCGCAAGGAGTTTCCCAACGGCATGCCGGCCTATGGTGCGGATGCCCTGCGCTTCACCATGGCGAGCTACGCCAGCCTGGGGCGCAGCATCAACTTCGACACCAAGCGCTGCGAAGGCTACCGCAATTTTTGCAACAAGCTGTGGAATGCCACGCGCTTCGTGCTGATGAACTGCGAAGGACAGGACTGCGGCTTGATCGAATGTGCTGCGCAAGGGGATGCGACGTGCCTGGAATTCAGCGCCGCCGACCGCTGGATTGTCTCGCTGCTGCAGAAGACGGAACTGGCCGTGGCGCAACACTTCGCCGAATACCGCCTGGACAACGTCGCCAACACGGTCTACCAGTTCATCTGGGACGAGTTCTGCGACTGGTACCTGGAAATCGCCAAGGTGCAGATCAACACCGGCAACGCCGCGCAGCAGCGCGCCACGCGCCGCACGCTGATCCGCACACTCGAGACCATCCTGCGCCTGGCGCACCCCATCATCCCCTTCATCACCGAAGAACTGTGGCAAAAAGTTGCGCCGGTCGCAGGAAGATCTGGGGAATCCATCAGCATCGCGGCCTACCCCCTGTGCCAGCCCGAGCGCATCGACGAAGCGGCTATCGCCCATGTGGCCAAGCTCAAGGCACTGGTCGACGCCTGCCGCAATCTGCGCGGCGAGATGAACGTGTCACCGGCCACGCGCCTGCCGCTGTTCGTGCTGGCGCAGACGCCCGAGGAGCTGGCGTTCATGCAGCAGTCCGCACCCGTGCTGCAGGCGCTGGCCAAGCTCAACGAAGTCAAGGTCTTTGCCGATGAAGCGGCCTGGGCGCTGGCGGCGCAGGCGGCACCCGTGGCCGTGGTGGGCCAGGCGCGCATCTGCCTGCACATGGAGGTCGACATCGCTGCGGAAAAGCTGCGCATAGCCAAGGAAATCGCCCGCCTCGAAGGCGAACTGGCCAAGGCACATGTCAAGCTGGGCAATGAGGCCTTTGTCGCCAAGGCCCCGCCGGCCGTGATTGCCCAGGAACGTCAGCGCATGGCCGACTACGGCGCCACGCTGGACAAGCTGCGCGAGCAGTTGGTGCGGCTGGGCTGAATCCCGTGCCGGCTCAGCGCCGGCGCAGCAGGTGAATGTAGTCTTCACCCACGGTCTGCTGCTCGACCAGTTCGTTGCCGGTCTGGCGTGCAAAGGCCTGGAAGTCGCGCAGCGAACCGGCGTCGGTGCAGAGCACCTTGAGCAACTGGCCGGACTGCATGTCGCTCAGCGCCTTTTTGGCCTTGAGGATGGGCAGCGGGCAGTTCAGCCCACGGGCGTCGAGTTCTTTGTCAGGGTTCATGGGGCTTTCCGGATGATTGTTCCGATTCTACGCAGCGCACGCAGTTGGGCGGCTCTGGTTATCATGGCCTGACACCGCGGCAGCGCTGCTGTCGCACGCTCCCTCACACGCTGCAAGGACTATCCCATGGACATCAACCCCCTGGACGCCATTGAAACCCAAGAGAAGAAACCGAAGTCGGCTTGGCTCAACCCGGCCGTGGCCATCACCGTGGCACTGCTCGCCACCTTCATGGGCATCTGCAAGGTCAAGGACGACAACATCGTGCAGGCCATGCAACAGGCGCAGGCCGACAAGATCGACCATTGGGGCTTTTACCAGGCGCGCAACCTGCGCGAGGAGCTGGCCAAGGCGACAGCGGTGCAGTTGCGCCTGCAGGCCGCCACCGTAGCGCCCCAATACCAGCCGGCCTATCAGGAGCAGATCGACGTTTACGAGAAGCTCGCCCGCGAGCAGGGGCAGAAGAAGGAAGAGCTCAAGGTACTGGCCGAGAAGGACCAGATCACCTACGACGCGCTGAACTTTCACGACGACCAGTTCGACCTGTCCGACGCCATGCTCGCGGTGGCGATTTCCCTGCTGGCCGTGGCATCGCTCACGCAGCTGTGGTGGTTGTATGCGATCAGCCTGGTGCCAGCGGGATTCGGCGTGCTCATGGGCCTGTCCGGGCTCATAGGCTGGGGCATCCATCCGGACGCGCTGATCAAGCTGTTGAGCTGAGCCCATGCGCATCCACCTGCAGCACGTCACACAGTACCAGTACGGCCGCCCCGTCACGCTGGGGCCACAGATCGTGCGCCTGCACCCCACGCCGCACTGCCGCGCGCGCATCGCGTCCTACGCCCTGACGGTGGATCCCAAAAACCACTTCATCAACTGGCAGCAGGACCCATTGGCGAATCACCTGGCGCGCGTCGTCTTCACACAGGTGATGCAGGAGTTCAAGCTGACGGTGGACCTGGACGTGGAGCTCGTGCCCAGCAATCCTTTCGACTTCTTTCTCGACCCCAGCGCCGACTTTTTTCCCTTTGCCTACAGCGCGCGCGACGCCCGGGCCCTGGCGCCTTACCTGGCCAGTGAGTCCGAGCCGGACCTGCTGGCCTACCTGCAGGCCCCGGGCAATGCACCGGTGCGCACACTGGACTTCCTGGTGGCGCTGAACCAGCGCGTGCAGCAGGACACTCGCTACCAGGTGCGCCTGGAAGCCGGTGTGCAAACGCCGCTGCAGACGCTGCAACTGGGCAGCGGCTCCTGTCGCGACTCGGGCTGGCTGCTGGTGCAACTGCTGCGTCTGAGTGGTCTGGCGGCGCGCTTCGTCTCGGGTTATCTGCTCGACGTGGATCCCGCCACGCCGCACCCGGCGCTGGACAATTCACAGTTGCACGCCTGGTGCGAGGTCTACCTGCCCGGCGCCGGCTGGATCGGCCTGGACGCCACCTCGGGGCTGCTCACCGGCATGGGGCACATCCCGCTGGCCTGCGCGCTGGAGCCCGCGGATGCCGCACCCGTCGAGGGCGCGACAGATATGGCGCAAGTGCAGTTCAGTCACCGGATTGAGTTGAGTCTAATGAACCAGTTGGAGAACATTTCATGACCGAATTTCCCGAAGACATCTACACCGAGCCGACGAACGTGGACGTCGATACGCTGAAAAATCTGGGGCCTTTGCGGGCCATGGCCGGGGTCTGGCGCGGCGCCCGCGGCCTGGACGTCAAGCCCAAGGCCGAAGGTGCGAAGAAGCAGGCCTATGTGGAACGCATGGAACTGCAGCCGATCGATCCCCAGACCAATGGGCCACAGTTGCTTTACGGCTTGCGCTACCACACCCACGTGGTCAAGCCGGACCAGGTCAAGACCTACCATGACCAGGTGGGCTACTGGTTGTGGGAACCCGCCACCGGCAGCGTCATCCATACGCTGACGATTCCGCGCGGCCAGGTCGTGATGGCGGGCGGCACAGCGGCGGCCGACGCGACCGAATTTGAATTGCTGGCGCGGCACGACTCGGAGCACTTCGGCATTCGCTCCACACCGTTTCTGGACTACGCGTTCAAGACCACCGAATTTCGCATCAAGGTGAGCATCCATGCGGATGGCAGCTGGACTTACGACGAAGATACCGTGCTGCTGATCCGGGGCAACCCCGAGCCCTTCCACCACCGGGACCGCAACACGCTGACGAAGACCGAAGAGCCGACACCGAATCCCCTGGCGCGCGCCTGAAAAGCTGTCGAGGCGGCCAGCGGTGCGCTGCTTGCGGCCCTGCGGGACAGCCCTGGCGCAGCCTCAGGTCCGGGTCAGTGGCACGCCGGGTGTGTTGACTGGCCCTGCATGAACCTCAATCCGGTCGCGCCCGAGGCGCTTGGCGGCCAACAGCGCCGTGTCGGCCCGAAGCAGCAACTGCGGCGCCTCCGGCGCATCCGAGACGAAATCGGCCGAACCCACGCCCATGCTGACCGTAACATGCAGGGCGACATCGCCCACCATGACGGGCGAGCGCATGGCCCGCAGCAATCGGGCTGCGACGTCTACCGCGATGGCGGCTTCGGCGTCGGGCAACACCACCATGAACTCGTCCCCCCCGTAGCGACCCAGGCTGTCGTAGGGACGTGTCACGCTGCGCAGGCGTTTGGTAAATTCGATCAGCACGGCGTCGCCTGCCGGATGACCGTAGACGTCGTTGATCTGCTTGAACTTGTCCACGTCGATCATCAACACGGACAAGGGTGTCTTGGTGCGAAAGGCCCGCAACACCTCCTGCTCCAGCATCTGATCAATGGCGCCGCGATGCCAGACGTTCAGCATCGGATCGAGCATGGCGCTGCGCCGCACCTCGTCGAGCTCGCGCAGTACCGCGTGTTGCGCCTCGCTCAGCTCGCGGCCATAGAAAATTTGCTCCACCCAGTAGCCCAGGTCGTCGAGGGTACGCCGGTCCTGCTCGTTGAACTGGCGCGCCCGGTGATCGATGATGCAAAGCGTTCCAACCAGAAAATTTTCCGCGTTGCGCAACGGGCGGCCGGCATAGAAGATCACACGGGGCTCGCCCGTGACCAGGGGGTTGTCGGCAAAGCGCGCATCAAGCCGGGCGTCTTCGATCACAAACAGCGACTTTTCCTGGATCGCGTGGCCGCAGAAAGAAATGTCCCGCGGGGTTTCCCGCAACGGCAGGCCGATGCAGGACTTGAACCACTGCCGGTTGGCGTCGATCAGCGAAACCAGGGCGATCGGCACGTTGAACATGCGCTGTGCGGCACGGGTCACCCGGTCAAAGGACTCCTCGTCGGGCGATGCCAGCAACAGCATCCGACGCAGCGACGCGATGCGCTCGGATTCATTGTGCGGAATGGGGGCTGCCAACATGCAGGATTCTCGAATTGAATAATTACCTTGGAACTTTATACAGACTTTCCGCCGATCCTGCTGGCATCCGTACAAAGCCCTGACACGCTCTCCTCGAGGGCACGCAGCGCCGGCCAATCAAGGTCCCTGCGAGTCGACATGGCCGAAGCGCCACACAGCGTTACTGCGCAAATGCCTGCAGTTCGGCGCAGGTGACAAAGGCCTGCAGCGGTCGGTCACCGCTGGAGGGCTTGCCCAGCACGCGCACCGCGACAAAGACCACCGGCGCGTCCAGGCGCAAGGCGAACGATTGCGCGGCCGCCAGGTCTGAAGGATGCGTGGCCGTGGTGGCCGGGTAGTCGTGCAGACGGCCGATGGCTTCCCAGGGGCCGTCAACCGTGCGATGCACCTGCACCTGGGGCTTGCCGGCTCGGGTGTCGAACCAGCCGCCGTCGTGGTAGTTGCGCCCATGAATGAAGACGAAGCGCGCAGCGCTCACCGGCTCCTCCAGCGTCACGGCAAACCAGTCCTCACCGGCCATCTGCCCGTCCCAGGTGTTCACCAAATTGCCCGGATCACCGTCGATGATGGAGCCAGCCACGTTGCCCGACCGTGATCGGCTCTCCTCGCCCTGTGACAGCAGCGAATCACCGAGCACGACCAGCGGCGCGACACCTGGCGCGCGCAGCCACACGCGGTAATTGCCGTGGTCTGCGCCGGCGTCGGCAAAGGGGACAAATCTGGCTGACTGAGGACGCGCCGGTGCCGAACCGGAGGCCGGCACATCGACCAGGGTCTCGAAACGCAGCGAGCTGCCGCCGCTGGTGGCCCTGGCCATCGCCGCTTGCAAGAGGCCGAGCTTGTGCGGCGCCGGCAGGCCCGGATTGGCCTGCTGCTCATAGGCCAGCACGAACGGCCCCCAGGCCAGCGCTGCACGCCCGGCGTGGGTGCTTTCGCCAGTCATGACGCGCGACGCAATCTGGTAATCCAGGCGCACCTGGTCGCCGTCCTGCCAGCGGCGCAGCGGCAGCTCCAGCCAGCCGTCGCGCAAGCTGCCGCCGTGCGCCTTCAGCGGTTGCGCCCAGGCCGGCGCACGGACCTTGAGCGCAAAGCGCGCCGGCTGGTCCATGCTCAGCGTCAGCACCGACCCGCCGCGGTACGGAAAGCCGCTCACCTGCGCCACGCTGACGCGCTGGCCGCCCAGCATCAGAATCGCACCGGAGGTCTCGAAAGTGCTGACCAGCAGCACATCATGGCTCTGTGCCCTGCCCCGCAGGTAGCTGGCTTGCGGCGCCAGCGCCAGACCCCGTGGCCCGCTGGAATGGCAACAGGTGATGTCCTTGTCGTACTGCTTTTTTCCTTCCAAGGCGGTGTAGTAACACCAGTCGTCGCCGCCCGGGTGCTGGGCCGCAGCAAGGTGGTTGTAGAAGGAGCGCTCCAGTTCGTCGCCAAAGCGCGCCTCGCCGGTGAGTTGCAGCAGCGCCAGGTTGAACTGGATCCAGGTGGTGGTGACACAGGTCTCGGCGATGTGCCGGTACACGCCGTCGCTCATGTCGTGGTCGGCCTGGAAGTGCTCGAACTGGCTGGTGCTGCCGGTGGCGTACAAACGGTTCGTCACCACGTCGGTCCAGCCGTTGAGCACGGCCTGGATCAGCGGGCGTTCGCCGGTGGCGCGCGCCAGTTCGCACAAGCCCACCAGATTCGACAGCATTTCGTAGGCCTTACCGTTGGACACCTTGTTCACCGGGCGGCCTGCGAGCAGTGACTTGACGATGGCAGGGCCCTTGGGCTCGTCCCAGGACTGCAGGATGTAGCGCGCAAAGCCAAGGTAGCGCGCGTCGCCGGTGATGCGGTACAGCAGCACCATGGGCTCGAGCACGCTGGTGGCGGCCATGCCTTCGTGTGTGCCCGCCGCCAGGATGCTGCGCTGTGCCGGAAAGGTGGCGATGAGCAGGTCCCCCGCCTTTCGGGCGGCCTGCAGCGCGCCCTTGTGCCCGGTGTACTGGTGGTAGCTGAGCAGGCCGATGAGGCAGTACTTGTGCGACCACACGTCCCAGTCCGCGTCCTCGTACAGCCCGAAGCGTTTGCCGGGAACGTAGGTGCCCAGGTAACCGTCGCTTTCCTGCGCATCAATCAGCGCAACAACCACGGCATCGAGCTTGGCGCGCAAGGCCGGGTCTCCGGCCCCCGACCAGGCCAGCGTGGCGGCGTGCAGCCATTTGCCCACATGCTCGCCGATCCAGGGGTGGCTGCCGGGCTTGTGCTGAAAACCTGCGAGCAGCGCCGCGGTGTCCACGTTGAGCAGTCGCTCGCTGGCATTGATGGACACACGCTGGCCCAGCCAGCCTTGCAGTTGCAAGGCCGAGGGCGCCAGCAACTCTGCGGCATTGGCCAGGCGCGGTGCGACACGCAGCGCCATGGGCGCGCGCAGTTCCTTTGTGCTGGCAGCTAGGGCCAGCTGAGGCAGGCCCATCATGCCAATGGCGGCAAGGGCCTGGCGCTGCAGTGCGGTGCGACGTGAGATGGGCATGTGAAAAGACTTTTCGAGCGTTGACCCGGTTCCCAGAATAGCGCACAGCCACGGTGCGAAAATGCGCTTTTCAGTCGAGAAATACCCTATGACCATCTACGCCAAACTCCAATCCCTGAACATCACGCTGCCGCCGGTGGCAGCGCCCGCAGCGGCCTATGTGCCGTTTGTGCAAACCGGCAAACTGGTCTTCCTGAGCGGCCACATCGCCAAGAAGGACGGCAAGGTCTGGGGCGGTCAATTCGGCAAGAACATCAGCACCGAAGAAGGCAAACTGGCGGCGCGCGCCGTGGCCATTGACCTGATGGGCACGCTGCACGCGGCCGTGGGCGACCTGAACCGCGTGAAGCGCATCGTCAAGCTGATGTCGCTGGTGAACTCCACGGGCGACTTCACCGAGCAGCACCTGGTGACCAACGGCTGCTCCGAACTGTTCGGCGAGGTTTTCGGCCCGGAGGTTGGCGCGCACGCGCGCAGCGCCTTTGGCGTGGCGCAGATCCCATTGGGCGCCTGCGTGGAAATCGAGCTGATCGCTGAGCTGGCGTGAACCCTGCAATGGCGCTTGCCATTTGATGTTACCGGCAGTACCATTCCACTGCCATGAACACCGCTGCAAAGCTGTTGCTCTCGATGCGACGCAATCCGCTGGACTGGCACATTGAACAGTTTCAGACCATCGCGCGGCAACATGGGATCGATTGGAGGCACGATGGGTCCAGCCACTGCGTCTTCATCAGATCGGATGGCAAGACCCTGCCAGTGCCTGCGCATCGCCCGATCAAGCCAATCTACGTGAAGAAGTTTCTTGAACTCGTTGCCGGAGCATGAACCTTGAGCAAGCCAACTGACTATCCCTTCGAAATCCGACCTCTCAGCGCTGACGAGGGCGGCGGATTTCTCATTTCCTACCCGGATTTTTCCGACTGCATCTCGGATGGCGAGACCGTTGAGGAAGCACTGGCGAACGGAAAAGACGCACTCAAGGCAACCATCGCCGCGCTGAAGTCGAAGTCATTGCCGGTGCCTGCTGCGAACAGCGGCGGGGTCGCGTCGGGAAAATTCGTCGCGCGCGTTCCTAAAACCATTCACGCACAATTAACGACACGCGCAAAGACGGAAGGCGTTTCACTGAACACACTGGTCGTGAGCTTCATCGCGCAGGGATTGGGACGCAGGGAAGGGTTCGCACAAAAATGAAACCCACCCCGGCCTTCCCGCCGCTATTCCACCCTTGAAATACTCACCGGCTTGAAGCCCAGGTCGGCAGCCTTGCCCTTGCGGGCGCGTGCCGCGCGGGCATTGTTCAGGCTGCGGATCTCCAGCGTCTCCTCGCGCTCCTTGGCGCCGCGGCCAATGCCGGCGATGCGGATGCTGCGCGTGTAGGCCGCCGCACCTGCCAGGCTGTCCTTGTCTTCCAGGTCAATCAGCATCAGGCCGCGCCCGCCGTTGGTCATGGACTTGAGCTCGCCGATCTCGAAGGTCAGGATGCGCCCGCCCGTGGAGGCGCAGGCCACGTGCGTGGCCGCAGGCAGGGGCTTGGAGCCGGTGCTGCCGCTCACATGCGAAGGGCAGCAGGCGCTCTCGCCGGCGTTGCAGGTGATGAAGGCCTTGCCTGCTTTCAGGCGCGAGGTCATGGACTCCACCGTCGCCAGGAAACCATAGCCGGCCGAGCTGCTGAGCAGCAGCGTGGCGCTGGGCGGGCCGGCAAAGAAGTACACCAGCTGCGTGCCAGGTTCCAGATCGATCAGCGTCACCACCGGTTGCCCGTCGCCGCGCGCGCCCGGCAACACGGAGACTGGAACCGAATAAACCCGGCCCTGATTCCCAAAGGCCAGCAGCGTGTCGACGGAGCGGCACTCGAAGGTGCCGTACAGGCTGTCGCCGGCCTTGAAGGCAAAGCTGGCCGCCTCGTGGCCGTGCCCGGTGCGCGCGCGCACCCAGCCCTTCTGGCTCACCACCACCGTCATCGGCTCGTCCACCACCTTGACCTCGACCACGGCCTTCTTCTCGGCCTGGATCAGCGTGCGGCGCGGGTCGGCGAACTGCTTGGTGTCGGCCTCGATCTCTTTGATCATCAGGCGACGCAGCGCGGCCGGGCTGCCCAGGATTTCTTCCAGCCGGCCCTGCTCCTCGCGCAGGGTCTTGAGCTCCTGCTCGATCTTGATGGCTTCCAGGCGCGCCAGCTGACGCAGGCGGATTTCCAGGATGTCTTCGGCCTGCCGGTCGCTCAGCGCGAAGCGTTCGATCAGCGCCGCCTTGGGGTCGTCGGAGCGGCGGATGATGGCGATCACCTCGTCGATGTTGAGCAGCACGATCTGCCGCCCCTCAAGGATGTGGATGCGGTCCAGCACCTTGTTCAAGCGGTGCTGGCTTCTGCGCTGCACCGTGACCTGGCGGAATTCGATCCACTCGCTCAGCATCTGGCGCAGCGACTTCTGTATCGGTCGCCCGTCCAGCCCGATCGACGTCATGTTGATGGGCGAGGAACTTTCCAGGCTGGTGTGCGCCAGCAGCGCCGTGATCAGCTCCTGCTGCTCGATGCGACTGGTCTTGGGCTCGAACACCAGGCGCACCGGCGCGTCCTTGTTGGACTCGTCGCGCACCACGTCGAGCACCGCCAGCACGCTCGCCTTGAGCTGGGTCTGGTCCTGGCTCAGCGCCTTCTTGCCGGCCTTGACCTTGGGGTTGGTGATCTCCTCGATCTCCTCGAGCACGCGCTGCGTGCTCACGCCCGGCGGCAGTTCCTGCACCACCAGCTGCCACTGGCCGCGCGCCAGTTCCTCGATCTTCCAGCGGGCCCGGCATTTGAGCGAACCGCGCCCGCTGCGGTAGGCATCGGCGATGTCGCTGGCGCTGCTGATGATCTGTCCCGCGCCGGGGTAGTCGGGGCCGGGAATGAGCGTGAACAGTTCTTCTTCGCTGAGCTGCGGGTTCTTGATCAGCGCCACGCAGGCGTCGGCGATCTCGCGCAGGTTGTGCGGCGGGATTTCCGTGGCCAATCCCACGGCGATGCCGCTGGCGCCATTGAGCAGGGCAAAGGGCAGGCGCGCCGGCAGCTGGCGCGGCTCCTGCGTGCTGCCGTCGTAGTTGGGAACGAAGTCCACCGTGCCTTCGTCGATTTCGTCGAGCAGCAGGCTGGTGATGCGCGACAGGCGCGCCTCGGTGTAACGCATGGCGGCAGCACCGTCGCCGTCGCGGCTGCCGAAGTTGCCCTGGCCGTCGATCAGCGGGTAGCGCTGCGAAAAGTCCTGCGCCATGCGCACCAGCGCGTCATAGGCTGCCTGGTCGCCGTGCGGATGAAAGCGGCCCAGCACGTCGCCCACGACGCGCGCGCACTTCACCGGCTTGGCGCCGGCCGTGCCGTTGGCGCCGCCAAAGCCCAGACCCATGCGCGACATGGAGTACAGGATGCGGCGCTGCACCGGCTTTTGCCCGTCGCTCACGTCGGGCAGGGCCCGACCCTTGACCACGCTGAGCGCGTATTCCAGATAGGCCTGCTGCGCGTAGGCCGCCAGGCTCGGGGTTTCGTCGCTGTCGGTCGGCAGCAGGTCCAGGGTCGTCGTATCAGTCATGAAATCTGGGGGGTCAAATCGTTAAAGGAAGTCCGCTCCGTCATTGCGAGCGCAGCGTGGCAATCCATGAATTCAGGGGTTTGCCAGCGTTCGTACCGCGGTGGTTGCGCGGGCGACGCGCGGCGTTCGTCCTCATGGTGCCAAACGCGCACAAATCGGCCGCCCACCGCGCGTCGCCCGCTTGAAGTGGCGATCGCAGCTGGCGCTTCCTCCAGGGTTCAAGGAGAGAAACACGGCAGCGCCGCAACCGTCACGAGCACCTGCGTCAAACATCCACTTCCACCGCATCGCCATGCAGTTCCATGAGCTCGCGCCGCGCCGCGGCCTCGCCCTTGCCCATGAGTTTGGTGATCAGGCTCTCGGTCTGCAAAAAGTCCATGTCGCCCAGGCCGATCGGCATCAGGCGGCGCGTGTCGGGGTTCAGCGTCGTGTCCCAGAGCTGCAGGGCATTCATCTCGCCCAGGCCCTTGAAGCGGCTGATGACGCATTTCTCGCGCGCCACGCCTTCCTTCACGCACTTGTCAAGAATGGTCTTGAGTTCGGCCTCGTCCAGGGCATAGGCCTTGGACGCGGGCTTCTTGCCGCGCGCCGGCGCATCGACGCGAAACAGCGGCGGGCGCGCCACATACACGTGACCGGTCTCGATCAGCTTGGGGAAGTGCCTGAAGAACAGCGTCAGCAGCAGCACCTGGATGTGCGAGCCGTCCACGTCGGCGTCGCTGAGGATGCAGACTTTTCCGTAGCGCAGCCCGCTCAGGTCGGGGTTGTCGTTCGGGCCGTGCGGGTCCACGCCGATGGCCACGGAGATGTCGTGGATTTCGTTGTTCGCAAAGAGACGGTCGCGCTCCACCTCCCAGGTGTTGAGCACCTTGCCGCGCAGCGGCAGGATGGCCTGGCTTTCCTTGTCGCGGCCCATCTTGGCGCTGCCGCCGGCGGAGTCGCCCTCGACCAGAAAGACCTCGTTGTGCGCCAGATCGCGGCTCTCGCAGTCGGTGAGCTTGCCCGGCAGCACGGCCACGCCCGAGCCCTTGCGCTTCTCTACCTTCTGCCCGGCCTTCTGGCGCGATTGCGCGGCCTTGATGGCGAGCTCGGCCAGCTTCTTGCCATACTCCACGTGCTGGTTCAGCCACAGCTCCAGCGCCGGGCGCACAAAGCTCGACACCAGGCGCACGGCGTCGCGCGAATTGAGCCGCTCCTTGATCTGGCCCTGAAACTGCGGGTCCAGCACCTTGGCCGAGAGCACATAGCTGGCGCGGGCAAAAACGTCTTCGGGCAGCAGCTTCACGCCTTTGGGCAGCAGGCTGTGCAGCTCGATGAAGCTCTTTACGGCGGTGAACAGGCCGTCGCGCAGCCCGCTTTCGTGCGTGCCGCCGGCGCTGGTGGGGATCAGGTTCACATAGCTTTCGCGCACCGGCGTGCCATCCTCGGTGAAGCCCACGCACCACTGCGCGCCCTCGCCTTCGGCAAAGCTGTCGTGCTGGGCGTCGGCAAAGCCTTCGGCCTCGAACAGCGGAATCACCGGCTCGCCGCTCAGAGTCTGGCTCAGGTAGTCGCGCAGACCGCCCTTGAAGAGCCAGCTCTGGGTGTCGCGCGTCTTCTCGTTCGTCAGTGTCACCGTGACGCCGGGCATGAGCACGGCCTTGCTGCGCAGCAGGTGCGTGAGCTCGGCCATGGGCAGGGCCACGCTCTCGAAATACTTGGCGTCGGGCCAGACCCGCACCGTGGTGCCGGATTTACGGTCGCCGGCCTCGGCCGCGCGCAGTTGCATGGGCTCGATCACGTCGCCGCCAGCAAACGCCAGTTGCGCCACCTTGCCTTCGCGGTAGCTCGTGACTTCCAGGCGCGTGGCCAGGGCGTTGGTGACGCTCACGCCCACGCCGTGCAGGCCGCCGGAGAAGCTGTAGGCGCCGCCCTTGCCCTTGTCGAACTTGCCACCGGCGTGCAGCCGGGTGAACACCAGCTCGAGCACCGGCGCGTTCTCTTCCGGGTGCATGCCAAAGGGAATGCCGCGGCCGTCGTCCTCGATGCTCACCGAGCCGTCGGCGTGCAACGTGACACGGATCTTCTTGCCAAAGCCACCGAGCGCCTCGTCGGCGGCGTTGTCCAGCACTTCCTGGATCACGTGCAAGGTGTTGTCGGTACGGGTGTACATGCCCGGGCGCTGCTTGACGGGCTCGAGGCCCTTGAGCACACGGATGGAGCTTTCGGAATAGTCGGGAGTGGGAAGGGGTTTGAGGGCCATGGGGGGCGATTGTAGTGCTTTCGTCGTCAAACCACTGTATGCAATCTCAGTTTTCCTTGAAGCACAGGGGCAAGGCGGATTCGTTACAGTCGCCCCATGACTTCCCGCCCTTCCCTCTCGCTCACGCAGTTGCTGATCTGCGGCGCCGCCATCGTCACCCTGTCCATGGGCATACGCCATGGCTTCGGCCTGTTCCTGGCACCGCTGACGCAGGCACGCGGCTGGACGCGCGAGACTTTCTCCTTCGCCATCGCGATTCAAAACCTGTCCTGGGGCTTTTGCGGCATCTTCGCCGGCATGCTGGCCGACCGCTTTGGCGCGTTCCGTGTCATCTTTGCCGGCGCTGTCATGAATGCAGCGGGCCTGATGGGCATGGCCTACACCGACTCACCCTTGGGCTTTGCGGCGACCACGGGCGTGCTGATCGGCATGGCCCAGGCCTGCACCACCTACGCCGTGATCTACGGCGTGATCGGACGCAACGTCAGCGCCGAGCGCCGCTCGTGGGCCATGGGCGTCGCGGCGGCCGCAGGTTCCTTTGGCCAGTTCCTGATGGTGCCGACCGAGGGCTTCCTGATCGACCATCTGGGCTGGCAGCAGGCGCTGGTGTGGCTGGGCATGGCCGTCCTGCTGATGGCGCCGCTGGCCTGGGGCCTGCGCGAACCGGCGTTTGCCGGCGGCGGCGCCCGCCCGCGAGATCAGTCGATCCTGCACGCGCTGCAGGAAGCCTTCAAATACCCGAGCTTCCAGTTGCTCATGGCGGGCTATTTCGTCTGCGGCTTTCAGGTGGTTTTCATCGGCGTGCACCTGCCCAGCTACCTGCGCGACAAGGGAATGTCGCCCCAGGTGGCGAGCTACGCCCTGGCGCTGATCGGCCTGTTCAACGTCTTCGGCACCTACGCGGCCGGCGCCCTGGGCAACCGTCTGCCGAAGAAAAACATCCTGGCCTTCATCTACCTGGCGCGCGCCGTGGTCATCAGCGTGTTCCTGCTGGCGCCGCTGTCTCCCGCCAGCGTCTACGTTTTCGCTGCCCTCATGGGTCTGCTGTGGCTGTCCACCGTGCCGGCGACGAACGCCGTGGTGGCGCAAATCTTTGGCGTGGCGCACCTGTCCATGCTCAGCGGTTTTGTCTTTTTCAGCCACCAGATCGGCTCCTTCCTGGGCGTCTGGCTGGGCGGCTACCTGTACGACCGAACCGGCAGCTACGACGTGGTCTGGTACATCGCCATCGCACTGGGCGTGTTTGCAGCGCTCATCAACCTGCCGGTGCGTGAGGCGTCGATTCAGCGCAGCGCGGCGCTGCCGGCGGGATGAAGACGCCACCGCGACTGCTGCGCGCCGCCATCTGGAGCGCCGTGCTGCTGGCGCTGGCCGCGGTGTTCGCCGCCTACACCCGGCCCGACTTCATGCTCATGCTGGCGAACCAGGTCTGGGCCTGCTTTTGAAAGACCGCCTCATGGCCACGCCAACTTCCAACCCAATGGATCCGCACCAGGGCGACACGCCCTCGGCCTGGATCACACGCTGGTCGCATCTGCTGCCCCCTGACGCCACAGTGCTGGACCTGGCCTGCGGCTCGGGCCGGCACATGAAATGGTTTGCCCAGAGGGGCCATGCGGTCACCGGCGTGGATCGCTCGCCTGAGGCCATCGCATCCGCCGCACGCTTCGGGCAAGCCGTGCTCGCCGACATCGAGGGCGGCCCCTGGCCGTTCATGAACGGGGAAACACCGCGTCAATTCGGCGCCGTGGTCGTGACCAACTACCTGTGGCGTGCGCTGTTTCCCGCCATCCTGCAAAGCCTGAGCCCCGGTGGCGTGCTGCTTTACGAGACCTTTACCGCCGGCAACGAGACCGTGGGAAAGCCCTCGCGTCCTGACTTTCTCTTGCAGCCGGGAGAGTTGCTGCAACTGTGCCAGGGGCTGAGGGTGGTGGCCTATGAAGACGGGTTTCTGCAAGAACCAGCGCGCTTCGTGCAGCGCATTGCCGCCGTGCGTGCCGCTGTCAGCGGCGCCGCACCAGACCGTTACGCGCTCTAGGTAGAATGCTCATTTCCCTTTTCGAAGTCCGGATATGACACCCATCACTGGCAGCATCGTGGCGCTGGCCACCCCAATGCTTGAAGACGGCAGCGTGGACTACCCCACGCTGCGCAAGCTGATCGACTGGCACATCGCCGAAGGTACGGACTGCATCGGCGTGGTCGGCACCACAGGCGAGTCGCCCACCGTGACCGTGCCGGAGCATTGCGAAATCATCCGCATCTCGGTCGAACAGGCCAAGGGGCGCGTGCCCATCATGGCTGGTTGCGGCGCCAACTCGACCGCCGAGGCGATCGAACTGGCGCGCTTTGCAAAGGGCGTAGGCGCAGACTGCCAGCTTCAGGTCGTCCCCTACTACAACAAGCCGACCCAGCAAGGCCAGTACCTGCACTTCAAGGCCATCGCCGAAGCCGTGGACCTGCCCATGGTGCTGTACAACGTTCCGGGACGCTCCGTGGCCGATATGCTGCACGACACCGTGCTGCGACTGGCGGGGGTACCGGGCATCGTCGGCATCAAGGAAGCCACGGGCAACATAGATCGCGCCCAGTGGCTGATCCGTGAAGTGCCCAAGGGTTTTGCGGTTTACTCAGGCGACGACCCCACTGCCGTGGCGCTGATGCTGTGCGGCGGCCAGGGCAACATCAGCGTCACGGCCAACGTCGCGCCCCGCCTCATGCATGAACTGTGCGTGGCCGCCATCGCCGGCAACGTGCAGCGCGCCATGGAAATCCAGTTCAAGCTCATGCCGATGCACAAGAACCTGTTCATCGAAGCCAATCCGATTCCCGTCAAGTGGGCCATGGCCCGCCTGGGTCTGTGCGGCCCCACGCTGCGCCTGCCGATGACACCCCTCACCGCCGCCTGCGAGGGCGCGGTGGAAGCGGCGCTGCACGCCAGCGGCCTGCTCTAATCACCCGTTCCCCAGCGACCCCTAAGGACATCACACGTGAATCAATCCGCCAAAATCGCCATCCTGTGCGTCGCAGCCACGCTGGCAGCCTGTTCCTCGATGGAGACCGAACGCATCGACTACCGCAGCACCGGCAAGGGCCCGTCGCTGGACGTGCCGCCTGACCTGACGCAGTTGTCGCGCGACAACCGCTATGCGATTCCCGGCGGCACGGTCACGGCTTCGGGCTATCTGGCGGGCGCGCCGGTGCAGGGCCCGGCCATTGCGGCGGCCAGTTCTGGCGACGTGCGCATTGAACGTCTGGGCAACCAGCGCTGGCTGGTGGTGGACCGCAACGCCGACAAGCTCTGGCAGCCGCTGAAAGACTTCTGGGTGGAAAACGGTTTCATCCTGACGCTGGATCAGGCCAATCTGGGTCTGCTGGAAACCGATTGGGCCGAGAACCGCGCCAAGCTGCCGCAGGATTTCCTGCGCAAGGCGCTGGGTGCGGTGCTGGATTCGTTCTATTCCACCGGCGAGCGCGACAAGTTCCGCACCCGTCTGGAACGCACGCCCAGCGGCGGCACGGAAATCTACATCAGCCACCGCGGCATGGTCGAGGTCTACAACAGCAGTTCCAAGGACGCCACCGTGTGGCAGCCGCGCCCGGCCGACCCGGAGCTGGAAGCCGAATTCCTGAGCCGTCTCATGGTCAAGCTCGGCGTACCCCAGGCCAAGGCCCAGGCCGCTCTGGCAGGCGTTGCGGCGCCCAAGGCGGTGGCCAGTGTCACCACCATCAACGGCCTGCCAGGACTGGAAATTGCCGACGGCTTCGACCGCGCCTGGCGCCGGGTCGGCCTGGCGCTGGACCGCAGCGGCTTCACCGTGGAAGACCGTGATCGCAGCCAGGGCACCTACTTCGTGCGCTATGTGCCGTCGGGCGACAAGAAGGAAGGCAATTTTTTCAGCAAGTTGTTCAGCGGCAGCGACACGGCGGCAGCCTTGCAGAAGTTCCGCGTCGTGCTCAAGAGCGAAGGCGAAAAGACCACGTTGACCGTGACCAGCGCCGCCGCGAGCGCCACGCCGGAAGCCACGACCAACGCCCAGCGCATCGTCAAGCTGATCGCAGAAGATTTGAAATAACCGGGCCCGTGCTCAGATTCAAAAACCTGGGCAGCGGCAGTTCCGGCAACGCCACGGTGGTGGAATCGCGCTGTGGCACCGGGGTCACGCGACTGTTGGTGGACTGCGGTCTGGGCATCAGACAACTGGACGCGCGCCTGGCCCAGGCCGGGCTGCTGGCGCGGCAAATCGACGCGGTCTTCATCACCCACGAACACGGCGACCATGTGGGCTGCGTACTGCGACTGGCGCAGCGCGAACGCATTCCGGTCTGGATGAGCCACGGCACCCATGTCGGCATGGGCTCACCCGACCTGGATGGCCTGCTGCGACTGGCCCAGGACGGCGTGGCGATCACGCTTGACGGCATGGCCATTCACCCCTTTACCGTGCCGCACGACGTGCGTGAACCGCTGCAAGTAACCTGTACCGACGGCGACAAGCGTCTGGGCATTGCCACCGATCTGGGTCATGTGACAGACCATGTTGAGCAGCAACTGGCTGGATGCCACGCCCTGCTGCTGGAATGCAACCATGACCCGGAACTGCTGGCCGCTTCGCGTTACCCGCCGTTTCTGAAAAGACGCGTCGGCGGGCAATATGGCCATTTGTCCAACGGCGCTTCTGCCAGGCTGGCGCGCAGCCTGCAACATGGCGGGATCAAGCATTTGGTTGCCGCGCACCTGAGCGCGCAGAACAACCGGCCGGACCTCGCGCGCGCCGCGCTGGCGCTGGCGCTGGACTGCGCCGCCTCGGACTTCGGCGTGGCCGATCCGCTGCTGGGAACGGATTGGCTGGATATTTGAGCCAAAAAAAAGCCACCCGAAGGTGGCTTTTTTAACCGGAGAACCGATTACTTCTTGACTGCGCCCTTGACAGCGTCAGCAGCACCCTTGGCGGCGTCAGCAGCGCCCTTGGCAGCGTCAGCAGCACCGGCCACAGCGGATGCAGCACCCTTGGCGGCGTCAACAGCACCAGCGGCAGCAGAAGCGGCGCCAGCAGCAGCCGAAGCAGCAGCTTCAGGAGCGGAAGCCACAGGTGCAGGAGCGGGAGCGACCACTGCAGCGGGTGCAGGTGCGGGAGCTTCTTCCTTCTTACCGCAAGCAGCCAGAGCAACAGCAGCCATCAGGGTGGCCAATACGAGAGTCTTATTCATTTGAAATTCCTTGAAAAGGGATAGAGAGAGCGTAAAAACAATTTCCGGAAATTGTCATGACAGCCCAAAAGGGAGCCGTGACTGAGTGAAGCGATTCGAACTCCTCAACTCAGCCTCGAATTATATGACAGACCACAGGGTTTACCGGTAAAAACCCTATGAAAACAACGATTTGCCGGCTCAAGTGTGGGTTTCTCGTCATAAACCCGGGGTCGATGACGGGAAACCCGACGTGCTTTTGCGCTGCAATTCGCGCAATTGCAGCCGTCGCACCGACTCATGGGTGCTCAATCCGGCGCTGCGTTTGCCGCCCGGTGGAATCGTCGCCTACGTGGTGACCGGTCCTGCTGCGATAGGTACGCGGCAGGCCATCAGCGGCGGCGGGAATCGATCGAAGGCCCACGCCAAAGTCGAGGCATCGCCATGAACCTGCGCGATTGCTGTGAATTTTCAACCTTCAATTTCATTTTTATATATTCATTTTGACAATTTTCAAGAATCATTGATTCATAATTGCAGTGTTCTTGTTTATATATCTAACAACTTCGTACCTTCAAGAACTTCTGCATTCAGGAGAGAACGCCGGTGACATGCGTCCCTTTTTTTCCAATGCAGGAACAAATCAAGGTGTCACCATGAAACGTCATGCCTCGATGAACCGGATCTTCCGCCTGGTCTGGAACGCGGCGTCTGGCATCTGGGTCGCGGTCGCAGAGAACGCCAAGGGTCGCGGCAAGTCCGCCTCGGGCGCCAAGCTGCTGCGCGCGGCGCTGGCTGTGGGTTCGGGCGCGATGCTGCTGCCCCCGGCCATGGCAGGACCTGCAGGCGGCGTGGTGAGCGCAGGATCTGGCAGCATCGTGCAGACCGGCACCAGCACCAGCATCACCCAGAGCAGCCAGAACCTGGCGATCAACTGGAACAGCTTCAACATCGCCGCCAACGAGAGCGTGCGCTTTGTGCAGCCC
>CAIKVZ010000288.1 GCA_903830985.1 uncultured beta proteobacterium
CACGGCCAACATCACGGCCAAGTCCGTCACCCTCACCGCCCCGGCAGTGAGCAAGACCTATGACGGCACCCTGAGCTACACCACCGCCAGCGCCGATCTCACAGCACTCTCGGCCAGCCTGGTCGGCGGCGACACGGTGAGTGCAGCCACCCTCGCCTACACCGACAAGAGCGTGGGTGCTGACAACAAGAGCGTGAACCTGAACAGCGCGAGCTTGAGCGACGGCAATGGCGGCGCCAACTACAGCGTGACGCTCGCGGGAAACACCAGCAGCAGCATCACGGCGCGCCCCCTGAGCGTGGCCGCCACCGGCATCAACAAGACCTACGACGGCAACACCCATGCCACGGTGAGCCTGAGCGACAACCGCATCGGCGGCGATGCGCTGAACACCGCCTACGGTGCCGCCAGCTTCCTCACCAAGGATGCGGGCAACGCCAAGGCGGTGAACGTCACAGGCATCGCCATCTCCGGCGCTGACGCCAACAACTACAGCCTGACGTCCAACACCGCCGCCACCAGCGCCGACATCACGGCGGCCAGCCTGGGCTTAAGCCTCACGGCCGGCGTCACCGCGGCCAACAAGGTCTACGACGGCAGCACGGCGGCCAGCATCACCGGCAGGTCACTCATCGGCGTGATTGGCGGCGACGACGTGAGCCTGGTCGGCGGCACAGCCAACTTTGCCAACCCGAATGCCGGCGTGGGCAAGCTGGTGACCGCCACCGGCCTGTCCTTGAGCGGCGCGGCGGCCGTCAACTACACGGCCAACAGCAGCGCCACGACGACAGCGGACATCACACCCAAGCCGCTGGCCGTGGCGGCAACCGTCGCCAACAAGACCTACGACGGCACCCCATCAGCCAGCGTCACGGGCTACGGCCTGGCAGGCCTCATTGGCTCGGAGACCGTCCTGGGATCTTCAAGCTCCGCCACCTTCGCCGACAAGAACGCCGCCCCCGGCAAGACCGTGAGCATCGCCGGCATCGCCTTGAGCAACGGCAGCAACGGCGGCCTGGCGGCCAACTACAGCGTGCCCTCCTCCGCCACGGCCACGGCTGACATCACGGCGCGCCCCCTGAGCGTGAGCGCCACCGGCATCAACAAGACCTACGACGGCAACACCCATGCCACGGTGAGCCTGAGCGACAACCGCATCGGCGGCGATGCGCTGAACACCGCCTTTGGTGCGGCCAGCTTCCTCACCAAGGATGTGGGCAACGCCAAGGCCGTGAACGTCACAGGCATTGTCATCTCCGGTGGCGCCGACGCCGGCAACTACAGCCTGGCGTCCAACACCGCCGCCACCAGCGCCGACATCACACCGGCGACGCTGGTCATTACCGGCGTCAGCGCTGCCGACAAGGTCTACGACGGCACGTCGACGGCAAAATTGACCGGAACGGCCATGGTGAGCGCATTGGGTGGTGACAGTGTTGCCGCGCAAGGGCTTGGCACAGCGGCATTTGCCGACAAAGACGTTGGCGACGCCAAGACCGTGACGGTGAACGGATTTGGCTTGAGCGGAGCCGACGCCGCCAACTACACCGTGTTGCAACCCGCGGGCCTGACCGCAGCCATCAGCGCGGCCAGCGTTGCCCACGGGGTCAGCGTATTGCATCCCGATGCAGGCATGGTTTCCAACTTCAATGACAACCTGGTCGGAAACCGAAACGCCAGCAGTTCGGACACATTGGGCCTCCCGGCCATCCCCGGCTTTGCCATGGAACGCAAGACGGCGTCCTTGGCCCCGCTTGCCGGCATGATCAGGATCCGGGATGGCGGGATGAAGTTGCCCGACAACCTGACACGCACCGATGCAAGCGCCAGCGCGCCGAGCCTGCAACTCCAAGGCGAATAGTCAAGGGCAACAAGCATCAGCACCCGCTACGCCCTGGTGCATCAACCCAGGAATATCGGAATTTGGCGACCTTAGCACGTCACAAACCCAGGGTCGACGACGGGAAACCCGGCGTGCTTTTGCGCTGCCATTCGCGCAATTGCTCGCGCAATTGCAGCCGCCGCACGGGCTCGTGGGTGCTCAATCCGGTGCTGCGCTCGCTCTCCAGCCGAACCAGCGCCCAGGCCGGGCTCCAGATGGCGCTGGGAAACGTCACTGCGTCAGCTTCGGTACAGGCGAAGGCCTCGACGATGTGGCTCCAGGTGCGCCGCCAGGTGACGAAGCGCGCATGGCGGCGCAGCAAGTCGTCGTAGCGTTTGGCCAAAATGACAAAGCGGCGCCCCGATTGCGACCAGGCCTGCAGCGATTCGATCACGGCGCGTTCGCCCAGTGGCCAATCCTCGAAATTCGCGTCGCTCACGATGATCTCGCGCCAGCCTTCCACGGCCGCCCGCTGCAGCGCATCGCGCACCAGTTGCTGAAATTCGCTGCGCCCCGAAAATCGCACCGAGGTCGGCGCCGGCGCCCCGTCGGGCAATTCAGATGCGTTCATGTAGCCACCCCGCTTGCAGCCAGGTCAACAAAAGGGCGCGCGCATCGGCACTGGCGCCAGCCACTGCCGCAGCGTCAAGCTGATGCTCGTCGGCCAGCCGATGCATCAGCGCTGCGTCACGTCCCCCGGCGCGAAAGCCCTCGCCGTTGATATACACGAGGCGCGCGTCATACATCATGCGGCTGCGCCGGTCGAGTTCCACGGCCTTGAACCCGGCGCGCACGCTGCCGGCCTCGAACCACACGTTGGCCTTGGGCTCGGTCAGGTATTCGCCCAGCACGCAGGAAAAGGCATCGGGTTCTTTCAGCGCGGCCAGCATGGCATCGTGCGCGAAATCGTGCAGCGCCAGCGGTATCGCGCCAGGATGGGCCACGGCGCCCTGCTGCGGGTCCCGGTAGATGGCTTCACCCGCCAAGTCGCAGGCGTCCTCGGCCAGACGCTGCAACAGCTCCTGCGCCAGTTCGCCCCGATTCGGCGAACGAAAGCCGATGGAATAGGTCATGCACTCCCCCACCGCGACGCCATCGTGCGCATAGCGCGGCGGCAGGTACAGCATGTCACCGGGGTTGAGCACCTCGTCGAATTCCGGCACGAAGTTGGACAGGATCTTCAAGGGCATGTCGGGCACGAGGCTCAGATCCTTTTGCCGTCCATAACGCCAGCGTCGCTGGCCATGGGCCTGCAGCAGGAACACGTCGTAGCTGTCAAAGTGCGGACCCACGCCGCCGCCGTCGGCGGCGTAGCTGATCATCACGTCGTCCAGCCGGGCATCGGGAACAAAGCGGAACTGCTGCATCAACTGGCGCACGCCCGCGTGGTGCAGGTCCATGCCTTGCAGCAGCAGCGTCCACTCGCGCTGCTTGAGCGACGGCAGCACCCGGCGCTGAAACGGGCCCTTTTTGAATTGCCAACCCGGCTTGCCGCGCCGGTCGGCTTGCGCGATCAGCCGCGACTCGACCTCGTCGTGCTGCGCCAGTTCGAACAGTTCGCCGCGCTCGAGCAGCGCCGAAAAGCCGGGAATTGCCTGGCGCACCAACAGGGGTTTCTTTTCCCAGTGGCGCTTCATGAATAGTTCGGCGCTCAGGCCGCCGAGCAGTTGCAGGGGTTGGGTGATGTTCATGGTTTTTCTTTAAAAGCTGGGGCCAGTGTACGGAAAACCCCAGGACTTATGAATACCGTGCTTGCGGCCAGCAAGCAGGCTTGTTGCGAATCATCAACAACCAGCAACGACTCAATGTATCAATTTTGAGAAACATCAACAAAGATTGGTTCATAATCACATTGTTTTTGTTTCTATATTCGACCACTATAAAGGGTTCCGCCATCCGCAGGAACGCCGGATTGCGAGGGTCGGCCTTGTTGCTGCTACTCAACATTTCCAAGGTGTAGCCATGAAGCGTCATGCATCGATGAACCGGATCTTCCGCCTGGTCTGGAACGCGACGTCAGGCATCTGGGTGGCGGTCGCAGAATGCGCCAAGGGCCGGGGCAAGACGGGCTCGGGCGCCAAGTTGCTGCGTGCGGCGCTGGCTGCGGGTTCGGGCGCAATGCTGCTGCCCCTGGCCACGGCAGGGCCTGCTGGCGGCGTGGTGAGCGCAGGATCTGGCAGCATCGTGCAGACCGGCACCAGCACCAGCATCACCCAGAGCAGCCAGAACCTGGCGATCAACTGGAACAGCTTCAACATCGCCGCCAACGAGAGCGTGCGCTTTGTGCAGCCC
>CAIKVZ010000289.1 GCA_903830985.1 uncultured beta proteobacterium
CAGCGAACTGTAGGGCTGCGGTCCGGCGATGATGGCCATGCACGAGGGCGGTATCACGGCCATGGTCTTGGGCCCCAACGCCGTCAGGATGTGGCGCACGGTCAGCGCGTCCAGGCATCCCGGACAGGCTGCGTGCCCCGAGCACAGCATCGATTCCTGGTTGGCATTTTGAATCTGGATCATGGTGTTCACCTTACCCACTGGGAATCGGACAGCGCCTCGCCTTGCACGGCGTGGTTGACGAACTCGACGATCTTCGCCGGCGACACGTTGACGCCGCCGACACCGGCGAGCAGGCCGTGGATGCGCGGCGTGACCGAACTGCCATACAGCGCGGCACGCAGTTCCTGGTGCAGCACGCCGCCGTGGCCGGGCGAGTAGTTGCGGTCCAGCACCACGACTTCGTCGGCGCCTTCCAGCGCTGCCAGCAGCCCGGCGGTGGGCAGGGGGCGAAACAGCCGCACCTTGACCAGACCGACGGCCTGTCCGGCTTCGCGCATCGCATCGACGGCGTCGCGCGCCGTACCGCACATGCTGCCCATGGTGACGATCAGGGTCTTGGCGCCATCACACCGGTAGCGTTCTATGACACCGTGGCTGCGCCCCGTCAATTGGGCCCATTCGTGGTCGGCCTGCGCGGCCAGTGTCGGCACACGCGCCATGGCTTCACCGAGCGCCTGGCGATGGCGAAAGAACATTTCCTGCGACACCACATTGCCCCAGGATTCCACCTTGTCGGTGTCCAGACGGTGCGGTGGATCGAAGGCCGGCAGGTAGCCGTCGACCAGCGCCTGCTCGGGAACCGCGACCGGCTCCAGCGAGTGCGAGACATAGAACGCGTCCAGGTTCACCATGGTCGGCAGCAGCACCTGTTCGGCCACGCGAAAGGCCTGAATCACGGTGTCGAGTGCCTCCTGCGCGCTCTCCACGTAGTACTGGATCCAGCCGGTGTCGCGCTGCGACAGGCTGTCGGTCTGGTCCGGCCAGAAGGCCCAGGGCGAGGCCACCGTGCGGTTGATGTTGGCCATGACGATGGGCGCGCGCGCGCCGCTGGCGTAGTGCAGCAACTCGTGCATCAGCAGCAGTCCCTGGGACGCGGTGGCGGTGAAGACCCGCGTGCCCACCAGCGAAGCCGGGATGCAGGCCGACATCACCGAATGCTCGGACTCGGGTGTGATGATTTCGGTCTGGAAGTCCCCGTCGGCGACGAAGGCGGTGATCTGTTCCAGCACCGGGGTTTGGGGAGTGATCGGATACACCGGAACCACCTGGGGCCGTGCCAGACGGGCACCCCAGGCGACGGCCTGATTGCCGGTGAGCAGCCTGGTTTTGTTGGGGGCATTCATCGCAGTTCCTCCTGCATCTTCATGGAGCCAGTGGGACATTCCTTGACGCACAAACCGCAGCCTTTGCAGAAGTCGGTCAGCACGGCATAGCCATCGCCCGCGCGCACGACCGCCATGTCCGGGCAATACACCACGCAGTTGTCGCAGTGGGTGCAGGTGCCGCAGGAAAAGCAGCGCTCGCTTTCCGCCAACGCCTGCTCGATCTCCAGTCCCAACTGGACTTCGGCGTCGCTGCGCATGCGCTCTTCCACCGCCAGCCACTGGGAAGGAGCGCGTGGTTGCGTGGGGTGGTACCAGGTGGCGATGGACGCCAGCGGCACCAGGGGTTCTCCGGCTTCGACCGCGCTGGCCTGGTCCTGCGCGCCGCGCCCGAGCTCCCGGGCGATGGCCTGCGCGGCCCGTTTGCCCATGCCGATGGCTTCGGTCACAAAGCGCGCCATGCTCGTCATGTCGCCGCCGGCGTAGACACCCTTGTTCGGGGTGGCCAGCTGTGCGTCGGTCACGAGCAAACCGCCGGCTGCGGTGAAACCCTGGCCCAAAATGTCGAGCACGGGATCCTGGCCAATCGAGGTGACGATGGCGTCGGCCTCGATCTCGAAGCCGCTGTCCGGCACGGCGGTGAGGGTGAACAGTCCGCGCTTCTCACCCGCGACAAACGCCACCCTGGAGCAATGCAGCGCCAGCGAGCCCGCGCCGTCGCGCACCGCGTCCAGGCGTGCGCCGTCCACCAGGGCGATGCCTTCCTCCAGCGCCTCCTCCACTTCTTCCTGCTGCGCAGGCATCTGGCTGCGTTGTTCCAGCGCCAGCAAGGTGACCTCGTGTCCCAGGCGGCGCGCGCTGCGGGCTGCGTCCAGTGCGGCGCTGCCGCCGCCGATCACCACCAGGCGCCGGCCCAGCACCAGCGCCTGCCCGCTGTTGGCCGCGGCCAGATAGGCCGAGCCATCGCACACCGCGTCCAGGCTGTAGTCGAGCACCGGAAGACGCTTGGGCCGTGCTGCGCCCAGCGCCAGGTAGAGTGCGTCGTGCTGCTCACGCAACTGGGCAAAGCCCTGTGCCGAATCGATCGGATGATTGCAGTGCACGGTCACGCCCATGGCCACAATGCGTGCGATCTCACCGTCGAGCACATCGCGCGCCAGCCGGTAGGCGGGGATGCCGTAGCGCATCAGGCCGCCCAACTCGGCCCGGGCTTCGTACAGCGTCACGGCAAAGCCCATGGCGCGCAATTGAAAGGCTGCGGACAAGCCCGACGGACCGCCACCGACGATGGCCACATGGCCGGGTCGCGCGCCGGCGGGTTCGAACTTCCAGTCCTGCGCCAGTGCCTGGTCGCCGACAAAGCGTTCGAGCTTGCAGATCGACAAGGCCTCGTCATAACCGGCCCGGTTGCAGGCGCTCTCGCAGGGGTGGTGGCAGATGCGCCCGGCGATCGACGGGAACGGGTTGTGCCGCACCAGCACCTGCCAGGCGCCGTGGAAATCGCGCGCCCGCGCCAGGCCTATCCATTGGGCGATATCGCCATCGACGGGGCAGGCGCCGTGGCAGGGCGCCGGCGCCTGGATGTGTTTGGCCAAGGAGGCGCGCCAGGTGCCGGTCTTGATGGCCTCGGTGCTGCCCGTGGTCCAGGTGGTGGGAATTGGCGAGTTCATGCTGCAGCCCCCGAGAGTTGCCGGTCCGCCCAGCGGTAGCCTTCGGTGCAGGCGGCGACGTTCTCGTCGTGATGCTTGGGCGCGTTGTCCACCAGCGCCTGCGTCAGGGACTCGAGTGTCGGTGCTTCCAGCACCCGGGCCAGGGCGCCGAGCAGGGCCGAGTTCACGATGCGCCCCAGACCCTGCGTGCGCGAGATCGCCAGCGCGTCGATCGGGATCACTTTTCGGCCCGGCAGGAGTTGCGCAAATTCGCTGGCGCTGCGCGCCGAATTCACCACGATGAAGGTGTCGGCATGGGCCGCGCTCAGCAAGCGGCCTTCGAGCAGGCTGGCGTCAAAACACAGGATGGCGTTGGCGCGCTCGATGTCACAGCGCACGCGCACGGGACGCTGGTCGACCCGCAGGTAGGAGTTCACCGGTGTGCCGCGGCGCGCTCCGCCGTAGCTGGCAAAGCATTGCACGTGCAGACCCTGCGCATGAAAGGCACCGGCCAGCAAGTTCCCCGCGGTCTGCGCACCCTGGCCGCCACGGCCCTGGATGATGATCTCAAGCATGTTCTTGTCTCCTTGGAAAGACGCCGGGCGGCGCGTGCCGTCGAACCCGTCGTCAGTATTCTGTGGTCTTCTGCGGACCGGTTTGAAAGTCAATGTAGTGGCTGCCAA
>CAIKVZ010000290.1 GCA_903830985.1 uncultured beta proteobacterium
CCACCCAGCGATGGATAAAATTCAGCACGTGCCAGATCGGCACGGCAATGATCGCCAGCCATCCGAAGTCGATGGTCAGATCCAGGCCCGGGGCGAGCGCCTGCAACTTTTCACCTTCCTGCGGACCCATATACAGGGGCACGCTGAGTTCACGGGTAGCGCCCGGCGCAATGCTGCCGGCGTTAATGATCACCCCGGCACTGTAAAGGTTGTCACTGATCTTACGGGCAAAGTAGGAACGCGGCACGCCTGGCTGCGGCAGGAAAGCCGCCACAAAATAGTGCTGAAGCATGGCTACCCAGCCGTTGTCCGCAGGGTCAGGCACCTTGGCCTTGTTCTTGTCGATGTCGGTAAAGGCAGTCTTCTGGAAATGTGTGGTAGCGGTGTAGAACGCCGGGCCGGTGTAAGTGCTGACAAAACGCGGGTCGCCCGGCGGCGCCTTGCTGTCACGCAGGAACTGAAAATAGGCGTCGGGGGCTACCGCCGTGGCACCGTTGTTGGTGAGCGACCACTTAACATCCACCACATAGCTGCCGCGATGGAACACAAAAGTCTTGGTGGCCTGCAATCCGTCGGACGACGTGGCATGCAGGCTGAGCGCCAGCACGTCCTGACCGTCTGCCAGACTAAGCGCCGTCGTATCGGTAGTGAACGTGCTCAGATGATTGGGCATGCCGACACCCAGCAGACCGGACTGCACCACGTACAAGGGGGTACCGGTGTCCTGCAGCAAAACCAGGGGGTCTTTGCCATCGTCAGCCGCCAGATGCTTGAGCAGGATCAACTGACGAAGATCACCACCATTGAGGTCGAATTCAGCCCGGAACACATCGGTGTTCACCGTGACGCGTTGGCCGTGTATCGGAGCACCGACCGCCACAACACCCGGCAGCGTGGTTGTGGCAGCAGTGGCTACTGCACCTGGCACGCTGCTTACGCCAGCCGGCGTTGTACCGGGCACCGAGGACGCCGGTGCAGCAGCAGCCATTGCCGGTGGCACAGGTGGGTGTTGTTGCTTGTCCCAAGCCTCCGTCAACATATAACCGGAAAACAGGAATACGGCCAGGGCAATCAGGCGGTTAGCGTCCATGGATCAGCGAGAGTCCTTCAGGAGACGGGGTCATGACCCCCGGGATGCCAAGGGTGACAACGCAGCAATCGACGCAAGCCGAGCCAGAGGCCCTTGCGCAGACCATGACGCGTCACGGCGTCCAGGGTGTATTGGGAACACGATGGGGTAAAGCGGCAGTGCGGCCCTAGCCACGGACTGATTCCGTACTGGTAGGCGCGGATGAGGAAACGCAAACATTGCGACATTTCTGCACCCGAAGCACATGCTTGTCGAACTCGGCAAGAAAGCGCGCAAAATCTTCCTGGCGGAAACGTTTGCGCATCAATACCACGACATCAAGGCCATGAAATGCGGGCGCATGCTGAGTGAACAACACCCGACTGACGCGTTTCATGTAGTTCCTGCCCACCGCAGTCTTGCAGATTTTCTTGCTGACTGTGATGCCGAGACGAGGTAGCGGGTGCGTGCTGGCAGTGGCCAACACGCGGGCATATTCGCCATGACTGGCACAGCGGGCCCGGAAAACTGCATCAAATTCTGCCGGCGTTGAGAGCTTGTCCCAACGCCGGGACTGCGTCACCTCAGACAGCGAGGCGGACGCGGCCGGCGGCGCGACGTGCGTTGAGCACGGCACGACCGCTACGGGTCTTCATGCGAACACGAAAACCGTGAGTACGTTTGCGCTTGGTAACCGAAGGCTGATAGGTGCGCTTCATGATCGTATGCCAAATTGAATGTATCGAACCCGCGATTTAACCACCAGAACCCTGCTCCGGTCAAGCGCGTGCTTGCAGCCCTTGCCACCGCCCACCTGTGGATAACTCCCGGTAGACGCTCTAGAATGGCGGGCACTGTCGCACAGGCCAACCGGCCCGACCGGCTCCGATGTTTCGCTCCCCCATTATCCAGCGCGTCCTGCGCGTGCACGAGGCCTGTCTACGCTGTGTCTTCTTTTTGGGAATCCTGCCTGTTGCACTTCCGCACACATTTGCCGGAACAACAACTCAACACCTGGATCCTGCCCCTGCGCATGGAAGGGGAACCACCCGCGCTGCGCGTGATCGCGCCAAACCGTTTTGTGCTGCAGTGGGTGAAAGACCGCTATCTGGCACTGATCCAACAACTGGCCACCGAATATTTCACGGATGACACCAGCGTGGAGATGGCCTTGCCCAACCTTGCCCCCCTCGGCGCGCGGAGCAATGTTGGCGAACCATCCGGCGCACCAGTGGCTGCACACGTGGCCCCCGCAGGACAAGACGCCGATACCATCAGCAAAAAAACCGGCGCGGCGGATAGTGCAGAGCGCGCCGGGCAAAGCCATGGCAATGGTGAATTGCGCCAGGCCTATGGAAGCCGCAGAAGCGCGGATGGACAGCAAGCCTCGCAAGGCATCAATGCCGCCAGTTCAGATCAGGACACGCCCCGGCGCACTTCCGTTGCAAATCAGGGCCAGGTGCGCCGTCCCGTTGACGATCTGCCCAGCCATCGCCCTCAGGACCGGGGCAACCGTCTCAATCCCCTGTTCACTTTTGACAACTTTGTTGGCGGTCGTGCCAACCAGCTAGCCCGCGCCGCCGCACTGCAGGTGGCAGGTCATCCTGGCAAGGCTTACAACCCGCTGTTCGTCTATGGCGGCGTAGGGCTGGGCAAAACGCACCTGATTCATGCCATCGGCAACCATCTGCTGCAGGAAGTGGAAAACGCGCGAGTGCGCTACGTGCATGCGGAACAATATGTGAATGACGTGGTGCGCGCCTACCAGCACAAATCCTTCGACAGCTTCAAACGTTACTACCATTCGCTCGATCTGCTGCTGATTGACGACATCCAGTTTTTTGGTGGCAAAACCCGTACGCAGGAAGAGTTTTTTTTCGCTTTCAACGCCTTGGTCGAAACCGGCAAGCAGATCATCATTACCTGTGACAGCTTTCCGAAGGAAATCCAGGGGATGGAGGACCGTCTGATTTCACGCTTCGGATGGGGACTCACAGTGGCCATCGAACCACCGGAGCTGGAAATGCGGGTGGCCATCCTGCTGCGCAAGGCCATGATGGACCGCATGCCGATCGACGAGTCGGTGGCGTTCTTCGTGGCCAAGCATATCCGCTCGAATGTACGTGAACTGGAAGGC
>CAIKVZ010000291.1 GCA_903830985.1 uncultured beta proteobacterium
ATTGGGTGCTGACAGTGGCCGGGAAATCATGAAACGCCTGCAGTCATTCTTCGTTACTTGCAAATCGCTGCTGCTGGTCCACTGCTGACACCGAAATCCCCCCCATTTCCTTGCAATTTGCGGTGGTGATCCAGCGCCGAAGGTTCGAGCATGGAGTCCCTCAAGGAGGACATGATGATCACGAAAAACCGCAACCCAACTTCGCGGCACACATCCAAATGCACCAACGCCGGGGACTCGGCCGTGCAGTCGGTGGCCATGCTCAGGGACGTGATTGCAGGTGCGACCTACGAAGACGTTGCCTCGAGGTTTTACAAGACCCGCACCGCCGTAGAGCGCCGCGTCAAGTCAGCTGCGCTGCGCTTGAGCCAGTCGGTGGGTATCCAGGGGCTCGGTGCGGAGGGCACGGCCATTGTCAGCCGACTGCGTCAGCACCAGACTGCCATTCTGAGCGCGCTGGACGACTTTGATCCGCAATCTCCGGTGGCTCCGCTTGAAGCCCGCATCTTGTCCAGCGAGGAAGTCAAGCAGGGTGCGCTGCGCATCAAGGGCCGCAGCCTGCAGCCCCTCCATGACGTTGCCCTGTTCTACACACTGTTTGCCACGGGCGCGAGGCCGCTGGAATTGGCGCGCCTGCAGGTGCGGGATTACCTGGATGCGCAAGGACGCATCCGCACAGAGTCCCAACTGCGCGCCGAGGTGACCATCTGCGGCAAGGCCAGACCCTTGCACTTCAGCAGCAGCCGCTTGAATGACGCGCTGGATTCGTACCTGCAGGAGCGGGTAACGAATAAGCTGGGCGTGCACGCGTCGAGCTCCTACCGTGGGCTGGATCCTGATAGCCGGTTGTTCCTCTCCCGCACCGGCATTGGCTTTCAGATCATTTCATGCGGAAAAGAGGGTCAAAGGCGCTTCTTGTGCCGACCGATTTTGGAGACCTTCCGCAAGCTCTTTCGGTACGCCGAAATTCAGGGCGTATCGGCGCTCTCGGCACGGCGCACGGTTGTTTCTCGGCTTTACGAGCGGGGCGCGGATGAGGACCAGGTCGGGCTTCTGCTGGGCATCAGCGAGCGCAGCGCGGTGCGGGAACTGCTCCTCAGGAGGCGGCCGAGCATCGCTTCTCTGGTGCAAGAACTGGTGTAGTTGGACCGCCGATGCCTTGCCGGACCGGAAGTATGGCAGTCATTGCGGTCATGGACATTCAGCAATTTTCCATCAGGGGTCACGCATTCCCTGCCGACGATCCTGCCCTGCAAGCGGCACTTGCCCAAATGCACGACACCCCGGATCGACCCCGCTGCCTGTGCGTGCCAGGGGGCGTGGAAATGTACGTCGCGCACCACAGCCAGTTCGTGGTCAAGCGCATGCCGGATACCGGCCCTCGGCATCACCCCACTTGTCCCTCGTTCGAGGCCGAACCCGGTCAGTCCGGCCTGGGTGAATTGCTGGGTGATGCGGTCATTGAAGCTGCGCCTGGCAACCTGGAGTTGCGCGTCGACTTTCCCTTGTGGCGCTCCGGCGCGCATGCCGTCCCAAGGGGTGAGCCCGAAGTCCCGGCCGAGGTCAGTGAACCGCACCACCGAATGAGCTTGCACGCGCTGCTGCATTGGCTGTTCGAGCGTGCGGGCTTCAATCGCTGGAGCCCCGCCATGCTGGGCAAGCGCAACCAGGGCGTGCTGCACAAGTACTTGTTGGAAGCTGCGCTGAATGTCTGGGTCAAGGGCCTGCCATTGGCCGACAGACTCTATGTGTCGGAACCGTTCAGCGAAGAGCACAAGGCCGATGCGGCGCGGCGACGGCGCGAGAAGCTGGCGGTGCTGGCGCCGCAGGAGGGACACAGCCCGCTGGTCATCGTCATCGGTGAATTCAAAGCCTGCGATGTGTCGCCGCTGGGTTGCCGATTGTGGATCAAGCACATGCCGGATGCGCCCCTGTTATTGACGGTCAAGACCTGGGACCGGCTGCAACGGGTGTTTTCTCCGCTGTGGGAGGCGATGCACGCGGACGTGGGCAGCACGCCGCGCCTGATGCTGGCGGCGCTGATCCGGGCGCGGTGTGAGCACAGCTACGAAATCGATACGGCCAGCCTGATGCTGACCAGTGAGCAATGGATTCCGGTTGAGGGCGTTTTCGAACTGCCGCTGGTGCAGGCGCTGGTGCAGCAGCAGCGACGCTTCGTTAAACCCCTGCGCTACGACGCCCGGAGCGCCGCCGGCTTTGCCAACGCCTTGTTGCTGGATGTCGGCGTCGAACCCGTTCCCTTGCATGTGCTCAGTGCCTTCATGGCGCCCAAGGACCAAGCTGCCAAGTTGCACGCACTGAAAGCCGCCGGCGAAAAAGCCTGGGTGTGGAATACGGGCGAGTTGATGCCGGCGTTTCCGATGCCGGTGCCGCGGGTTGGTGCGTGAATCTCTTGGGGACCTTGAGCGGGACGGGGCCACTGAGCGCCAGCGTCGAACTGTCCCTGAATTGGGCGTCTAGGCGTCGGCCTGACAGCCGGCGCGTTGGAACAACCTGTACTACGATGTCGTTCAGGCTGAGAGCCGATATGTCAACCCTACTCACCGTCCGAATGACCGACCGGGAAACGCAAAGTCTGGAAAGTCTTTGCGCTGCCACGGGCAAATCCCGCAGCGAAATCGTGCGTGACGCCTTGCGCGGCTACTGCCTGCGCGAAACACTTCGCCAAAGCCAGGTACGTCTGGCACCTTTGGCGCGCGCATCGGGTTGGTTGAGCGAAGCCGAAATTCTGCAAGGCAATTCTTGACATCCTCTCCGCCCTAAAGGGCAAGGATTCCCTCTTCAGGGGTTCTATGTCCAGAACCGGAAACGAACTTTGACAGGATGTTTTTAGCGGCATTC
>CAIKVZ010000292.1 GCA_903830985.1 uncultured beta proteobacterium
TGCTGCGCCAGAAAGTCCGGAAAGCTCGCGATATTGGTCTTGACGTGGTTCATGATCTGGCTCACCCGGTCCTGAAACTGCAGCTGCACCAGCGCCTGGCCGATCTCGTCCTTGATGCCCAGGCTCTCATCCTTGAGCAGGCTGCTGGAATTTTGCAGTGCGTTCGTGATGTCCCTGAACTCGCCCAGCACGGTGCCAATGGAAGCCTCTGCGACGGCGACCCGGCCCTCGCGTTGTTTCACCGATTCCTCCACCACGTGGCAGGTGTCGACGATGGCCGCGCTGATCAGCGCAACCTTCTCGGCAATGCGCCGTCCGGTCTCGCCCGACTGCGCCGACAACATGCGGAATTCCTTGGCCACGACGGCAAAGCCGCGCCCCTGTTCACCGGACCGTGCGGCCTCGATGGCGGCATTGAGCGCCAGCAGGTTGCTCTGCTGCGCGATCTTGGCCACGTCGCCGGCCATGTCCTGCAACTCGGCGACGAAGCGCTCCAAGCCATGCACTTTTTCCAGCATCGCCAGCATGCCGCTCATGCCCGATTTTTGCGCGGCGATGATGGCGCCAAGTTCTTGTTCGCTGCGGTTGAAGACCGCGACCAGTCCCTTGTCGCTGCTTTCGAGCGTGTCAGTTTCCAGGCTGGCGGTGTGCACCGCCTCGTCGAGCTTGTCGACGATGCCGCCGAAACGCTCCGACAAGGCGGAAATGGCGCTGTCCATCTGCTCACGCGAAGCTTCGATGTGGCCGCACCAGACCGGGGCCACCTGTTCGCCGAATTGCTGTTGTGCAGCCAGGAAGGCCAGCACAGTTTGCTGCTGCGCCCGTGCCTGCGCGCTTTGCCACAGCCCCAGGGCCAGCCCTGCGAGCAACAACAGCAGGGCAAGGGCGGCAGAGACCCAGGTCAGGCCGCCGACCAGCAGAACGGCCAAGGCCGCGGCCATACCCAACGCGGCCGGGTACAACAGGGTGGGGGAGGGGCGAAACCGGCTGTTCACAGCAGGTTCTCCCGACGGGAGGTGTGGCGCTTGGGCACGAGTTTGAGGTGGTCAGCTTGATGTTGTCAGCTTAATGCAAACATCAGCGCTAATGGCGTTTCAAACCATCTACCTTTGACCTGCGTCAAGTAAATCGGGCCAGTTTTGGCAATTATCTTTAGACTTGTCTGTCTGTTGAGACACGTTCGCATTCAGTGATCGTTAGCCTGACGGTGAAGGGGCGTTCATGTTCGCTAGCGCACGATCGGTTCGCGGGTCGGCAACAGTGCGGACTTTGTCGCACGCGCATGGCGCGACTCGGCAAAGAGCCGACAATCGCGGCTTCGCTCGGCGCTTCGCCGAGCCATTTTTCAGGACTCCACCATGAGCGTGCGCAAACCCCTTGTCATCCTGGCTCTTTCTGCCTTTGCACTGCTCGTATTGGGCGTGATCGGCTCCATCGCCCAAAGGGCCTGGCGCAACGGCGGTTTCATGCCGCAACCGAACGCCTTGCGGCAATTCCGCTGTCCGGCGCCAATGGGTGCCTACAGCCTGTATTACCGCCATGGCAGGGATGAGGTGGAACTTCGTTCTGCAGCACCCCTGTTGCGCGGCAGGGTGCACGAGGGGCACATCAACTGGGCGCAATGGCCGCAGGATCAGCCCGCGCCACCGTTCGCGCTACCGCTGCAAATCAGCTACGACAGCGCAGCATTTATCCGTGTACGCGACAGCGCGCAGCAACTGTTGGAATGCCCTTTACAACCTTAGGGGGCGTTCGCCCCTCGGTGCAGCGCCGCGCGCAGTTCTTCCAATTCATCCATCAGTTGCAGCGCCAGGGCCACGCCCGGCCAGTTCACGCCCAAGTCGCGTTGCAGGCGCAGCGCGATGCTGGCGTGCTTGAGGTTCGTGCCGCTGAAGGTCCAGGCCTCCAAGGCCTGGCCCTGCGGGGTGAGGATGCCTTCTTCCACCAGCTCTGCGATGAGCGCTGCGTCGGCGGCGCAGGCGCGGCAGAGTTGCTCCAATGTGAGCGTGCTGCCCTCGTCCAGCAGGTGTACGTTGACTTGCGACAGCATGAGTTGGCGGGTCATTTGGACACTCCCAGGTTGGCACGGGGGTTGAAGGCGGGGAACTGCGCGCCCATTTGGCGATACGCCTCCTGCTCGGCCTCAGAGGCCGCATCGGGCAGGACGATCTGCAGCACAAAATAAAAGTCGCCCGGCGTTTTTGCCGGCAGCCCGCGCCCCTTGAGACGCAGCTTGCGCCCGGCCCGGGAAGCCGGGGGAATGGTCAGGTGCACGGCACCGGTGGGGGTGGGCACTTCGATCTCAGCTCCGAGTGCGGCTTCCCAGGGCGTCACCGGCAGGTCAAGGTAGACATCGTGCCGGTCCACGCGGTAATGCGCATGGGGGCGAAATTCCACTTCCAGGTACAGGTCACCGGCCTGGCCTTCGCCAATGCCGGGGCCGCCCTGACCGGCCAGTCGGATCTGCTGTCCGGCGCGCACACCCTTGGGGATGTCGAAGGTGACGGTGTGTTCCACGGGCTGGCCCTGGGCGTCGGGCTGCGGCATGCGCAGTTTGAGGCTGCGTTGCGCGCCCTGGTAAGCGTCTTCCAGGTCGATCTCGATCTTGGCGTGCTGGTCATTGCCGTGGGCATGAAAGGCCTGAGCACGACCGCCGGGACGGCGCGTTGCACCATGCTCGCGGCCGAACAGCGATTCGAAGAAGTCACTGAAGTGCGACACGTCGTCTTCGCTCAATCCACCGTCGGGCGATCCGCCATGTTGGCCCCAGTCGGGTGGTGGTTGGAAGTCCTGGCCCGGGCGGTATTTGGCGCCGACTTGGTCGTAGGCGGCGCGCTTCTCCGGGTCCTTGAGCACCTCGTAGGCTTCGCCGAGCTCCTTGAACCTCACTTCCGCGTCCGCGTTCTTGCTCACGTCGGGATGGTGTTTGCGCGCCAGCACGCGGTAGGCGCGCTTGATCTGCTCGGGCGTGGCATCGCGCGTCAGGCCCATCACCTCGTAGTAGTCCTTGAACTTCATGTGCTTCCCTGTTGCGAACGTGGCGCGGGACGAATCCGCCGCCGACCTGCTGATACACCCCATCTGGAGACGTTCAGCGCAATTGAAAGAGCGCTTGTCAGCGCGGGCTTGGCAGTTGTCGGATCGCTGCGTCAATCGCTGCTGCAGTGGCCAGTGGTGCTTCCATGGGAAACAAATGGCTGCCTGGCATGAGGCTGACGCGTCCCTGGGTCAGTTGGTGGGTGCGCGCCATGCCGACCTGTTTCATCTCGGCCGATTCGGCCCCGCCGATATACGCCGCCGGGCACTTCAGGGGATGGGTGCGTTGCAGTCGGTCCAGGTTGTGTGGCAGGTTGTTGTAGATGGCGGTTTCCACGGCGCGGTCGAAACTCAAGGCACGCTGCCCGCCCGCGTCGTGCGTGCCATGGGCAATGTAGTCGCGCAGCACCTGCGGATCCCATCGGGCAAAGGCTTTCTTGCTCTGGAAGTGCGCCAGCGCCTGCTCCGCGCTGGCCCAGCGGTTGCGGCGTTTCAGGCTCACGGCACCCGGCGAAAAGGAACCGGCCAAGCCCGTGTACTTGGCCAGCGCCAATGCGTTCGCGCGCCAGCCGCCCAGCACGGGCGAGTCCAGCAGCACCAGGCCGCGCACCAGTTCCGGATGGCGGCAGGCCGTCATCAGGCTGAGGTAGCCGCCCAGCGAATGCCCCACCAGGTAGGCCGGCGTGCCGTGTTCGTCCACCGCCGCCTGGGTGAATTGCGCCAGTTGCTCCACCAGATGAGGCCAGTTGCTGGTCACCGGGAACAGCGGATCGTGTCCCAGCTTCTCCAGCGCGCGCACCGTGTAGCCGCGAGCGCGCAGGCTGCGAAACAGCACGTTGTAGGTGCTGGCGGGGAAGCTGTTGGCATGGGAGAAGACGATGAGCATGAATGATGATTTGCTGTGCAGAGTGCTCATTGTGCGTGCAGCACCAGCCAGCGTGCTGTCACCTTGGTCGCGAGTCCCTGGATGCCCTTGCCGCAACCCCACTGCCCCAAGGAATCAGATCAGCTTTTCCTGCGGCGTGGTGATCTTCTTCAGCGGCTTGTTGCGACTGGAGCCGCCCTTGAGCGGCACGTCGGTGTGCGCGCCGTCCCAGACCGGGTCTTCGATGCTGTCGAACACCTCGCGCAGCTTCTCGCCCCAGGTGACGTGCAGCATGCGGAAGTAGGGGTTGTTTTCGTCCACGCAGACGATCTTGTCGGTCTGGAAGCTGTCGGCCTCGTACACCACCAGGTCCAGCGGCAGACCGACCGACAGGTTGGACTTGAGGGTCGAGTCCATGGACACCAGCGCGCATTTGGCGGCCTCGTCCAGTGGCGTATCGGGATGGATCACGCGGTCCAGCACGGGCTTGCCGTACTTGGATTCACCGACCTGAAAATACGGCGTCTCGGGGGTGGCTTCAATGAAGTTGCCGGCCGAGTAGACCTGGAACAAGCGCATGCCTTCGCCATTGATCTGGCCGCCGAAGATCAACGACACATTGAATTCCACGCCGGCGGCCTTGAGTGCCACGCCGTCGCGCTCGTACACATGGCGAATCGCCGAACCCAGCACGCGCGTGGCGTCGAACATGCTCTTGGCGTTCCAGATGGTGATGGGTTCCGAGTCCGGGTGCTCCTTGAGCTGTTCGACCTGCAGGATCTCGCGTACCGACTGGGAGACGCTGAGGTTGCCGGCGGACAGCAGCACCATGAAGCGGTCCTGGGGCTTCTCGTACACGATCATCTTGCGAAAGGTGCTGATCTGGTCCAGACCGGCGTTGGTGCGGGAGTCGGACAGGAAAACCAGTCCGGCGTTGAGTTTGATGGCGACGCAGTAGGTCATGGGCAATAGGTAAAAATAGTGCTCTGATGGTAGCGCAAGCGGTTCAGGCGCATATAGTCGCGGGTGATCTCAAGGATGCTGCATGCGAATCGCCGATATCGACCGTGAACTGGACATCGCCCGACGTGAGGGCGCGGTGCGCGACATCACCATTCCCCCTTGCCCCGAGCTGCTCACCGAACTGCGGCGACAGGTGAACCAGGCCGACCCGGAACCGGCTGAAATCGCGCGCATCGCCGGCTCCGACGTGGCCATGGCAGCGGCCCTGCTGCGCTGCGTCAACAGCCCGCTGTACACGCGCTCCAGCAAGGCCAAGACGGTGCAACAGGCCATTGCCATGCTGGGCGTGCGCCCGGCGGTGAACCTGCTGACCGGGTTCCTCACGCGCCACAGCATCCGCATACAGTCGCCGCTGCTGGAGCATTTTTGGGAATCGAGCACGCGTCGCGCCCTGGCCATGGCCCACATCGCGCGCCAGCTGTATTCGGTGGACGCCGACCTGGCGCACACCTTCGGACTGTTCTGCCACGTCGGCCTGCCCATCATGTTGCAGGGCGTGCGCGGCTATGCCGGCACCCTGGCCGAAGCCATGGCGCGCCAGGACCACAGCTTCACCGAAACCGAGAATCTGGCACACCGCACCGACCACGCCGTGGTGGGGGCCATCGTTGCCAAGACCTGGCATTTGCCGCCGCCGCTGGCGCATGCGATTCGTCTGCACCACGATTTCACGGTGCTCAATGTCACGGCCATTCCGGCCGAGGTGCGCACCCTGGTGGCAGCCGGGCTGGTGGCCGACTACCTGGTGCAACGCTTCGAGGGTCTGGATGATGTCAAGGAGTGGCGCCAGTACGGCGCGGCCTGTCTGGCCCACCTTCAGGTGGACGAGGGCGAAATCGCCCATTGGGGTGACGCCCTGCTGCCGGCGTTCGACAGCGCGGCCGTCCTATAAGTTCAGGGCGCTCGCGCCAGCGCCACGGCCCGGCCCAGTTCGATCACCGCCATGGCGTAGTAGCTGCTCCAGTTGTAGCGCGTGATGGCGTAAAAATTCTCCGTGCCGGCGACAAAGCTGGGCTCGTTGCCATCCACGGACGGGTCGCCGTTTTGCAGTTCGATCAACGCCAGCGGGCCCACGTGGCCCAGCGCCACGCCGTCGAGCCGGGCTCCCCTGGCCTGAAAGCTTGCCACGCTGAAAGTGGGCAGGATGTCGGGCGCGAGCAGTGCGTCGAGTTCCAGCGTGGCGGCGTCAAACTGCACCGGGTAGTGCGTGGCCATGCCGCTTTGCCAGTGGAAGATCTTGAAGTAATTGGCCACCGAGCCGATCACGTCGGCCGGGCTGTTGAACAGGTCGATGCGGCCGTCGCCGTCAAAGTCCACGGCGTATTTGGCCCAGCTCGAAGGCATGAACTGTGGCAGTCCCATGGCGCCGGCGAAGCTGCCCTTGACCCCCAGCGGATCGCTGCCGGCGCGCTGCTGCAGTTGCAAAAACTGCTCGAGTTCGCCCTTGAAAAAGATGCTGCGCTCTTGGGCGCGCGGATGCGCCCTGGGGAAGTCAAAGGCCAGCGTGGCGAGGGCATCGAGCACGCGGTAGTTGCCGGTCTGCGCGCCATAGAAACTTTCCACACCGATGATGGCGACGATGATTTCCGCCGGCACGCCATAGGTCTTTTCGGCGCGCTTCAGGGTTTGCTCGTTGGCCTGCCAGAAAGTCACGCCGGCCTGGATGCGCCGCGGCTCGATGAAACGCTCGCGGTAGGCGCGCCAGTTTTTGGCTGTGCCGCGCGCCGGCGGCGTGATCAGCTTGGCCACCGACGGCAGGTAATGCGCCTGTCCCAACGTGTGGCGCAGCCAACGCGCATCGAGGTCCAGGCGCCGCGCCATGGCGTCCATTTGCGCCATCACGTCGGCGCGCTTCGCGTAGGCCGCACCGATGCTCTCGGCGTGGCGCGGCGTGGCCTTTTTCTTCAGCACTTTGGCGCTGGCCGCGCTGCCCAGGCTGAGCGCAAGCAGACACAGGATGACGGCAGTGAGTCGGGGAAAAAGGGTCATGGAGCAGGCCAGGGAAGGCGTCGAAAATCACGTTGCAGTCGCGCCAATTCGCGCCGCCCCGTATTGTCGTCTTTTGCCGCGTAGCGCTGGGCTTCCAGACGCAACAGCCAGGCGCGCACCGCCTCGGTGGGACCGGTGCCAAAGCGCTGTTGCAGCAGGACGGCAATTTGCCGCGGCGCAGTGGCGCCGCCAAGCTCAATGCCGCAGCGCAGTGCGCGTTGGCGCACCCGTTGCAGCAGACGCAGCCAGGGGTCGCTTTGGCGTCTTTCCCACAGCGTCCAGGCGGCGCCGATCAGGGCCGCGGTCACCAACAGTGCGGCCAGTACCAGCACCAGGTCTTCCCAGCGCGGCGCGGCAAAGCCGATGTTTTGCAGCAATTTGAGTTGGCTGCTCTGGGTGTAGTTCAGCACCCACTGGTTCCAGCTGTTGTTCAGCGCCTCCCAGGCGGCGCGGGTGCGGGCCAGTGCGTCCGGACTGACGTTGCCGAACACGCTGTTGAAGGCGCTGGCCATCAGGCCGCTGGGAGCTTGCAGACGCTGCAAGCTCCCAATGCGACCCGGCGCCACGGCGGCGGTCGGATCCACGCGCACCCAGCCGCGCCCGTCCTGCCAGACTTCGACCCAGGCGTGGGCGTCGCTTTGGCGCAGCACCCAATAGCCGTCCACCGGATTGAGCTCGCCACCCTGGTAACCGGTGACGATGCGCGCCGGCACGCCCAGGGCACGCATCAGGATCACAAAGGCCGAGGCGATGTGCTCGCAAAAGCCCTCTTTTTTGTCGAACCAGAATTCGTCGGCGCTGTTGCGTCCGCTCACGCCCGGGTCCAGCGTGTACCGGTAGCCGCCGCTGCGCAGGCGCTGCAGCACGGCCTGCACCAGCACCGCGTTGTCTGCCTGCGCCAGCGTGGGATCCTGACGCAGTTGCGCGGCCAGAGCCAGGGTGCGCGGGTTGAAGCCGAGGGGCAGGTCCAGGTCGACTTGCAAGGCAGCCACGGGGCGCAGCGGGCCATGGCGAAACTCGGTGTAACTCCTGGCCTGATAACGCAGCAGATCGGTGATGGGCGCCAACGTGTGCCATAGCAGATCGGCGTCCATGCGCACTTCGTGACCCGGAACGACCGGCGGCTGAGGCGCAGCGTCGAGCAGCAGCAGCCAGGGTCGCAGCGTGGGTTGCAGCGTGACCTCGTAAGCCACAGGCTCGCCCTGCACCTGCAGATCGGCGCCGGGGATCAGCCGCGCCGGATAACGGGACTGGGCGGACTGCCAGGTGCGGCCGTCGAACACCGACAGCACGGGTCCGCGGAAATAGAGCTGCCCTTGTGGCGGCACAGCGCCGTTGAAGCGCACGCGCATGGCAATGCTCTCGTCCAGTGCCAGCGATCCGATGGCGCCGACCTGCATCTGCGCCGACAGGCCGCTGCGCCCGGTCATCGCATCGTTGGGTATGCCCCACAGGGGCGCCAGGCGCGGAAACAGCAGGAACAGCACCAGCATCACCGGCGCGCCCAGCGCCATCATGTACAGCGCGGTTTTTGCCGCCAGCGCCAGCGGCGGCTTGCCCACCGGCATGTGGGCGTTGACCAGCGCCGTGAGCAGCCCCATCAGCCCGAGCAGGATGGCCGCGGCCATGGGCAGCGACTGGGAGTTGAAGAAGCTGGTGAGCATGGTGAAAAAGCCCAGGAAGAACACCACGTAGGCATCGCGCCGCGCGCGCAGCTCCAGGGTCTTGAGCGTGAGCAGCACGACGACCAGCGTCACGCCGGCTTCGCGCCCGAGCAGGGTGCGGTGCGTGAACCAGGTGGCGCCCACGGTGAGCGCCATCAAGGCCAGCAGCCAGGCCTTGCCCGGTAGCGGGCGGCTGTGCCAGGCCAGCGCGGCGCGCCAGGCCAGCACGCCCGCGGCGAGGGCGCTGCACCACCACGGCAGGTAGGCGATCTGGGGCGCCAGCACCATGGCGATCACCGCCAGCAGGAACAGCGTGTCGCGTGCGTCGCGGGGCAGGGAGGAGAGCTTGTTCATGTCGGGTTAGGCGCCCGACGGCGCAGATGGGCGGTGCGCCGGGCCGCGCGGGGCCTTCTGGATGAAACGGGTTTTTTTGAAATTGAATTGAGTTTGTTGCTTGCCGGGTCTCGCCCCGGCGGGCGACTCACTTTTCTTTGCTTCGCCAAAGAAAAGTAAGCCAAAGAAAGGCGAGCCGCAGTCAGAGCCGCTGCGCGGTTCCTTGCGCTGCTCGCATCGGTCGGGGTCGGGCTAAACTCGCTTCGCTCGGACAACGCCCGCCCTGATCCGCCCGCTGCTGCGCTGCTCAGCTCTGCCAGAACGGCGAGGGGATCCAAACCGCCGAAATCCAGACAGCCGAAAGACAAATTCCCCAAGCCGAACCACGGACGCGCCATGGCGCGTCCGTGGTTGATTCCGGCTGTTGGGGCTTTGGCTGTTCGGACTTCCGCCGTTATGAGGAGACGAGTAGCGCAGGTGCAGCCGGATAAGGGCTGGCGTTGTCCGAGCGAAGCGAGTTTAGCCAGACCCCGGCTGCGCCGAGCAACGCAGTGTGCCCGAAGGGCCGACGAATCCGGCTCGCCTTTCTTTTCCCATCTTTTCTTTGGCGACGCAAAGAAAAGATGGTCGCCCGCCGGGGCGAGACCCGGCAGGCAACAAGAGAGATCCATTTTCGAAAAACTACGCTTTTCTATCAGCCGACTCTGGACCGCCGTCTGGCTCGGAAAACCAACGGTTGCGTCTGTCGGCGCGCCAGCCGACTTGCCAGCTATCAACATAGCGCCAGTGCCTCCAGACATTGCCGCTTGTGCGCCTCCCCGCTGCCCGGGGAGATTTCCTTGCCCGGCAGGCGCAGGCCGTAGTCCAGACCGAAACGGTCGGCCAGCAGCACCCAGGCGCACAGGCGCGACAGTCGACGCTCCAGCAGCGCTGGCGCGGCGCCGATCAACCTGGTGTGTGCCAGGTCCAGCCACAGTTCCTGTCCCTGTTGCTGTTCACGTTCGCGGCTCACCAGCTGATCGGTTTTGGCGACCTTCTTCCAGACGATCTGCTTGAGCGGGTCGCCGCGGCGGTAGGGGCGCACACCGTCAAAATCGCCACCATCGCGCGTGCTGGCGCGGCGCGCGCCGTCGTCGTGTGCCAGCGCCGGCGGCAGGGGCGGGGGGGGCAATTCAGGTGCCGGATAGACCAACACCTGCGCGGCCGGGCGCCACACCGTCCAGACGCGAAAGCTGCCCATGGGAAAGCGCGTTTCCGCCGTCAACGTGGGCACGCGGTGCAGGCCGCGCTGCAAGGGCTGCCAGGCGACCTGTACCGTGGCGCTGCCCTGTGCCGGCACATCGGCCCAGACCCACGCCTGCAGGTCGAGCACGCTGACGCCGATGCCGTGGCGCACACTGCGCCGCGCGCTGGTGAGCACCACGTCGAGCAGCGCAGGGCTCTGCGCAAACCGTGCCTGCGGTGGCAGCAGGTGCAGGTTCAGGCCGCGCAGCGTGCCATGACACAGGTGCATGCCCACGACGGCCGCGCCACCGAGCAGGAAGGTCAGCAGGTAGCCCAGGTTGAGTTGGTAGTTGATGGATGCGGCCAGCAGCACCAGCAGTGTCAGGCCCAGCATCCAGCCGGCGCGGGTGGGCAGGATGTAGACCGTGCGCTGGCTCAGCGTCACGCTGTCGGACAGCGGCAGCCGCGCCTCGAACCAGCGCCGAAAGCGCGTGCGCAGGGGGTTCAGGACTTGGCGCATGCGAAGGGATGAATCTGGGTGTGCCCTTCAGGCCTTCAGGTCAAGGCGACGGCTTCCATCATGGCGCGGACCTGCTCGACGGCGCCGCGTCCTGCGTCGCCCACGGGGATGAGGCGGTGCGCCACGGTCTGCGGCAAGATGGCCTGCACGTCATCGGGCGCGCAATAGTCGCGCCCGCACAGCAGGGCCTGCGCCTTGGCCGCGCGCAGCACGGCGATGCCGGCGCGCGGGCTCAGTCCCTGCTGGAACCAGCGACCCGAGCGGGTGGCGCCCACCAGGTCCTGCACATAGTCCAGCAGCGACGGCGCGACGTGGATCTGTTGTACCTGTTGCTGCAACTGCAGCAGTTCCTCCGGCGTCAGCAGGGCCGGCAGGGCGTCGAGCAGAACGCGCCGGTCGCGACCGAGCAGCAGTTCGCGTTCGGCTGCGCGGTCCGGGTAACCGAGCGAGATGCGCATGTGAAAACGGTCCAGCTGAGACTCGGGCAGGGCGTAGGTGCCGACCTGGTCGTGCGGGTTTTGCGTGGCGATGACGAAAAAGGGCGTGGGCAGGGGACGGGTTTCGCCGTCGATCGTGACCTGCTTTTCCTCCATGGCCTCGAGCAGCGCGCTTTGCGTCTTCGGGCTGGCGCGGTTGATCTCGTCGGCCAGCAGGACCTGGGCAAACAGCGGCCCCGGGTGGAACACGAAGGCCTCGCGCGCGCGCTCGTAGACCGATACACCGCTCAGGTCGCTGGGCATGAGGTCGGCGGTGAACTGCACGCGCGAGAACTGCAGGCCCATGGTTTTGGCCAGGGCGTGGGCCAGCGTGGTCTTGCCCACCCCCGGCACATCCTCGATCAGCAGGTGTCCGCCGGCGAGCAGGCAGGCCACGCCATCCTTCACCTGGTCAGTCTTGCCAAAGATGACCGTGTTAAGCTGATCAATAAGCGATTTCAGTTTGCTGTGTGCTTGCATGGCAGACACCTTACCCGATAATTTCTTCCGAGGATGACGACCGTGAGCAAGACCGGCTACTACACCCACAGCGATTGCAGGAAACATGAAATGGGCGCGGGCCATCCCGAGTGCCCGGAGCGACTGGATGCGATCGAAGACCGGCTGCTGATCACGGGCCTGGACCACGCCCTGGAGCGCCTCGAGGCGCCGCCGGCGCCGCTGGTGGACATCGAGCTGGCCCATGGCCGCATGCACGTGGCGGCCCTGCGCGGTTTGAGCGACCAGCTGGCCGAGGAAATCCAGGCCGGCGGCCCGACCCACGCGCAGGTCGACCCCGATACCTCCATGAACGTGCACACCTGGAAGGCCGCGCTGCGCGCCGCCGGTGCGGCGCTGGCCGCGACCGACGCGGTGATTGCCGGCGATCTGGAAAACGCCTTCTGTTCGGTGCGCCCGCCGGGCCACCACGCCTGCCGCGACAAGGCCATGGGCTTTTGCTTTTTCAACAACGTGGCCATCGCCGCCAAATACGCGCTGGAGCGTCACGGCCTGCAGCGCGTGGCCATCGTCGACTTCGACGTGCACCACGGCAACGGCACGGAAGACATCGTCGCCGGCGACGATCGCATCCTGATGGTGAGCTTCTACCAGCACCCTTACTACCCGGAGTGGAACCACTCCAGCGCCGCCAATCTGATGAACCTGCCGGTGCCGGCCTATACCCGCGGCATGGATATTCGCGAGATGATCGAGGCCAGCTGGTTCCCGCGCCTTGAAGCGCACCGCCCGGAGATGATTTTCATCAGCGCCGGTTTTGACGCGCACCGCGAAGACGACATGGGCCAGCTGGGACTGGTCGAGCAGGACTATGTGTGGATGACGCAGCGCATCAAGGACGTGGCCAAGCGCCACTCCAAGGGTCGCATCGTGTCCTGCCTGGAAGGTGGCTACTCGCTGAGCGCGCTGGCGCGCAGCGTGGAAGCGCATATCCGGGTGCTGGCCGACGTATGAGTTCTACGGGTACGGAAGGCTCGACCCGGGCCATCCTGTACGCCCTGGGCGCCAATGGCGGCATCGCCATCGCCAAATATGCCGCTGCGGCCTACAGCGGCTCCGGCGCCATGTTCGCCGAAGCCATCCATTCGACAGCCGACTGCGCCAATCAGCTGTTGCTGCTGCTCGGCATGAAGCGCGCCAAGGCGGGGGAGTCGGTCGAGCACCCCATGGGCACGGAGCGCGTGGCCTACTTTTATTCGATGGTCGTGGCCCTGCTGCTGTTCTTTGTCGGCGGCGCCTACTCGGCGTACGAAGGTGTGCACCGGCTGCTGCATCCGGTGCCAATGTCCAATGCCGGCGTGGCGCTGGCGGTGCTGGCCCTGTCCATGGTGCTGGAGGCGATTTCGCTGCGCGGCGCCTTGCAGGAGATTGCCAAGCTGTCACCGGGTCTGAGCTTCCTGCAGTGGTTTCGACAAACGCGCGAGAGCGAATTGATGGTCGTCGCCGGCGAGGACATTGCGGCGCTGGCCGGTCTGACCCTGGCCTTTGCCGCCGTGCTGGCGGCCTGGCTGACCGGCAACCCGCTGTTTGATGCACTGGGCAGCCTGTGCGTGGGCGTGATGCTGATGGGGGTTGCGGCAGCCGTGCTGGTCGAGGTCAAGGCGATGATCGTGGGCGAGTCCGCGGCACCCGAATTGCGCGCCGACATCGAGCAGTTTGTCGCGTCCCAGCCCGAGGTGGACGAGGTGTTTCGCATCATCACCCTGGCCTGGGGCACGCAGTTGATGATTGCCGTGAAGGCCAGAATGGCGCACACCGACACCGCCTTGCAAATGGTCGACGCCATCAACGCCGTGGAGGCGCGCATGCAACTGCGCTGGCCGCAGGCGCGCTATGTCTTTTTTGAACCCGACATCAAGTAGGCAGGACGGGTTCTGGAACTGGCGCCAAAGACAAGACCTTTGATGAGGGTCAGCAACAGCGCGTTCAGGAAGGTTAACATCGGGTAAACCCTGAATGGAAATTCCATGGAAAAGCACTTTCTCACGCCCCTGTTTTCCCCCGGTTCGATGGTGGTGTTCTGCGGCAACGTGGAGGACCCGGCCTCGCAAACGCCCCAGGCCCGCGTGTTGCTGGGCGCCCTGAAGGCCCAGCGCTACGCCGGCAGCCTCACTTTCCTGGACGTTCACACGACCGGTACGCTGGCCGATCTGGCGCAGACTGCGGCCGATCTGGCCGTGATTGCCCTGCCTTCGCAAGACGTGGCGGCGGCGCTGGAGTTGGCCGGGCGCATCAAATGCCGCGCTGCGGTGGTGCTGTCCAGTGGCGTGGATGCGACTCAGGCGGCCGAACTGCACAAGATCGCCCGGCGCGAGGGTATGCACCTGTTGGGTCCGAACTGCCTGGGCTTTCAACGGCCGCACCTGCACCTCAATGCCAGCGTGGCGGGCGACCTGGCGACCCCGGGTTCGCTGGCGCTGGTGTCGCAGTCGGGCGCACTCACCACCTCCATCCTGGACTGGGCGAAAAAGAACGCCGTGGGTTTTTCGACCGTGGTGTCACTGGGCCCAAACACTTCGGTTGACATGGCACAGGTGCTGGACTTTCTCGCCTCCGACGCGAAAACTCGCAGCATCGTGGTTTACCTGGAAGGCATCACCCATGCGCGGCGCTTCATGAGCGCGCTGCGTGCTGCCGCCAATGTCAAGCCGGTGGTGGTGCTCAAGGCCGGACGCAAGGCCGAGGGCAACCGCGCCGCACTCACGCATTCGGGTTCCATTGTGGGCAGCGACGACGTGTTTGACGCGGCACTGCGTCGCGCCGGCGCGGTGCGCGTGCGCTCCTTTGTGGCACTGTTCTCCGCCGCCAAGTGCCTGAGTTCGCGCTACCGCCCGGTGGGCCGGCGTCTGGCCATCGTCACCAACGGTGGTGGCCCCGGTGTGCTTGCGGCCGACTGGATCAGCGAAATCAAGCTGCAACTGGGGGTCCTGGCGCCTGAACTGGCGACGGCCTTGCGCGGCAGGCTCGGCCCTCAGGCCTCGCTGGTCGACCTGATGGATTTGTCGGAAGACGCCGGCGCCGACCAGTACCGTGCGGCGCTCGAGGCCGCGGGTCAGGACCGGGGCATAGACGGCATTCTGGCCATTTTTTCGCCCAAGGTCGGGGTCGATGGTGCGGCCATTGCGCAGGCTCTGGCCGACGTGCAGTCCAAGGTGGGCAAGCCGCTGCTGACCTGCTGGATGGGAGACGCCACCGTGGGCGACGCGCGCAATATCCTGCTGGCGGCATCGATCCCGAGCTTTCGCACCCCCGAAGCGGCGGTCGGGGCCTTTGGCAACATCGCGTCCTTCTACCAGAACCAGCAGTTGCTGCAGCAGACCCCCCCTCCCATGTCGAGCCTGTCCAAGCCCGACGTGCAGGGTGCCAGGCTGCTGATCGAAAGCGTGCTGGCCGAGCGGCGCAATGTACTCACCGAGATGGAGTCCAAGGCGCTGCTGGCCTCGTTCCACATTCCCGTGACCAAGACGCTGCTGGCGCGCACCCCGAACGAAGCCATGATGATTGCTTCGCAACTGGGCTTCCCGGTGGCGCTGAAGATCGACTCGCCCGATATCAGCCACAAGTCCGACGTGCAGGGCGTGGCGCTGAACCTGATGAACGCCATGAGCGTACGCGACACCTACAACGAGATGGTGCGCAACGTGACGGCCTTGCTGCCCAAGGCGCGCATCAACGGCGTCACAGTGCAGAAGATGTCGGGGCAAAAACGCGGACGCGAAGTCTGCGTGGGCCTGGTCACCGACGACCCCTTCGGTCCGGTCATCACCTTCGGCGCCGGCGGCACCATGATCGAGCTGATCGACGACCGCGCCATGGAGTTGCCTCCCCTGAACCAGTTTCTGGCGCGCCGCCTGATCGAGCGTTCGCGCGTGGCCCAGACGCTGGGCGACTGGCGCGGCGCCTCGCCTGCCAACGTGGACGCGCTGGAGCAGGTGCTGTTGCGCGTGTCGGAAATGGTGTGCGAACTGCCGCAACTGCGCGAGATGGACATCAACCCCATCATCGTCGACGAGTCCGGCGCGCTGGCGGTGGACGCGCGCATCGTGATCGAGAACGCACCGGCCACGGCGCGTCACTACAACCACCTGGCGATCCTGCCCTACCCGGCGCACTACGAACAGCTCTGGCCCTTGCGCGGCGGTGGCGAATACACCTTGCGTCCCATCCACCCGGATGACGCGCAGATGCTGCAGGACCTGGTGCGCCGCATGTCGCCCGAGAGCCGCTATTTCCGTTTTGTCTCGTCGATCCAGGAACTTCCGGCCACGCTGCTGTCGCGCTTCACGCTGATCGACTATGACCGCGAGATGGCGCTGGTGGCGGTGGTCAAGGAACGCAGCGCCGGAGATGACGGCGAGCCGGTCGAGACCGAGCGCATCGTCGGCGTGTCGCGCTACATCACGAATCCGGACAGCACCAGTTGCGAGTTCTCGCTGGTGGTGGGAGACGATTTCAAGGGCCAGGGTCTGGGCTCGCGCCTCATGTTGTCGATCATGGAAGTGGCGCGCGAAAAAGGTCTGACCGAGATCGACGGCCTGGTGCTGGCGAAGAACCCGAACATGCTCAAGCTCATGAAGAGCCTGGGCTTCTCTGTCAAGTCATTTCCGGAAGACGCCGACTTCAAGCTCGTGACGCAGATGCTGTAGGCGCGAGCCGCCCACCGGGCCGGGTTCTTCCCGGTGCGGTTGCGGCTGGCAGGACAGCGGGTGGTTCAACCCGCCTGGCGAAACGCCATCACGGCCTGGTTGCGCAAGGTGCGCAGCAGCGACAACTGCTTTTCATCCAGCCTGATGCCACCCACGGCATTGGTGTCGGCGTAGATCAGCGCGAAGCTCGCGCCCTTGAGTTGCAGGGGCAGAAGCACAAAGCTCGGCGCGTGCACCTGCGTCTGGTACCAGGTGGGCAGGCGTGCCGCGATCAGCGGGTCGCTGGCGTCGGTGATGAGGGTGTCGGCACCTTTGCCGCAGACCAGGGAAAACAGGTCGCCCTGGCCCTTGAGCGGGATGCGAAACGCCGGAATCAACGCTTCCACCCCCGCGCCCAAGCCGAAGCGCCCGGTGAGGCTGTCGGTCTTGATGTCGCGCAGGCAGAACACGATGCGCCGGCACTGCAGGGCGCGCAGCATGGTTTCCAGAATCATGCGGATCACTTCGTTGAGCTTGAAGTCTTCCACCATCGCATTCGTAATGTCCTGGATGCCGGCGACCATGATATCGGTGGTGTGCTGCGTTTGCGCCAGTTCCTCTGGCGGTACCTGCTGCGCAGCTTCCAGCACGGTGACGCGCAGTGCTTGCTCGGTTTCGGGCTCAGCCGTTGCAAGGGCCGGGGCCGTGGGGTCGACCAACAGCCGCTGCGCGTCTGACCCGGGCAGCACCTGCAACTGCATCGCCTGTGCCATTTGCGCCAGCTTGTGCCGGGCCGCGACTGTGGCTTTCTCGATCTCCCTGGATTGCAGTCCCAGGGGGCGGGCGTAACGCTCGGACACGGCGCGTATCGCTGGAGTCGCCTGCTCCGGTTCATGCTGCAACAGGCTGTCGGCCACTTCATTGGCGGCCATGGCCACCCAGCGCACACGGTCCTGTGGCTGAGGCGTCAACGGCGCGCCGGCCTTGGCCACCGGTTTGCGCATGCAGCGCTGCAGGCTCTCGGGCAAACCCCAGGCCCGCGCCACGCCGACGCCCAGGTCCTCGAAGCTTAGACCCAGCACGCGCGTTGACGCGGTTTGCTCGTCCGCGCTGGCCATGAGCTTGCGAATCTGACCAGCCTCTTCAGGGAAATAGAAGTCGGTCAGCAGGCGCCCCAGATTCTGGAACATCGCGCCGATGAAAGCGTCTTCACTGTCGCGCTCCGAACTGCACAACTCGGCAGCCACCGACCCCGCCATCAGGCAGCGCAGAAACTCTTCCTTGAGGAAATTGGCGTGCGCCTTGTCCTGCATGTGATCGAGCAGCACCAGACTGAGTGCCATGTTGCGGATGCCGTTGAATCCCACCAGCGCCACGGCGCGCGACACGGTGCTGATGCTGCCGCCGCCGGCGTGGCTGAAATGCGCGGTGTTCACCAGACGCAGCAGCTTGTTCGTCAGCGCAATGTCCTTGAGGATCTCGTTGGTCAGGCTGCCCACGCTCTCGTTGTCCGAATTGGCCAGGCGCTGGATGCGCGCCACCGAGTCGGACAGTGCCGGGAAGTCGCTCTTGTGGCGCATGCGGCGCAGCAGGAACTCGAGCGTGCTCTTGCTGTTGCCGCTCAGGGGGGACTCTTGCGCTGCGCCGTCAGCGCGCTGCAGCCAGGCTTGCAACGCTTGCTGCATGGCCGCCACGTTGGCGAAGCGTTGACTTGGGATGCGGCGAATCGCCTGCTGCACCACGCTGCGCAAATGGTCGTCGATCACCTCATGTGTGCCGTCGTCCACCGCTCGGGTGGGCAGAATCAGGTCTTCGTGGGCGATGCGGTAGATGGCACGCATCGGGTCGGTTTCGTCCACCAGCGGGCGGCCACGCAGCAGCTCGGCCAGCACCAGACCGGCAGAAAAAATGTCCATGACCGGCGCGGGCGAGGCGCCAGCTGCCGCCTCGGGTGCCATGTAGCCAGGCGTGCCGCGCGCCGGCGCTGCGGCGTCGGGCTGGGCCACCGCGATTCTGGCGGCGATGCCGAAATCGGTGACGCGGGCCCGGCCCTCGGTGTCGATCAGGATGTTCGAGGGTTTGAGGTCCAGATGCACCACCCCCGCCGCGTGCGCCGCCTGCAAGGCACCGAGTACGCCGAGCATCAGCGTGACGGCCTCCTGGGGCGGCAGCGCGCCGCTTTGTTTGAGCTTTTGCGCCAGGGTCTGGCCAGCCACGTATTCGAATACGAGATACGGTTGATGCTCGTGCACCTCGGCTTCGAACACCGGCACGATGTTCGGATGCGTCAGGCGCGCGACGCTGCGCGCCTCCTGCAGCCATTGCTGCAGCGCGGCGTTGTCCACGCCCGGGGCGCAGCGCAACAGCTTGATCGCTACCTGACGTTCGAGTCGCGGGTCAAAGCCCAGCCAGACGGTGGACTGGGCGCCCTGGCCCAGCACGCGGCGCAGCTCGAAGCGGCCCAGCATCCTGGGGCCTTCCTCAACCGGGGTTTTAACCAGGCGTTTGATCGTGTCCAGCGGTTTGAAATCGGCCATTTCGCGATGATAGGGTAATGAATGGGTCGATCAAGGTTTGAAGAACTTCAGCACGAATTCGTCCTTGGGCTGGGCCGGATCGGGCGTGTTCTTGTCGCGCGGATCCAGCGGGTTGCGCAGGAAGTCGGCCTCGCCCGCAAGCCTGAACCCTGCCGCTTCCACTTCGCGGCGCAGGAAGGCCTGCTCGATGCGGTGCAGCGTTCCGGCTTCCGAAATGCCAGTGCCAGGCCGGCCCGCGTGGTCGGCAATCACGTACGCGCCCCCCGGCTTGAGCGCGGCGAACACGGCGGTGTTCATGCGTTCGCGATCGACCCCCATGTGGCCCAGGTCGTGGTAGTTGAACATCAGCGTCACAAGGTCAATGCCACCCTGTTTCAAGCCTGCCGGCACCGGGTCCTCAAACGGCTGCACCACGGCCACGATGTTCGCGGCAGCGGGATTTTTCGCCCGTTCGGCCAGCGCCTGCGCCGACGTGCGCCGCGGTGCGGGTGTTGCCACAGGCGCTGCCGTTGCAGCGATCGGGTTGGCATTGCCTTCGGGCGTCACGGCCGGTCGCGGCGGGCTGTCGGGCGCGCGTGGTGGCGCGCTTTGCCCGTAGACGCGCCCCGTCGGTCCCACGGCGCGGGCCAGCAGTTCGGTGGTGTAGCCGCCGCCGGCGCTCAGGTCCAGCGCCACCATGCCGGGGCGCACACCGATGAAGGCCAGCATGGGCTGCGGTTTGCGGCGCAGATCATTGGCGCGGTCAGCCGCGCTGCGCTCCGGGCTGTCGATGATTGCGGCAATCTGTTGCGGGCTCAGTTGCGCTGCCGGCGCCCTGAGCTGCGCCGTCGGGCCGCTCAGGGCGCTGCAGGCGCCCAGGGCCAGCACGGCGGCCGCCCACATGAGCCGCTTCAGTGCGACGGCGGAATTCCCGATTTGGCGGCTTGTGAGGTTCATGGAAATGGGTCCTGCGCAGTGGCGGTGGCGCAGTGTAGCCAATCGCCGGCTGGCGTGCTTCAGTCTGTCGCCAGACGCACCATGGCCAGTCGCGCAGCCTGCTTGAGCCCGGCCAGATCGGCGTGGCGCGGGCGCGAACTCGCCAGGTAAAGCATCAGGCCCTGGAGTTGCGCGACGATCAGCGCGCCACGCAACTCGCCTTGCCCCGGCGCCAGTTCCGGCGCGAGTGCGCGCACCAGGTTGCGAAACACCTTGCGCGAGCGCGTCAACATGTTGTCCAGGATCTTGGCGGCAAAGGCGTTGCGATTCGCCAGCGCCCAGAGCTCGCACAGCAGGCTCGTCGTTTCGGGATGCGCCAGGTCGTCCAGAAAATAGTCGACGATGGCCTCGAACTGCTTCAGGGGTTCGCCACCGGCACCGACCCGGAGTTGCTGATCCACCGCGGCCTGGTACTCCTGCAGGGTCTGCAGCAGCAGGGCTTCAAGCAGGGCATCCTTGCTCGGGTAGTAGTGCTGCACCGTGGACAGGTTCACGCCGGCGCGCGCCGCCACGTTGCGCATGGACAGGCCGGCGTAGCCTTCGCTGGCGAGCAGGGTGCGCGAAATTTGCAGGATCGCGTGGGCCCGCTCGTGGCCCTTGCCGGTGGTTTCCGACCCCTTGCTGCGCAGATGGTTTTCGGTCTTGATGTCCATGAGGAATCGTAGTTGGCAATGGGCCGAGGCGGGTTCAGGTTTGCCCCATTGACAATGGGTCGAGTGACCTATATTCTAGCCAAATGGGTCAAGTGACCCAGGGCAACTCGAACTCAAACTCAAATACCTTGAAAAGGAAAGTCGCATGATTCCCCGCACCCTGTTTACCGAAGAACACGAGATGTTCCGCGAATCTGCGCGCCGCTTCATGGAGAAGGAGGTGACGCCGCAGCACGGCCGTTGGGAAGAGCAGGGCTATGTGGACCGCGCGCTCTGGAGCCAGGCAGGGGCGGCGGGTTTCCTGTGCCCCAGCATGCCGGAGGAATACGGCGGTGTGGGCGTGGATATCCGCTACAGCGTGGTGCTGATGGAGGAACAGTTTCGCGCCGGCGCCACGGGCCTGGGCTTTGGTCTGCACTCGGAGATCGTGGCGCCCTACCTGTTGCACCAGGGCAGCGAATTCCTCAAATCGCACTACCTGCCGCGCATGGCCACGGGTGAAATGATCGGCGCCATCGCCATGACCGAGCCCGGCGCCGGCTCGGACCTGCAGGGCGTGAAGACCAGTGCCGTGCGCGATGGCGACACTTGGGTGCTCAACGGCTCCAAGACCTTCATCACCAACGGCTGGAACTGCGACCTGGTGATCGTCGTGGCCCGGACCGACCCGCAAGCCGGCTCGCGTGGCATCAGCCTGTTCGTGGTCGACACCAGCATGGCCGGCTTCACCAAGGGAAAGCGGCTGCACAAAATGGGCATGAGCGCGCAGGACACCTCGGAACTGTTCTTTGACAATGTGCGCGTTCCGGCAACACACCTGATCGGCGAGGAGGGCCGGGGCTTCGCCTACCTGATGCAGGAGTTGCCCTGGGAGCGGCTGCAGATCGCGCTCACCGGCGTGGCTGCAGCCCAGTCCGCACTGGATTGGACGCTGGCCTACACGCGCGAACGCCGTGCCTTCGGCAAATCCATAGCCGACTTTCAGACCGTGGCGCACAAGCTGGCCGAAATGAAGACCGAGATCGCCGTGGGCCAGGTCTTCATCGACCGTTGCATTGAGCTCAAGCTGACGAACCGGCTCGACGCCGAGACCGCCTCCATGGCCAAGCTCTGGGCCACGGAGATGCAGTTCAAGGTGATGGACCAGTGCGTGCAGCTGTTTGGCGGCTACGGCTACATGCACGAGTACCCGATCGCGCGCGCCTGGGCCGACGCGCGCGTGCAGCGCATCTACGGCGGCACGAACGAGATCATGAAAGAGCTGATCAGCCGCAGCCTCTGACCCACAACAAGGAATCCCATGGACGCATTTATTTTCGACGCCGTGCGCACGCCGCGCGGCAAGGGCAAGAAGGACGGCGCGCTGCACGGCACGACGCCGCTGGAACTCGCCGCCACCACGCTGCGCGCGCTGCAACAGCGCAACCGGCTGGATACGGCGCTGGTGGACGACGTGGTGCTGGGCTGCGTGACGCCGGTGGGCGAACAGGGCGCCTGTATCGCGCGCATCGCCGCGCTCGCGGCCGGCTACGACCAGCGCGTGTCCGGCGTGCAGGTGAACCGCTTTTGCGCCTCCGGCCTGGAGGCCTGCAACATGGCGGCCGCGCAGGTCATGTCGGGTCAGTCGGACCTGGCCATAGGCGGTGGCGTTGAGGCCATGTCGCGCGTTCCCATGGGGTCCGACGGCGGCGCCTGGGCGGTGGATCCGGCCAGCGCCATCCCCACCTATTTTGTGCCGCAAGGCGTCTCGGCCGACGTCATCGCGACCCAGTCGGGCTATTCGCGCCAGGATGTGGACGCCTATGCTGTGGAGAGCCACCGGCGCGCGCAGGCCGCGGTGGACGCCGGCTACTTTCTCAAGTCCATCGTGCCGGTGCGCGATCTCAACGGCATGCTGGTGCTGGGTCGTGACGAGATGATCCGTCCCCAGACCAGCATCGAGTCGCTGGCCAAGCTGAAAGCCTCCTTCGTCGAGATGGGCGAGAAGTTCGGCTTTGACGCGGTGATCCGCCAGCGCTATGCCGAGCTGGAACGGGTGAACCATGTGCACCATGCCGGCAACAGCTCGGGCATCGTCGACGGTGCCGCCGCCGTGCTGATCGGCAACAGCGCCATGGCGTCACGTCTGGGCATCAAGCCGCGCGCGCGCATCCGCGCCTTTGCCACCGTCGGCTCCGAGCCGTCCATCATGCTCACGGGCCCCAGTTATGCCGCGGAAAAGGCACTCAAGCGCGCCGGCATGAGCGTCTCGGACATCGACCTGTTCGAATTGAACGAAGCCTTTGCCGCGGTGGTGATGCGCTTCATGGATGTGCTCGCCGTGCCGCACGACAGGATGAATGTCAACGGCGGCGCCATCGCCATGGGCCACCCCCTGGGTGCCACCGGCGCCATGATCCTGGGCACGCTGCTGGACGAAATGGAGCGCCGCAACCTGGGCACCGGTATGGCCACGCTGTGCGTGGGCGCGGGCATGGGCATTGCCACCATCATTGAAAGACTCCCCTCATGATCAACTATCAACTTGACGATCAAGGCATCGCCACCCTCACTTGGGACATGACCGGGCGCAGCCAGAATGTGCTCAATGGCGAGAGCTGTGCGGCGCTGTTTGCCGCCATAGCCAAGGCGGCAAAAGACGAGGCTGTGAAAGCCATCCTGATGACTTCCGCCAAGGCCGATTTCGTCGCCGGCGGCGACCTCGAGTGGCTGCTGGCGGCCAAGGGTGCGGACGAGTTGTTCGCGCGCACGCTGGACCTGCACCGCGCCTTGCGCCAGCTGGAAACCTGCGGCAAGCCCGTGGCCATGGCGCTGCCGGGATCGGCGCTGGGCGGAGGGCTGGAAGTGGCGATGGCCGGGCATTACCGCGTCGCCTCGGACAACCCCCGGGCCCGCTTCGGCCTGCCCGAAGTCACACTGGGTCTGCTGCCCGGTGGTGGCGGGACCCAGCGTCTGCCGCGCCTGATCGGCATCCAGAATGCCTTGCCGCTGCTGCTCGAAGGCAAGCGCCTCAAGGCCGATGCCGCGCTGAAGCTGGGCCTGTTGCACGCCGTCGTTCCTGCCGGCACCGAGGTGGCGGCGGCACGCGCCTGGTTGCTGGCGCAGACAGCGCTTGTGCAGCAGCCCTGGGACAGCAAGGGCTTCAGGATTCCGGGCGGCGCCGTGTCGAGCCCGGGAGTGCAGCAACTGTTCATGGCGGCCAATGCCCTGCTGCGCGCCAAGACCTACGGCAACTACCCGGCGCCGCAGCACATCCTGTCCTGCGTGTATGAGGGACTCATCACCGACATCGACACGGGTCTGAAGACCGAGGCGCGCTACTTCGTCAACACGGTGCTTTCACCTCAAGCCAAGGCCATGATCCGCACGCTGTTTTTCAGCATGAATGCGGCCAACAAACTGGCGGCGCGCCCCGCTGAGGTGCCGACGCAAAGCTACAGCAAAGTCGGGATTCTGGGCGCGGGCATGATGGGCGCGGGCATCGCCTACGTGAGCGCCAAGGCCGGCATCAGCGCGGTCTTGCTCGATACCACGCCGGAGGCCGCCGAGCGCGGCAAGTCCCATGCACAAGCCCTGGTGGAGAAGCAGCTGAACCGCGGGCAAATGAAGCCCGAGCAGGCGCAGGCCTTGCTGGCGCGCATCGCGCCGACGACGGACTACGCCGAATTGGCTGGCGCCGACCTCGTGATCGAGGCGGTGTTCGAGGACCGGGCCATCAAGGCCGGCGTGACACGCCAGGCCGAGGCCGTGCTCGCGGCCGACGCGATCTTTGCCTCCAACACCTCGACCCTGCCGATCACTGGCCTGGCCCAGGCCAGCGCGCGTCCCGCGAACTTCATCGGCCTGCACTTTTTCTCGCCGGTGGAAAAGATGCCGCTGGTCGAGGTCATCGTCGGCAAGCTGACTTCCCCCGCCACCCTGGCGCGCGCGCTGGATTTCGTGAAGGCCTTGGGCATGACGCCGATCGTGGTGAACGACGCGCGCGGCTTCTATACCAGCCGCGTGTTCTCGACCTATGTGCTCGAAGGCATGGCGCTGCTGTCCCAGGGCGTGGCGCCGGCGCTGATCGAGAATGCCGGCCTGCAGGCCGGCATGCCGGTGGGTCCGCTGGCGCTGACCGACGAAGTCTCGGCCGAACTGGTGGTGAAGATCGACCGGCAGACGCAGGCCGATCTGGGCGACGCCTGGCGTGAGCGCCCTGGGCAGTCCGTAGCGCGCAAATTGGTCGAGCTGGGGCGCATCGGCAAGAAGGCGGGCCGGGGCTTTTACGACTATCCAGAGGGTGGCAAAAAGAGCCTGTGGCCCGGTCTGGCAGAACAGTTTCCCCTGGCCGCGACGCAGCCGCCCCTGGCCGAACTGGTGCAGCGCCTGCTGTTCGTGCAGTCGCTGGAGGCGGCGCGCTGCATGGAGGAGGGCGTGCTCACCACGGCGCGCGACGCCGATGTCGGCTCCGTGCTGGGCTGGGGTTTCCCGGCTTATCTTGGCGGCACCATCGGCCAGATTCAGGGCCTGGGGGTGCAGACCTTTGTGGCGCAGTGCGAGCCCTTGGCGGCGCGCCATGGCGCGCGCTTTGCGCCGCCGCAGTTGCTGCTGGACATGGCGTCCCGGGGAGAGGCGTTCTACCCGCGTTGATAGTCAGCCGGCCCGGTATGCGGGCCATCACAGGAGAGTGTGCATGACGACGAATCCGCAGACCCATGACTTCGGGCAGCCCGCGGCGGACCGCTTTGGCGCCGTGACGCATGAAGTGCTGAACCAGCCTACGCCGCTGCAGGACATCAATCTCTTCAGCAGCGACCGTGCCTTGCAGGAGGCGGTGCAGCGTGAGGGCGCGGCCTGGGCGGCGGCCGACCTGCAGCGCTATGGTGGTCTGGCGGGCAGCGCCGACTTCCTGGAGTTGGGCCACCTCGCGAACCAGCACCCGCCTGAGTTCGACACCCACGACCGCCATGGCCAGCGCGTGGACCGCGTGCGCTTTCACCCCAGCTACCACCAGTTGATGCGCACGGCCATCGAGGAGGGGGTTCATTCCTCCCCCTGGACCGAACCTGGCCCTGGCGCCCATGTGGCGCGCGCCGCGCGTTTTTACATGCAGTCGCAGGTCGAGGCCGGACACGGCTGCCCCATCACCATGAGCTTTGCCGCCGTGCCCTGTCTGCAACTGCAGCCGGACCTCGCGGCGTTATGGGTCCCGAAGCTGAACTCGCGCCATTACGACCCGCGCAATGTGCCGGTGGCGCAAAAGGCCGGCATCACCGTGGGCATGGCCATGACCGAGAAGCAGGGCGGCTCGGATGTGCGGGCTAACACCACAAGGGCCTTCGCCGTGGGCGCGCAAGGCCCGGGCCAGGCTTACGAACTCGTGGGGCACAAGTACTTTGTCTCGGCGCCCATGAGCGACGCCTTTTTGGTGCTGGCACAGACCGCGGCGGGGCTGTCGTGTTTTCTGCTGCCGCGCTGGCGGCCCGACGGCAGCAAGAACGCGCTGCAGGTGCAGCGCCTGAAAAAGAAGATGGGCAATGCCTCCAACGCCTCATGTGAGACCGAACTGCGCGGCGCCCTGGCCTGGATGGTCGGAACAGAGGGTCGCGGCGTGGCGACCATCATCGAGATGGTGGCAATGACGCGCTTTGACTGCATGACGGGTTCGGCCGCAGGCATGCGCATGGCGCTGATCCAGGCGCTGCACCACTGCAGCCAGCGCGCGGCTTTCGGCAAGCTGCTGATCGAACAGCCGCTGATGCAAAACGTGCTGGCCGATCTGGCGCTCGAGTCTGAAGCCGCACTGGCGATGTCCATGCGCATGGCGCGCGCCATCGACCGTCGCGGCGCCAGCGCTTCCGAGGACCTGCTGGTGCGCCTGGGTACGGCCATCGGCAAGTACTGGATCTGCAAGCGCGTGCCACAGCACGCCTACGAAGCCATGGAGTGCATAGGCGGCAGCGGCGTGATGGAGGAGTCGCCCATGCCGCGCCTGTACCGCGAGGCGCCGGTGAATGCGATCTGGGAGGGCAGCGGCAATGTGCAGTGCCTGGACGTGTTGCGCGCCATGGCGAAGACGCCTGATGTGCTGCCGGCGTTCTTCCATGAAGTCGATGCCGCGCGCGGCCAGCACGCCTCGCTGGACCGACATGTGACGAGCCTGAAGGACGACCTGCGCGACCAGACTGAACTGGAGTACCGGGCGCGCGATCTGGTGGATCGCATGGCACTGGCGCTGCAGGCTGCGCTGCTGCTGCAAGGCGCACCGGGCTTTGTCGCCGACGCCTTTTGCCGCGCCCGATTCGACAGCCAGGGTCAGCATCAGTACGGCACGCTGCCGCGCGGCCTGGACGTGGCCAGCATCATCGAGCGCGCCATGCCACACTGAGGCTTCTACGGGCGAGATGCCCAGGGAGGAGTTCATGGCCAAACGCTCGCTTGCCCTGTCCATGGTTTACGGTCTGCTCGAGCCCGGACCGGTGCTGCTGCTCACGACGGCGCACAAGGGCCGGGTCAATGCGATGACGCTGTCGTGGCACACGATGATGGAGTTCGAACCTCCCTTGGTGGGCTGCGTGGTCAGCGGCAAGGACTTCAGTTTTGCCGCGCTCAAGGCGACGCGCGAGTGCGTGCTCAACATTCCGACGGCGGAGCTGGCGCAGCAGGTCGTGGGCTGTGGCAACTGCAGCGGGCGCGAGGTCGACAAGTTCCAGAAATTTGGCCTGAAGCCGCTGCCGGCCAAGCGGGTCGCTGCGCCGCTGATCGGCGAGTGCTATGCGAATCTGGAATGCAAGGTCGTGGACACGCGCTTGTTGAATCGCTACAACTTCTTCGTGCTCGAGGTGGTGCAGGCCTGGATCGATCCCAAGTTCAAGGACCCCCGCACCTTGCACCATCGCGGCCATGGGACCTTCATGGTGGCCGGTGCAAGCATCAAGTTGCCGTCGAAAATGAGGTAGCCGGATCCTTGTTCAATGCGCCTTGGCGTTTGCTCTACACCTCTGCTTTCTTGTCTTTTGTCAATTTTTTACGCCTGGGCGCTCGCTACATTGACAGGCAGGAGACGAGGTTCGAGACCATGGTTTACCCCTCGCTCGTTGACATCCAACAGGGAGAAAATAATGGGCCAAAGCATGGACACGGTACCGCTGCGCAATGCCATTTTTGGACGTCGTTCCGTGCGCGCATTCAGTCCGGATCGAATTGATGCACTGACGTTGCGCGCCTTGCTGGCGGCTGCGGTGCGGGCACCGACCGCGATGCACGGTGAGCCCTGGCAATTCGTCATCGTGCAAAACCCCGAGTTGCTCAAGCACCTTTCGCAGCGGGCCATTGAAGGCCTGGCTGCCGACGCCGCACGCCTGGGCGCGGGGCGCGACATCCTTTCCCAACCGGGTTTCAATGTCTTCTACGATGCCGGCAGTCTGATCGTGATCTGCGCCAAATCCGACGGACAGTTTGCCCAGGCCGACTGCTGGCTGGCGGCGCAGAACCTGATGCTCACGGCCTACGCCATGGGGCTGGGAAGCTGTGTCATCGGCATGGCGGTTCCCATGCTGAACCTGCCTGGGGTGAAGCTGGAACTCGGCATTCCGCCCGAGTCGACAGCGGTCGTACCCATCATCGTCGGCAAACCGCGCAGCGAGAGCTGGCCCGCTGCCAGGCACGAGCCGCAGATCGTTGCCTGGCGGTAGAGGGACCCACCGTCGGTTCAATGCCTCGGTCGAGTTGGCCGACTCACGGCCATGGGGCGGTATAGTGACCCATGCAAGCCAACCATCACCATCACCGCTCCGACCTCGTGCGCTACGCCACCCAGGCCATGCTTGATCGCGGACTGCAGCCGGAATTTTCCGACGCCGTGCGGCGGCAACTGGCAGCGATCTCTGGCCCGGGCCAGGATGGCGATGCCGCGATCGAGGATCAGCGGCACCTGCTGTGGTGCTCCATCGACAACGACGATTCCCTCGATCTGGATCAATTGACGGTGTGTGAACTGATGGAGGGTGGCGCCATCAAACTGCGCGTGGCGATTGCCGACGTTGATGCGCTGGTGAAGAAGGGCTCGGCCATCGACGACCACGCGCGTGCCAACACCACTTCGGTCTATACCTCGGCGCGCATTTTTCCCATGCTGCCCGAGCGCCTGTCCACCGACCTCACCTCGCTCAACCCGGACCAGGACCGGCTGGCGCTGGTGACCGAGATGATGTTCGGCGCCGACGCCACGCTGGTCAACTCCGGTGTGGTGCGCGCCTGGGTGCGCAACCACTCCAAGCTGGCCTACGACGCCGTTGCGGCCTGGATCGAAGGCGAGGGTACGCTGCCCGCCGCCGCAGCGGCCGTGCCCGGCATGGACACCCAGCTGCGCACCCAGGACGCTCTGGCCCAGCAATTGCGCGCGCTGCGCCATACTCAAGGCTCGCTGGAACTCGAGTCCCTGCAGCCGCGCGCCGTATTCGAGGGCGAGCGCGTGGTCGACATCCGCTCCCAAGTGCAAAACCGGGCCCGCCAGCTGATCGAAGAGGTGATGATCGCCACCAATGGCTGCACGGCGCGCTACCTGGCCGCGCGCGGCGGCGCCTCGCTGCGTCGCGTCGTGCGTTCACCCGAGCGCTGGCTGCGCATCGTGGCCGTCGCGCTGGAATACGGTGAATCGCTGCCGAGCGAGCCCGATTCGAGGGCGCTGGAGGCCTTTCTCGCGAAACGCCACAGTGCCGATCCGCTGCGCTTTCCCGACCTGTCGCTGGTCATCGTCAAACTCATGGGCCGCGGCGAGTACGTGGTGGAAGCGCCGGGTGCCGCGCCCATCGGCCACTTCGGCCTGGCGGTACGCGATTACACCCATTCGACGGCGCCGAACCGGCGCTTTCCCGATCTGATCACTTCACGCCTGCTCAAGGCTGCGTTGAGCCAATCGCCGCCGCCTTATTCCATGGCAGAACTGGCGGCGCTCGCCGAGCACTGCACGCGCCAGGAGGACGCCGCGCAGAAGGTGGAACGCCAGATCGCCAAGTCCGAGGCGGCGTTGCTGCTGGAACAACGCATTGGCGAGCGCTTTGACGGCCTGGTCACGGGCAGCAGCAGCGCCGGCGTTTGGGTGCGGGTGTTCACCCCCCCGGCCGAGGGCAAACTGTTGGGCGGCCAGTCCGCCTTGAGGGTGGGCGACAAGGTTCGGGTCAAGCTGGTGGGGACCAACGTGGAACGCGGCTTCATCGACTTTGTGATTGCGGACTGACGCCGGACGCCGTCGCATTCACATCATCGGGGAACTGCCTGGCAGTTCTGGTGCTTCCGCGGTGCCGCTGCTTTTGGGGGCGGTGGCGATGAGGCAGTCTATGGTCAGGATCAGGCTGGCGATGGACGCGGCATTTTGCAGCGCCAGTCGCGTGACCTTGGCCGGGTCGATCACGCCCATCTTGAGCAGGTCGCCATAGGACCTTGTCGCCGCGTTGTAGCCAAACGCGGGGTCAGTGGATTCGTCGACCCGATTGAGGATCACCGAGGGCTCGTCGCCCGCATTGCTGACGATGCGCCGCAAGGGTTCTTCCAGCGCGCGCGACACCAGGCGTATGCCCGACGCCTCATCCAGTGTGCCGCCGCTCAGAGGGTCCAGCACATGACGCGCCCGCAGCAGGGCCACCCCGCCCCCGGGCACGATGCCTTCTTCCACTGCCGCGCGGGTGGCATGCAGTGCGTCTTCCACCCGGATCTTGCGCTCCTTCAATTCGGTCTCGGTGGCGGCGCCGACCTTGATCAGCGCCACTCCGCCGGACAGCTTGGCGGCTCTTTCGTCCAGCTTTTCACGGTCATAGTCACTGGTGGCGAGTTCGCGCTCCTTGCGAATGGAGGCAAGTCTGTCCTTGATCGCCGCAGCGCGTCCGGCACCGCCGATCAAGGTGGTGCCGTCCTTGGTGATCTCGGCGCGCGTGGCTTGCCCCAGGTCTGCCAGTTTGACCTTGGGCAGCGTGACGCCGACCTCGTCGCTGACCACCGTGCCTCCCGTGAGCACGGCAATGTCCTGCACCATGGCCCGGCGCCGGTCACCGAAGCCCGGGGCCTTGACAGCGCAGGTGCGCAAGGTTCCCCGAATCGTGTTGATCACCAGCGCTGCCAGTGAGTCGTTGTCCACCTCCTCGGCGATCACCAGCAGGGGACGTCCCGCCTTGACGACTTCCTCGAGCAGAGGCAGCAGGTCCTTCAATGAGGTCAATTTTCCCTCGCAAAGAAGAATTGCCACATCCTCCAGCACGGCACTTTGCCGCTCCGTGTTGTTGATGAAGTAGGGGGACAAAAAGCCCCGGTCAAACTGCATGCCTTCCACCACCTCGAGCACGCTGACCAGGCCGGAACCATCCTCGATCGATATGGCGCCTTCGCGTCCGACCTTGTCGATGGCACTGGCCAGCAGGTCACCGATGGAGCGATCGTTGTTGGCCGAGATCGCCGCCACATGGGCGATTTCCTGCGAAGTCGCGCAAGGCTTGGCCATGCGTTTGAGTTCGGCGACGACGGCCTCGATCGCCAGTTCAATGCCGCGTTTCAGGTCCATGGGATTCATGCCGCCGGCCAGGTAGCGCAAACCCTCCTGGATCATGGCGTGGGCCAGAACCGTGGCCGTGGTGGTGCCGTCGCCCGCCATCTCGCTGGTGCGGGCCGCGACCTCGCGCAGCAACTGCGCACCCATGTTTTCAAACCGGTCTTCAAGTTCGATCGCCTTGGCCACCAGCACGCCAGAGTTGACGATCTGGGGCGGGCCGAACTCGCGTTCCAGGATGACGGTGCGACCGCGCGGGCCGAGCGTGACCTTGACCGCTTCGGCCAAGGCATCGACACCACGGCGGATCTTGTCACGGGCGGCGTCGTGAAAAACAAGTTGTTTGGCACTCATGGCGGTCACCCCGTTGTTTTCAGTTGGCGCTCTTGCGGATGCCGGCAACACCGGCCTTGAGTTTCTCGATCGCGCTGCCGCAGGCCTCTTTCAGTCCACTCCAGTTTTCCAGCGTGGCTGATTCCAGATCGGCGAGCAGTCGCTCCACCTCAAGCTTTTGCGCCTCAAGCTTTGCCTGTTCCTGATTCAGTTTGGCCTGAGCCTGGGCATTCAGGGTCCCGGCCTTCTGTCTCAATTCTCCGATGGCCTTCGCGAGTTCATCCAGTTCCTTGTGTGCGGCTTGCGTGAATGCCCTGCGCTGTGTGTCTTGCGCAGTGGCTGCGTTCGCGGCCGCTGGCTTTTGCAGTTCAGGCAGAGGCGGCTTGACCTTGTCACAGGAGACGTAGGTGACGGCCAGAACAACAGCGAGCGTGATGGAGGCCAGGTTTCGCGTCATGACATTTCCTCTCGGTGCCGGCTCACTTTAGGCGCTTGCCCACAGGTGAAATTGCGAATCGTCAAGGCTGTGGAGTGGCCCGCGGGACAGGGCTGGCGATGACGGTTTTGCGCAAGTGGGTCGCAATTGCGATTAGTCAATCAGCAGGAATTTGCGCGCCTTACCGTAGGTGCTTGCTTCTGCGGCAATCGGGGTTTGTCCGTTTCGTGATTTCGGAATTTCCTGGCAGAGGACTGGCGCAACGACATTTTTCAGGAACACCATCATGCTCAAGACCTTGACACTGAATGGCATGAAGCAGGGGATGACCCAAGCCATCGACTGCGCGACGCAAACCTTGTGTGCCGGCTGGCGAGTCTGGCGCTCGCGTGCACACAGCGCTCTGATCCGTGTCTTTGGCCGCAAGCACATCGCTGCCGAGCCGGCCAACGATGCCTTCATGCTTCCGTCCGAGCCGAGTCCGTTGCTGCGGTCCTGCAGAACTTCTGCTCGCGAACTTGCGGCGCGGCTGGCCGTGACGCAAGGCAGCAGGCTGGTGCTGGTGTTCAAGGAGGAGCGATGCGCATCAGCCGATCAAACCTCATCGCAATGGATAACCGAGCCGCATTTCGTGAATTTGTGCCGGGACAGCGCGCTGGATCGCCGCCTGGGGTCACCCGGTCCGCGTGCCTACTTGCGGCGCGGACAGTCGAGGATCTGACCCTTTTCGATCGCGTGATCTACTCGGCATCGCCCAGCTTGCGCTCGCTTGCGGGCGGGCTTGCTTCCTGATCCATCTTGTCCAGTTCCCGTTCCGTGGCAAGGTGATGCTTGAATCCCAGGCCATGGAACTCGGCAAACGGCCCGGTCGGCAAATAGACCGAAGCCGGAGTGACCGTTTGCACAGCGGGTGCTCCCGGACTCATCATGGATCCGCTGCGTTCATGCTCGGCCAAGGCCCA
>CAIKVZ010000293.1 GCA_903830985.1 uncultured beta proteobacterium
ATGCAACCTCACGACTTGCTTACGCCGCTCGTGGAGTTGCTCCAGTGTTTGCTTTCTTGCGTTTTCTTTTTCCATGCCAGTGTGATTCGGAAAACTTGGAAAAGTTCATACTTTATTGGGCCCGATCAATAGTTGTGCAAGTATAGAGCCTCCGCATTCACGGTGTTGTAGCCGGTGCAGTCGCCCGATCCGCACCTGAACCAACGCCGCCGCCAAACAATTGGAATCTGACCCCAATTAAAGCCAAGTTTCAGCCCGCAGCCTCAAGGCCCAGCGCCAGCGCCAAGGCTTCCTTGTGCAAGGGTTTGATGAAGGTTCCCGTCACATTGAGCTTTCGACTCAGGGCAATTTGCCGGGCCACCGCCAGCATGTCGACGTTCACCCCCGTCACCAGCACCAGTCCCCCCCGGTACTGCCGCTGGGCCAGTTCGCCGACAAACTCGATGCCGTCCATGTCGGGCATGAAGATGTCGCAAATGATGAAGTCCGGTGGGCGCGCCAGTTGCTCCAGCATGCGCACGGCGGAACGGCCACTTTGGGCCATCAGCAGCGGCGCAATGCCCAACGCGGCCAGGGCCTCGCCCATCACTTCCCGACTGAACTCGTCGTCATCCACCACCAGCACGGTCGGCGGCGGGTTCTTCCCATTCACTTCAACCACGGCAACAACTCCCTTAAGTTTTTCAGTCAAATCAGACATGCTGGCTCCCTGTGGCCGGCTTCGGATGGTGCGACGAATCGCGTGCATCCTGGTTCATAAACCGGTTCCCCTGCGGGACGAGACTGGGCGGCCTTGCGCGCGCGGCCCGATTTCTCCTCGCGCACTGGCAAAGGCCGCCGCCAGACCGCTCACGGCGGCACTGCAAGCGGGCGCCGCCCGGCTCAGTCCGCAGCTTTCAATTTCTTCGCACAGTTGACCCATGCGCAAGGCGCCGACCATGCGCGCCGAGGTCTTGAGCATGTGGGCCCGGTCGGCGACGGCGGCGAGGTCCCCCGAAGCCGTGGCGCGCTCGATGGCGTCGACCTGATCCCAGGCCTCGCGCAAGAACATCGTCAGCATCCGTTGGCGCATGGCTTGGTCGTCACCGAACATCCGCCCCAGCGTGGTGATGTCCCAGATCAGCAATTCGCAGCCCGCCACCGCGGGCAAGGCCTGGGCGAAGACAGAGTCAGGCTTGCTGGACATAGGCCTGCAACTCCTGCGCCGGCAACGGTCGGCCAAACAGATAACCCTGGTAGGCATCGCAGCCATGCATGGCCAGAAAAGCGCGCTGCACTTCGGTTTCCACGCCCTCGGCGATGACTTGCATCTCCAGCCCGCGGCCCATGGAGATGATGGTGCGGGCGATGGTTTCATCGCTGCTCTTGCCCGGAATGTTCATCACGAAGCTGCGGTCGATCTTGAGCTGGTCCAGCGGCAGTTGCGCCAGATAGGACAGGGACGAATAGCCCGTGCCAAAGTCGTCCATGGAAAAACTCACGCCCAGGCGCTTGATGGCGCGCATCTTCTCGATCGCATCCCTCACGTTGTCCAGCACCAGGCTTTCCGTCAGCTCCAGTTTCAGCCGCGCCGGATTGACGCCACTGGCCGCCAGCACGGCCTGCACCTGGGCCACGAAATGCGGCTGGGCGAACTGGCGCGCGCTGACGTTCACCGCCACCTGCAACTCGCGCATGCGGGCATCCTGGGACCAGATGCGCAGCTGCTCGCAAGCCTGCTCCAGCACCCAGGCGCCTATGGGCAGAATCAGGCCGCAGTCTTCGGCCAGCGGGATGAAGTCGCCCGGCGGCACCATGCCGCGCAGCGGGTGCTGCCAGCGCAGCAGCGCCTCCACACCGACGACACGCCGAGCCCGGTCCACCTGGGGCTGGTAATACAGCCGCAGATGGCCCCATTGCAGCGCTTTTTCCAGCTCCGCCTCCAGCGCGTTGCGCAGTTCGAGCGCCGCCTGCATCTGCGGGTCGAAAAACCGCTGGGTGTTGCGCCCGGCCTTCTTGGCCTGCTGCAGCGCCAGGTCGGCGTGCAGCAGCAGGCCTTCGAGCGTGTCCTGCTGCTCGAACACCGCCACGCCGATGCTCAGACGGCACTGGTAATCGCGCCCGCTCAGGTAGATCGGCGTCGCCATCGCGCTGCGCAGTTTCTCGCCCACTTGCAGGGCCATGGTGGTGCCGATCTCGGTACTCTCGCTCAGGTCTTCCAGCAGCAGCACGAATTCGTCGCCACCCTGGCGCGCCACGGTGTCGCCCTCGCGCACCACAGCGCGCAGGCGTTGCGCCAGTTCCACCAGCAACTGGTCGCCCACATCATGGCCGTCGGTGTCGTTGATCGAGCGGAAATTGTCCACGTCGATAAAGAACACCGCGCCGCACAGGCCGCTGCGCGCGCTCGACAGCAGCGCCTGGCCGATGCGGTCGCGCAGCAGACGCCGGTTTGGCAGGTGCGTCAGGCCATCGTAATAGGCCAGGCGGTGCACCAGGATCTCGGCATCCTTGGCCAGGCTGATGTCGGTGAAGCTGGCCACGTAGTGCGTGACCCGTCCTGCGTCCATGGTGACGGCCGCGATGTGCAGGTGCTCGGCATAGACGCGCCCGTTTTTTCCCCGATTCCAGATTTCCCCCTGCCAGCACCGATCGTCGTGCAGGCTGTCCCACATGGCCTGGTAAAAGTGCTGATCCTGGCGCCCCGATTTGAGCAGGGCCGGCGTCTTGCCGACCGCTTCGGCCGCGCTGTAGCCGCTCATGCGCGTGAAGGCGGCGTTCACGCGCAGGATGACACCGGCGGCGTCGGTCACCAGCATGCCAAACGGCGACTCGAACACCACCTGCGCAATCTGCAATTCGGTCTCATGGGACTGGGGATGAGGCGTGGCGGCCATGGTGTTCATGCGGTGCTCCGGCTTGAATTCAGGTGTTGCGTGATGGCCTGGGCCGCGTTGATAAAGGCCTGCTCCAGGCCCTGCAGCACCGCGCCACAGGCCACGGCATCGTTCGCGCTGCCGGCCTCGTCCAGCATCGCGCACAACTCACCCAACCACAGTGCACCGACGCTGCGCGCCGATGACTTGAGGGCGTGCGCCTGATCGGCCGCCTGCTCCAGGGCGCCTTGCAACACAGAGAGTTCGATCGCCGTGACCTGGGCGCGAGCGTTGAGCAGGAACTTGTCCAGCAGCACCCGGTGCATGGCCGGCTGGTCACCCACCACCTCGATCAAGGTGTTCGCGTCCCAGGCCGCCAGCCTATCAAGCGTAGCGCTGTCCGGTGGCGCGAGCTGCGCCACACCGGGCTCATCGACCGGCAGCGGCAACCACTTCTGCATCATCGCCGCGAGCGCCTTCAGGCGCAGCGGCTTGGCCAGGTAGTCGTCCATGCCGCGTTCCATGCAGCGCTGCGCCTCGCCGGCCAGGGCGTTGGCTGTGACCGCCACGATGGGCAGGCGCTGACCCGGCGCCTCGGCCGCGCGGATCGCCGCGGTGAGGCCAAAGCCGTCCAGTTGGGGCATGTGGCAGTCGGTGAGCAGCATGGCGTAGCGCCTGCTGCGCCACATCTCCAGCGCGATGGCACCATCGGCACCCGCCTCGGCCGCATAGCCCAGCAGGCGCAACTGCTCCAGCAGGATGCTGCGATTGACTTCGTTGTCCTCGGCCACCAACACCAGTTGCCCGGTGCGCAGCGACTGCTCGGGGCTCGGCACCAAAGGGGCGGCGTCGTCGTGCGGCAAGTCCACACCGTAGACCCAGGGCCCGGGGTTCAGGCGCCCGCAGGCCAGCGCCAGCTTGACCAGCAGATCGTGCCGACGCAGCGGGCTGCTGTCCACCGAGATCTGCCCGGCAACGCTGCTGCGCCCGTGCGCCAGCAGCTGCACCACGCCGAGTTCGGCCGGCAAGTCCAGGGTCAGGGGCGCACACTGCGGACCGCGCAGCAGCACGCCGGGCCGCTGGGCCAGCGCCGGCAGCTGCGCACCCGGGTCCGCGTCCCGGGCCAAGGGCGTGACGCTGGCACCCGCTGCCGCGGCATAGTCCGAGACGACTTGCAGCAGATCGCCCTCGACACCGTGCAGCAGCAGTTGCAAACCATCGAGCCGCACCTCAAACACCGGCATGCTGTGTGCCGCCGACAAGGGCAGCTCCACACCAAATTCGGAGCCCGCGCCCGGCGTGCTGCGCACATGGATGCGCCCACCCATCAACTCGACCAGACGCTGCGTGATCGACAGGCCCAGCCCGGTGCCGCCAAAACGCCGCGCCGTGCTCATGTCGGCCTGGGTGAAAGGCTGGAACAGCTGCGCCAGCACCGCCTCACTCATGCCGATGCCGTTGTCGCGCACGCTCAGGCGCAGGCCAGGCGCGCCGTCGAACTGGCAAGGAAGCAGTGACATCAGCACGCGCGCGCCCTGTGTTTTCAAACTGAATTTCACCGCGTTGCCCAGCAGGTTGAGCATCACCTGGCGCAGGCGCGTCGGGTCGCACAGGATGCTGTGCGGCAATTCCGGCGCGACAAAGACCAGCAACTCCAGGGAGGCATTGCCAGAGCCAGCCGCCGTCAGTTGCGCCACGTCCTCGGCCAGTTCGCGCAGCGGCGTGGCCAGCGATTCCAGCTGCAGTTTGCCGGCCTCGATTTTGGAAAAATCCAGCATGTCGTTGAGCATGACCAGCAGCGCCAGCGCCGACTTGTGCACGGTGCCCAGCATGCGACGCTGCTCGGGCAGCAGCGCCGTTTCCTGCAGGATGTCGACCATGCCCACCACGCCGTTCATGGGCGTGCGGATCTCGTGGCTCATGTTCGCCAGGAACTCCGACTTGGCGCGGTTCGCTTCCCGGGCTGCGCCTTCGCTGCGCTGCAGCTCCGCCGTCTTTTGCGCCACCAGCGCCTCCAGATGGTCGCGGTGCAGTTGCAGCTCCAGTTCATGCGCCTTGCGCTGTGTGATGTCGGTGCGGATTGCCACGTACTTTTGGATCTGGCCGGCGCCGTCCAGAAAAGGCGTGATCGTGGTCTGCAGCCAGTAGAGCCTGCCATCCTTGGCCCGGTTGCAGATCTCGCCATGCCAGACCCGTCCGAAAGTGATGGTGCGGTACAGGTCCTGAAAGAATGCTTTGCCGTGATGCCCGGAATTGAGCAGCCGGTGGTCTTGCCCGAGCAATTCCTCACGCGAGTAGCCGCTGATCTGGCACAGCTTGTCGTTGACAAAGTTGATGCGCCCCTGCACGTCGGTGCTGGCCACGATGGCATGCTGGTTCAGCGCGTCCACCATGTTGTCGAGCTCCTGATGGAGCTGCGCCTGGCTGCGCACGAGCAGCACATTCCCCGTCTTGCCGGCGGCTATGAAGATCGCCAGCGCCTGACCGACGAAGGTGAGGATGAGCGTGTAGGCCCAGAAATTCAGCAGCCGAAAGCTGGACTGATCAAGCGCATAAAAACCCACAAACCGACGCACGCCGGCGATGTCCAGCAGCGCCACCAGCAGCAAGGCCAGGCTGGTGGCGCGCACACCCAGGCGCACAGCCGACCAAGCGATGAACAGGAACAGCCAGTAGGTTTGGGAGACCGAGTCAAACCAGGCGTTGAGATTCACAGGCACCCAGGCGTGCATCCAGTCCAGAAAGACGATGCCCGCCATCAGCACCGTGCACCCGAGGATCAACCCGGCCTCGGCCAACCAGAGGCGCGACGGCCAGACCAGGGGACGCTGCGCTGTCGGCCACCAGGCCAGGAGCAGCGGCGCCATCAGCGCCACGCCCAGCGCGTCGCCCATGGTCCATTCAAGGAAGTAGCTCCAGCCTTGTGCCAGGGGTACGACGCCGGCCGCCAGCAGGCCGCTCGTGCCCATGGCGGCGCTCAGCGCCACGCCGGCCACTCCGCACAGCCCCAGTTGCAGCAGATCGCGCAAACTGCTCAGGCTGGCGTCAAAGGCCGGTTGGCGCCGCAGCAACCTGGCACCGACCAGGGCGCCCAGGGCCTTGCCCAGCGCCATGAGGGCGGCCACCTCCAAGGGGTAGCCCGAAAAGGCGTTGGCCAGCAGGGCGCCGGCAAAGATGGCCCAGAAAAAGCGCGGCCCGCCGAGCAGCAGCGCGGCCAGGGCAAGGCCGCTGGAAAGGAAGAAGAATCCGGACTGATCTGGTTGCGTGCAACACCACTGCACGGTCCACGACGCCAAGGCGTAGAGCGCGGCCACCGCCAGCAGCGGCCAGCGCGCGCTGCGGGCGTTGGGGAAGGGTTTCGTGCCAGTCATGGTGTCAGGCCAGCAACTGTGTCAGACACATGGCCCGCGCCAGGTTGGGAAATGCGCTGTCGAGCACCGCGATCACCGGCATCGCGACTGCCACCGATGTCACGCCAGCGCCTCCCTGACCGCGTCGCGCAATTCGGTGTGGGTGAAGGGTTTGGTGAGCGTGAGCTTGACGCCAAGCAGCTTGGCCGACTCGAGGTTGAAGGCCGAGGTGATGGAACGGCGCCCGCCCGACATGGCGATCAGCGGCGTGGCGTTGCTCTGACGCGAGAGCGCCATGATGAATTCGACGCCATCCATGTTGGGCATCAGGATATCGGTCAGGATCACGTCGGGCTGGACGCGCGGCAACAGCGCCAGCCCTTTGGCACCGTCTTCCGTGGCCGTGACCTTGTGCCCGTCTGCATTGAGCATCTGCACCAGCATTTCGCGGAAAAATTCATCGTCGTCAATGACCAGAATATGGGGCATCAGGGGCTTCCTTGAATGGGTAATTGCGACGCATCAGTCATGCCCGGCAGCGCATCAAAACAGCTCGAACTTGCGTTCGCCGCTGGCCGCTTCTTCGCGCCGGGCCGAGTGCTAGTGTTTGTCTTCTTCTGCCAGCCAGGCGCCGAGCACCTGCGCCAGCAACTGCGCCATCTCGGCCGCTCCCTGGGGCGGGGCCAGCACGGCGGGCATCGACACACTTTAAGAGCGAGGTGGCGCACCGGCGTACCGGTAAACCGGTACGCCGACTACCGGTTTACCGGTAGCGGTTCGCTATTTCTTTAAAATTTTGACTTCTGGAGGCGTTATGGTGGTTTTCACCATGCCGCGAGTCATGGCGCGGCCGGGGCACGGATCAGGCGCTCTGATCAGCGCGCTCGTCGTCCAGCATGTAGCGCGTGAGTTCGGCCACGGAGTGGCGATCGAGCTTGCGCATGATGTTGCGCCGGTGCACTTCCACGGTGGAAGCGGCAATCGACAGCTGTTTGGCAATCTGGCCCGAGGTCAGGCCTTCGGTGACCAGCTTGAGCACCTGGCGCTCGCGCTCGCTGAGCATCACAGAAGAGCGCGACGCACGCTGGCGGCCGGCCAGCACGTCGCTCACGACGCCCGACACGTCGGGACACAGGTAGATGCGACCGCGCAGCACGGCGCGGATGGCGCGCAGCAACTCGTCGCCGGCCTCGACCTTGGTGACGTAGGCGCTGGCGCCGGCGTCGAGCATTTCGCGCACGTGGTTCTGGTCGGTGCAGGCCGACAGGGCCACCACCTTGATCAGCGGGCGCTGCGCCAGCAGCGTACGCGTGACCTCGATGCCGTTCATGCCGGGCATGCTGATGTCCATGCAGACCACGTGCGGCGCGCAACTGCATGCCAGTTCGACGATCTGCAGGCCGTCGCCGGTTTGCGCCACCACCTCGAGGTCGGCCTGCGTGCCCAGCATGTGGCACAGCGCCTCGCGAAACATCTGGTGGTCGTCGGCGATCAGGATGCGAATTTTCATGGGCTCAGTCAAAGTTCAACCGAAACGCGGGTGCCGCGACCCGGGACGGATTCCAGACCGAAGCGCCCGCCCACGAACTCGGCCGTCTCCTTCATGTTGCGCAGGCCTTGGCCCGCGGGCTGCAACAGCCCATCCTTGGCATTGAGTTCGAAACCAACGCCGTCGTCCAGCACGGACAGCAGCTTGGGTTCGGAGTCGAGTTGCAGTCGCACCAGCACCACCTTGGCGCTGGCATGTTTGGCGCAATTGGTCAGCGCCTCCTGCACGATGCGAAACAGCGCCAACTCCAGACTCGGTGCCAGCCGAACTTCGGCGTGCGGGCATTGGACACGCACCTGCAGGCCGGTGCGCCGGGCAAAGGGCTGGGCATAGCTTTGCACCACGCCCAGCAGGCCGCCGGCGTCCAGCGCGGGCGGGTGCAGTTCGGCGCAGATTTCGCGCACGCTCAGCGTCGTGTCCTTGATCAGGGCGCGCGTGTCCTCGATGCGGTCGGAATAGGCCGCCGTAGCGCGCACCCCGGGTGTGGCCTGGGTGATGATGTCCAGGTTGATGCGCAGTGCGGCCAGATTCGGACTGGTGCGATCGTGCAATTCGCGCGAGAAGCGACGCCGCGCCTGTTCGTGCGCCTGCACCAGGCGGTGCGACAGTTCTTCGATCAGCAGCGACTGGCTGGCGCGCTTCTTCTCGGCCTGCTTGCGATGCGTGATGTCAAGCACCACCAGGCGCATGAGCGGTGCGCCATCCAGGTCCATGGCCTTGGTGGCGGTAAGTTGCACCCACAGGCTGGAGCCATCCTGGACCACCATCTGCAGTTCGCAGGAGGAACCTGAACCGGCGATGACCTGCTGGCGAATCAGGTAGTAGGCGTCCTGGTCTTCCTTGAGAATGAAACGCGAAATCGGCTTTTTCAAAAGCTCGGCTCGGGGCAAGCCCAACAGCGCCGCGCAGGTGAGGTTGGCCTTGACGATCAGCCCGCGCTCACTCAGCGTCAGGTAGCCCACCGGTGCCAGGTCGTAGAGGTCGACATAGCCCTCACGCTCGATGTCACGCTCGGCCTGCACCCGTCGCAGTTCCTCGTTCTGCATCTCGAGTTCGATTTGATGGACCTGCAACTCATGCAACATGGCCTGCATGGCCTGCGTGGCCTGCAGGGTTTGCGCGGAGTCGTCGCACAGTTCCGACGACTGCAGGACCGGCTTGGCCCAGGCATGGCGCTCGGCCTGACCACGCAAAGTCTGACCCGACCCGGCCTTGGCCGCGTCTCGGGTTTGCTGCTTGTCCCGAATCGTCATGGGCCATTTATGGTTTGAGTTGGTAACAGGATTCTCTCACGGGTTCTGTGCACTGACGAACACTTTCGCCGTTTTCGCCATGCCACAATGGCCGATCCATAACCCAGGAGACATTCATGACCACTGCCGTTCGCGCTGCCGACGTCCCTTCAGCCACCCAGGTCGAGGCGGGCAAGGACTATTACTGGTGCTCCTGTGGCCAGAGCAAGGCCCAGCCCTTTTGCGACGGTTCGCACAAGGGCAGCAGTTTCACGCCCTTGAAATACAGCGCGACCGAGAGCAAGCTGGTCCATTTCTGCGCCTGCAAGGCCACGGCGAATGCACCACTGTGCGACGGCGCGCACAAGAAGCCGGTTTAAACCCTCAAGAAGTCACCCGTCTCTGCGAGGCTGCCTCAGCTGCCGGCCACCATCATGCGGTCGATCAGGATCGAACCCACGGTCTTGGAGCCGTAGTTGTAGCTGTCGGCGCCGACGGCCTTGATGCCCTTGAGCATGGCCTGCATGCTGGCGGCGATGGTGATCTCGTGCACCGGGTAGGCGATGACGCCGTTCTCCACCCAGAAGCCGCTGGCGCCACGCGAATAGTCGCCCGTGACGTAGTTCACGCCCTGCCCCATGAGTTCGGTGACGAACAGGCCGGTGCCGAGCTTGCGCAGCATTTCGTCGAGCGTGTCGCTGGCGCGCGTATGGCGCGAACTCAGCACCAGGTTGTGCGAGCCGCCGGCGTTGCCGGTGGTGGGCATGGACAGCTTGCGCGCCGAATAGCTGCTCAGAAAATAGCCCTGCACGCGCCCGGCTTCGATCACCTTGCGCGCCTTCACGCGCACACCCTCGTCGTCAAAGGGCGAGCTGCCCTTGCCACGCACGATGAACGGGTCTTCGCTGATGTCGATGTGCTGCGGCAGCACGCGTTTGCCCAGCGAGTCGAGCAAAAAAGAGCTCTTGCGGTACAGCGCGCCGCCGCTGAGCGCCTGCACCACCGAGCCGAGCAGGCCCGCGGCCAGCGGCGACTCGAACAGCACCGGGCATTGGGTGGTGCCGATCTTGCGCGACTTCAGTCGGCTCAGGGCGCGCTCGGCGGCGTAGCGCCCGACCGCCTCGGGTGAAGCCAGCTCAGTCGCATCGCGCATCGAGCTGTACCAGGCGTCGCGCTGCATGCCAGCGCCCTTGCCGGCGATGGGCGAGACGGAAAACGAATGGCGCGAACTGGCGTAACCGCCGCGAAAGCCGTGCGTGTGCGCGCTGAAGAAATGCGCCTGCTGGGCCGACACGCTGGCGCCTTCGCTGTTGGTGATCTTCTTGCTGGTCTGCAGCGCTGCGGCCTCGCAGCGCATCGCCATTTCGGCCGCCTGTTCGCTGTTCACGGCCCAGGGGTGGAACAGGTCCAGGTCGGTGCGCTGCTCGCCGACTTGCGCGATGTCGGCCGCATCGGGCAGCCCGGCCGCCGGGTCTTCCGCGGTGAAGCGCGCGATGTCGAAAGCGGCCTGCACGGTCTGGCGGATCGCCGTCTTGGAGAAGTCCGAGGTGCTGGCGTTGCCGCGGCGCTGGCCGCTGTACACCGTGATGCCCAGCGACTTGTCTCGGTTGCGCTCGACGTTTTCGATCTCGCCCTTGCGCACCGAAACACTCAGGCCGCAGCCTTCGGAAGCTTCGGCGCCGGCGTCGGTGGCGCCGAGCTTTTTGGCATGCGCCAGCGCGGTGTCAACCAGGTCTTCGAAAAAGGCTTTGCTGTAGGCGAACCCGCGATCGGGGGCGGAGGAAACGGGCGTGGTGGGTTTTTTCATGTCGACGGCTATGATACTTGCCGCTGTCTCCCTCCGTGGGCCAGACCCACATTCACCACGCACCATGACCAGAAAACTCAAAAAAGGCTATTACGTCAAAGGCGTTTTCGTTGCCGAAGGCAGCGAAGCGGACCTGGCGTACAAGCTCGAACTCAAGGGCAGCGACGAGCCCAGCCGCACCGAACTCAAGCGCGAAAGCGACGAGTTGCAGGAAATCGGCGAAGCCCTGCTGACGCTGCGCCCCTCGGGCCTGGCCAAGCTGGTGCTGTCGGAAAAGCTGGTCGACGCGGTCAACGAAGCCAAGCGCATCACCAATTTCGAAGGCAAGCGCCGCCAGATGCAGTTCATCGGCAAGCTCATGCGCAAGCTGGAGCCGGCCGCTCTGGTGGCGATCCGCGCCGCCTTGCACGACCAGAACTTCGGCTCGGCGCAGGAGACGCTGTCGCTGCACCTGGCCGAGCAGTGGCGCGATCGGCTGATTGCCGAGGACGGCGCTTTTGAGGAGTGGCTCAAGGCCTACGCCGAGACCGACACCCAGCAGCTGCGCGCCCTGATCCGCCAGGCGCGCAAGGACGCACAGGCGCAGCCGAAGACGCCGGCGGGCGCCGGGCCGCGCCAGGCAAGGGCTTACCGCGAGTTGTTCCAACTGGTGCGCGAGCAGATGCAGGCCATTCCCGCGCCGGAGTTGCCCGCCGTGCCATCCATCGCCAGCATGCAATGACCATGACCAGCTCAGCCGACTTCGATCCCGTCAAGATCGGCATCGTCTCCATCAGCGACCGCGCCTCCGGCGGCGTGTACGAGGACAAGGGCCTGCCGGCGCTGCAGGCCTGGCTCACACGCGCGCTGAAGAACCCGATCACGTTCGAGCCGCGCCTCATCCCAGACGAAGTGCCCGGCATCAGCGCCACGTTGATTGAGTTGGTGGAGGCGGGTTGCGCCCTGGTGCTCACCACCGGTGGCACGGGCCCGGCTCTGCGCGACGTGACGCCCGAGGCCACGCTGGCGGTGGCGCACAAGGAGATGCCGGGATTCGGCGAGCAGATGCGCCAGATCAGCCTGAAGTTCGTCCCCACGGCGATCCTGTCGCGCCAGGTGGCGGTGATCCGCGAGCAGTGCCTGATCATCAACCTGCCGGGCCAGCCCAAGGCGATTGCGGAGACGCTGGAAGGCCTGAAGGACGCCGAGGGCAAGTCACTGGTTCACGGCATCTTCGCCGCCGTGCCCTACTGCGTGGACCTGATCGGCGGGCCCTACATCGAGACCGACGACACGGTCTGCGCGGCCTTTCGGCCCAAGGCGGCGATCCGGCCACAGCGCTGAGGCTGAGGGCTACTTCCCCACCAACTCGTTGAGCTTGGCGGCTTCGAAGTGCTCGCTGCGCGCGGCGTCGCCGGGCACGCAGCTTTGCTCCTGGCGCTGGGTCGTGAGCTGGTCTATGGTCTGCCACAACATCGCGATCTGGTGCTCCTGAGCTGCGGCGTGGTCGATCAGGCCGCGCATGGCCTGGCTCAGCGGGTCGTCGTTCTGCGTCACGCCGTAGGCGGAGAAACCCATCTTGGACGCGGCCTCCTCGCGCTTCACGTCGAGTTCGGCCTGGATGATGCGCGCCGGGTTGCCCACGGCGGTGGCGCCCGCCGGCACCGGCTTGGTGACCACGGCGTTGGAGCCGACCTTGGCGCCGTCGCCCACCGTGAAGCCGCCCAGCACCTGAGCTCCTGCCCCCACGACCACATCGCGCCCCAGCGTGGGATGGCGTTTCATGCCCTTGTACAGCGCCGTTCCGCCCAGCGTCACGCCCTGGTAGATGGTGCAGCCGTCGCCGATCTCTGCGGTCTCGCCCACCACCACACCCATGGCATGGTCGAAAAAGACGCGGCTGCCGATGACGGCGCCGGGATGGATTTCGATGCCGGTGAGAAAGCGCGCCAGGTGCGAGATGAAGCGCCCCAGCCATTTCAGACCGTGCGTCCAGCACCAGTGCGCGCGCCGGTACAGCACCAGGGCGTGCAGTCCCGGATAGCAGGTCAGCACTTCCCAGCGACTGCGCGCAGCCGGGTCGCGGTCAAGAATGCACTGGATGTCGGAACGCAGGCGGGAAAACAACATGGCGTCGAGTCTAGCCTTTCACCGCAGTGTCTGCCGTTGCCGGCACAGCCGGGCGCGTTGCCGCCATGGCCTTGGCCATGCCGCGCAGGATGTGGATCTCTTCCTGCGTCAACTGGGCCCGGTTGAACAGCTGGTTGAGGCGCGGCATGAGCTTCTTGGGCGCGGCCGGGTCCAGAAAGCCGATGGCCACCAGCGACTGCTCCAGGTGCGCCAGCATGCCGCTGAGCTGGCGCGCATCAGCCAACTCCGACGGCGCTATCGCATCGTGCACGGCAAAACCGCCCAGGGCCTGACGCCAGTCGTAGGCGATCAGTTGCACGGCTGCGCCCAGATTGAGCGAACCGAAGTTCGGATCGGTGGGGATGCTCAGCGCCGCGTGGCAACGGTACACGTCCTCGTTGCGCATGCCAAAGCGCTCCGAGCCGAACAAAAACGCCACGCCGCCGGCGCTGCCCGTCTCGGCCGCAACGGGCAGCTGCAGCAACTGCTCGAAATGCTGGCGCGGCGCCACGGTGGGCGGGCCAAAGTCGCGCGGCGTCATGGCCGTGGCGCACAGATGCGTCATGCCATCCAGCGCCTCGTCCAGCGTGGCGACAATGCGCGCGTTCTTCAGCACGTCCAGGGCGCCGCTGGCGCGCTGTATGGTCTCCTCGCGGCGCAGCACGTTGTCCCAGCGCGGAGCCACCAGCACCAGGTCGTCAAACCCCATGGTCTTCATGGCGCGCGCGGTGGCGCCCACATTGCCGGCGTGGCTGGTCTGGATCAGGATGAATCGGGTCGGGCGTGTGGTCGGCATCGTGGAAAATGGGCTGACGAGTAAAATCACCCTATTGTCGCCGCCCGTATCGACGGGCCTTCTTCCATGCTCTTCAACAGGGCTCCGTATCAAAGCGGGGCGCTGCACAATTTATGTCGTCACCCAATCTGCATCCCATGCTCAACGTGGCCGTCAAGGCCGCACGCGCCGCCGGCGCCATCATCAACCGCGCCGCGCTGGATGTGGAAGCGGTGCGCATTTCGCAAAAGCAGCTCAACGATTTCGTCACCGAAGTCGATCACGCCAGCGAAAAAGTCATCATCGAGACCATGCTCACGGCCTATCCCGGTCACGGCATCCTGGCCGAAGAGTCGGGCTCCGAGCACGGCGCCAAGGATTCCGAATGCGTGTGGATCATCGATCCGCTGGACGGCACAACCAACTTCATCCATGGACTGCCGGTGTACTGCGTGAGCATTGCGCTGGCGGTGCGCGGCAAGGTCGAGCAGGCGGTGATTTACGACCCGACGCGCAACGACCTGTTCACCGCCACCAAGGGCCGCGGCGCCTACCTCAACGACCGGCGCCTGCGCGTTTCCAAGCGCACCCGGCTGAGCGAGTGCCTGCTGTCCACGGGCTTTCCATTTCGTCCTGGCGACAACCTCAAGAGCTACCTGAACCTGATGGGTGAAGTGATGCAGGCCAGCGCAGGCTTGCGCCGCCCCGGTGCCGCAGCGCTGGACCTGGCCTATGTGGCTGCCGGCTATACCGACGGCTTCTTCGAGAAGGGTTTGCAGCCCTGGGACGTGGCAGCAGGGTCGCTGCTGGTCACCGAAGCCGGTGGCCTGGTCGGCAACTTCACCGGTGAAGCGGTGTTTCTGGACCAGCAGGAATGCATGGCCGCCAGCCCGAAGATCTACGGCCAGATGGTGCCGCTGCTGGGCAAGTACAGCAAGTTCGCCAGCGCCGGCGAAAAGGCCCAGGTGCGTCAGGCTGGCAACGAAGCCGCGCAATCCTGAAGCAGGCGCAACAACTCGGCCTCGGGCGCGGGTCGCCCAAACAGATAGCCCTGGTAAGACTGGCAGCCCAGGGCCTGCAAAAATTCACGCTGCCCCTGGGTCTCCACGCCTTCGGCCACCACATCCAGACCCAGGCTGTGCGCCAAGGTCACGATGGTGCGCGCAATGGCCGCAGCGTTGTTGTCGGTGAGCACATTGCAGACAAAGGAGCGGTCGATCTTGAGTTGCTCCAACGGCAGGCGGTTCAGATAGGCCAGGGACGAATAGCCGGTGCCGAAATCGTCCAGCGCAAATCCCACGCCGTGGCGCTTGAGGGCCGCCATCTTCTCGATGATGTCCTCCACGTCATTGAGCAGCAGGCTCTCGGTCAGCTCCAGTTTGAGCCGGGACGCCGGCGCGCGGGTCTGCTCCAGCACGGACAGCACCTGCGTGGCAAAGTCGTCCTGGCGGATCTGCGCGGCGCTCACGTTCACCGCCAGGTGCAGGTGCGCGGTGCGCGCGTCCTGCGACCAGACGGCAAGGCGCTCGCAGGCCAGTTGCAGCACGCGCTGGCCCAGCGGCAGGATCAGACCGGTCTGCTCGGCCACGCCAATGAAGTCTCCCGGCATCACCATGGCGCGCTGCGCCGGCTGCCAGCGCACCAGCGCTTCAGCACCCACCAGTCGCGCGTCGTGGTCCACCACCGGCTGAAAGTGCAGCAGCAGTTCGTCGCGCTGCAAGGCCACGCGCAAGTCGGCTTCGACCTGCACCCGCTCGGACACCGAGCGCTGCATCGCCGGGTCGAAAAAACGCAAGGTGTTGCGACCTGCCGACTTGGACTGGTACATCGCCAGATCGGCCTGCTTGAGCAACTCCTCCACGCTGTGCGGACCACCGTCAAACAGCGTCACGCCGATGCTGGGCGAGCTCAGGTGCAGCTTGCCCCCCACATGAAACGGCGCGTGAAAGGCGCCAAGAATTTTGTCGCCCACAGCCTGCGCATGCAGCGTGGCTTCCGCCGGGACCGCGCTCAGACCTTCGACCATGACGATGAACTCGTCGCCACCCAGACGCGACACGGTGTCAATGGCGCGGACACACTGACACAGTCGCAGCGCCACCTGACGCAGCAATTCGTCGCCGATGTCGTGCCCCATGGTGTCGTTGAGCGTCTTGAAATTGTCCAGATCGATGAATAGCAGCGCGCCCTGGGTCTGGTGCCGTTGTGCCGATTCCAGCGCCTTGCCCAGGCGGTCCAGCATCAGGCGCCGGTTCGGCAAGGTCGTGAGCGGATCGTAGAACGCCAGGCTGAGCGTGGCCTGCTCGGCCAGCTTGCGTTCGGTGATGTTTTGACCGACACCACGGTAGCCGCAGAACGTACCGTCGCCGGCAAAGATCGGCAGTCCGCTGATCGACACCCAGTAAGGCGCACCCTTACCATCGAGTCGATGTAACTCCAGATGACGAAAGTCCTGATGGGCACGCAGCACGTCATGGTGTTCCTCCCAGTCGAGTTCGTTCATGTTGAGCGCCCCCAGGGCCCAGCGCGTCATGCCGATCACTTCGAGTTGGGGCATGCCGGCCTTGTGCGCATCAAAGCCGTCAAAGCGCACGAAGCGAAACTGCTCGTCCATCTCCCAATACCAGTCCGAAGACAGTTGGGTCAGGCCGCGAAACCGCTCTTCGCTGGCGCTCAAGGCCTGTTTGGTTTCGAAATAATCGGTCACATCGGAGAATGTGCGCACCCAGCCGCCGTCGGCCACGATCTTGCTCTTGACTTCGAGAAAGCGCCCGCTGCGCGTCTTGCGCCAGTAGTTCACCGGCAAGTCCGTCTTGCTCAGTGCGCCATGCTGAAATTCTGCCGCCAGGTGCTGGCGCACGCCGGGAAAGGCCAGGCTGTACTCCTCGCCGAAGTCGCCGCGGTCGCGCTGCAGCTGAAAGACCTCGCGAATATTCGGGTTTCGCGCCATCAACTCGACCGGCAGCTCCAGCAACTCGCACAGCCGCTGGTTGTAGTGCAGCACCGTGCCGTCCGCGGCGATGCGCAAGATGCCCTGGGAGATGCTGGCCATGGACAGCTCCAGCAGCTGCGACTTGTGCGCCAGCTGCTGCGCTGCCACGCGCAATTGTTCTTCCGCCTTGTGCGCATAGGACACATCCATCACCGTGCCGCAAACGCGCAGCGGCTCACCCTGCGCGTCGCACTGCACGACGCGGCCGTGGCTGAGCACCCAGACCCAGTGGCCGAGCTTGTGGCGCACGCGGTACTCCCAGCGCAGCAGGCTGGCAGGGCCCAGACTCCCTGCCGCAGCCAGCAGATGCGGCAAGTCCTCGGGGTGGATGCGCTGCTGCAACAGGGTGGAGTTCCAGACCAACTCATCAGGGGCAAAGCCCAGCATGGCGCAGGCGCGGTCGCTCAGTGCCAGGGCGCCGCTGTCCTGCCAGCGCTCCCACCAGCCCATGTCGGCGTGGGTCAGTGCCAGATCGAGACGTTCGCTGATGTCTTGCAGCCGAGCCGTGGTCTGGGAGCGCAGCATGGCGGCCTGCACCTGCGCGGCCAGCATGGCCAGCCAGGCGCCAGCGGGGTCGATCAGCACGTAATCGGTAAAGCCCTCGGACAAGGCGCGCGACGCCGCAAACTCCTGTCCCGGGCTGATGCAGATCAGCGTGGGCGCCAAACCCAGAACGTCGCACAGATCGAAGGCGTTGCCGTCGACCAGCTTGTAGCGCACCAGCACGACGTCAAAGCTGCCCTGTGCCAGTGCTTGCTGCGCCTGGGATACGCCCGAAGCGGTTTCCACATGCCAGGCCAAGCCCTGATCCGCCACGGCCGCTGTCAGCGCCTGGGCGCAGTGGACCTCACTCTCAACGAGCAACAGGGCGATGGACATGGGCTGGAAAATACCACAGTCCGCCCCCCTTGAGACCTGTACTCCCGGCTACTTCACACCGACCGCGTCGGTGACGCGGTAGTACAGGCCATAGCTGTCATCATTCAGCACCAGAAAACGCCCCTCCACCACCACCGGCTCCAAGGTGTATTTGACCGGCGTCTTGGTCTTGACTTCGACCATGCTTTCGGGACCGCCGGGGGTGCAGAACGAGCAGGTCATGGGAACCGAGGTGAGCAGAAAGTGCTTCTGTTTTTCCCCCGGCTCCAGCGGCATCATGAAACCCTGAATGCGCTGACTCTTCTGGTTCAGCGCCATCTGGCTGACCGTGAACACGGGCAGTATGCGGTTCTTTTCCGCCTTGGTCTTGACGTCGGTCAGCACCGACCAGGGCACGACGTCGGCGCGCTCGTTCAAGGGCGCAAACGGGCTGTTCGGGCTGTGCACGCCGGGGCCGCTGCCGCCGGGCAGGTCGATGCTGGCAGGCGCGGCCTGGGCCGCTGCAGCTTTGGCGGGTGCCGCCTTGGACGCGCCACCCAGCGGCGAACTCAGCTGCGCCTGCGCCGCGCCCAGGCACAGCAAGCTGGCCGCGATGGCCATCTTGCCCAGACCCCGAATGGAAATAATTTCAGTGTTCATGTTTCATCCCGCAGTATTTTCCGATGGCCAAGCCCTTGCACGCGGCCTGCAATTCCTTCTCGCAAACCTCGTCCTTCTTGCCCGACTCCAGGCACTTGGCCGCGGCTTCATGCGCCGCCGCCATGGCACGGTGCCGGGCGATATCTTCCTTCATTTCCTTGTCGCTGTGCTGCGCCCAGACGCCGCCTGCGGCCAAAAACAAGGCAAGACCCAAGGTGTGATGCAGTTTCATGTGCGTGGTTCCAATTGAATAATCAGCGTTCGTTCAACAGCGTCAGCGGGTCCAGCCGGTACGCCGCCCAGGTGGGCAGCAGCGCCGCCAGCAGCGCCACGCCCCCAGCCAGCACCGGCACCGCCCATTCTCCCTCGACCCAGGTCCAGCCGGTGACCGAGAGGGATTGTTGCCCTTGCAGCAACAAGCCTATCAGTCCGGTCAGGGCGTGGCCTGCCAGCATGCCCAACAGCGATGCCAGCAGCGCCAGCCACAGCGCCTCGCACAGCAGCAGCGCAGCGACCCGCCTGCGCGGCGCGCCCAGCATGCGCAGCATGGCAAGATCGGCGCGGCGCTCCCGCACGGCATTCCACAGGGCGATGAACACGCTCACCGCGGCTGTCAGCAACAGCACCGCGCCAAAGCCGCGCAGCACCTCCGTGCCCACGCCCACCATGTGCAGCAGCCGGGTGATTTCCACCGCCGGCGCCGCCGCCTGCATGTTGGTGCTGCTGTTGACATAGCGCGGAAAACTCACCGCCGCCATCGGACTTTTGTAGCGGATCAGCGCCAGGGTGATCTCGCGCTCAGCTTCCAGCGCCGCGAGGTCCTCGGCGTCCAGCGGTGTGTCACCTTCGTAGGCCTTTTCATGCACCTGCCAGACTGATTCGGTGGCCGTCAGCACCAGGCGGTCGAGCACGCAGGCGCAGGGCTTGAGCACGCCGCGCACCCGGTACGGGTTGTCGCCATGGCTGTGGCCGCCGGCCCCCAGACCGTGCGTGCCGACAAACCGCTGTCCGATCTGCAAGCCCGTGGCCAGCGCCACCTGCGTGCCGATCACCACCTGCATGGGCTGGTTCCAGAGTTCTCCCACGTCCAATTCAGCGCCGTAGTGCGTGATGTAGTCGGTCGTGGTGCCGACGATGCGAAAGCCGCGAAAGCTGTCGCCCAGGCTCAGCGGAATCAGTTCGGCAACCTGCGGGTTCTTTTGCAGTTCGCGGACCTCGGACAAGGCAATATTTCCCGGCGGCACGTCAAGGTGAAAAACCCCGGCCAGGATCAGCTGCATCGGGCTGCCCTTGGCGCCGACGACCAGGTCGATGCCCGCCAGGTCGCGCTCAAAGGCGTGGTCGATCTGTTCGCGCGTGAGCAGCACCATGGTGATGGACGCCAGGCCCAGCGCCAGCAGCAACAGGTTCAGCGCTGCGGCCAGCGGACGCGACCACAGGTAGCGAAAGGACAAAGCCAGCGTCTTCATGCGGCCACCGCCTCTTGCGTTGCGGCCTGGCTCAGGCGCAGTGTCAGCGCCTGCGGCAGCGCCGCAGCAACGCGGGCGTCGTGCGTGGCGATCACCAGCGTGGCGTTGCAGCGGGCAGCGCTGTCTTGCAGCAGCTTGACGGCCAGGGCTGCGGCCTCGTCGTCCAGGCTGGCCGTGGGTTCGTCCGCCAGGATCACCATGGGATGGAGCAACACGGCGCGCGCCAGCGCGACGCGCTGCGCCTGCCCGCCGGACAGCTGCTGCGGTCGGCGCTGCGCCAGATCGGCCACGCCCAGGGCTTGCAGCGCACGGTTGATTTCCCAGCGGTCCGGTGGCAAGCCAGCGGCAAAATAGACCAGGCCCAGGTTGTCCTGCACGTTCAAGGCACCGGTGAGGTGCAGCCTCTGCGGCAAAAAGCCCAGCTTGCGGGCACGCCAGGCGTCACGCGCTGCACCACCGATGGCCATCAAATCCTGTCCGGCCACGCTGATCGTGCCGCCGGCCGCGCTCAACAAGCCCGCGGCGAGCGCCAGCCAGGTCGACTTGCCGCTGCCCGAATTGCCGCGCAGCAGCAAGGTGGCGCCCTGCGGCAGGTCGACGTCGGGAAATAACAAGGGAGTGCCCTTGGGGTAACGGTAGCTCAGGGCTTGGGTGCGGATCATAGGGGGGCGATCTTAGTCCTTGTGTGTGAAGATTTCGTGTGCCAAGCCCTTGGGGCAGTGCTGGCAACGAAGGTTCCCGAATGCGCCAACTAAAACGCAAGTTTCAGTGCAGGCTAACAATTGCCCGCAGGGCTTGTTAGGCCGGAACTACACTCGCCCAGCGTCCGAACTGGGCGCGGCTGGAGTCCTGCTTGTCCTATTCCCATCTTCTGCTGGCGTTGTCCGTCGTTTTTATCTGGGGAACGAACTTCGTTGTCATTCGCTGGGGGCTCGACGGTTTGCCACCCCTGCTGTTTGCCACGTTGCGCTTTGCCTTTTCCGCCCTGCCCTGGCTGCTCTTCATCCCCCGACCGGCTGTGCCCTGGTACAAGCTGGCGCTGTTTGGCGTGCTGCTGGGCGGCCAGTTCGCCCTGATGTTTCTGGCCATACGCGCCGACATCTCGCCGGGCCTGGCTTCGCTGGTGATCCAGGTGCAGGTGTTCTTCACCATCGGCCTGTCCCTGCTGATGCTGGGCGAGCGCGTGCGCGGCTACCAGTTGGTCGGGCTGCTGCTGGGGGTGGCCGGACTGGCGGTGATCGCCTCGCACATCGACGCCACGCTCACGCCCAAGGGCATCGGCCTGATGGTGACGGCAGCCTTGTTCTGGGCCAGCGCGAACATGGTGGTCAAGACCGTGGGGCGGGTCGACATGCTGGGCTTCATGGTCTGGACCTGTTTGTTTGCCGTGCCGCCGTTGCTGGCCCTGTCGTGGTGGGTGGAAGGTCCGACCCTGATGCTGAGCAGCGTGCAGCAAGCCAGCGCCACGGTCTGGGCCTGCGTGCTGTGGCAGGCGGTGGGCAATTCGCTATACGGCTACGGCGCCTGGAACTGGTTGCTGGCGCGCCACCCTGCGGCCACCGTCACGCCGCTGGCGCTGCTCGTTCCCGTGTTCGGTATGGGCGCCTCGGCATTGTCGCTGGGCGAGTCGTTGCCCGGCTGGAAGCTCGGCGCGGCCGCTCTGGTGCTGTGCGGCCTGGCGGTGATCGTGCTGTGGCCGAGATGGCGCGCCAGGCTGAGCCGGACTTGAGTTGTGCGGCGCGTGCCTCGGGCGCAGCCAAAACACCGGCGATAATTCCTGCCAGTCTGACACCTTCGGAGCTCGATGCACATACGTCATGGCCTGCTGATACTTGGGACGCTGCTGTGCCTCATGACGCAGCACGCCTGGGCGCAGTCCGAGCCGCGGCTGGCGCTGCTGATTGGCAACTCGGCGTACCGGTCCTCACCCCTGGCCAACCCGGTGAACGATGTGCGGCTCATGGAGAGCGCGCTCAAGGAAACCGGCTTCACCGTGATCAAGGCCGAAAACGCGTCGATACGCGAGATGCGTCGACTGGTACGCGACTTTGGCGACAAGTTGAAGGCCTCGGGCGGCGTGGGACTGTTCTATTTCGCGGGCCACGGCGTGCAGGTGCGCGGCGAAAATTATCTGGTCTCGACCGATTCGGACATCCGCAACGAGGACGAGGTGGCCGACGATTCGATCAATGCCAGCGTCATCCTGGAAAAGATGCAGGGCGCGGGCAACCGCATGAACCTGATCGTGCTCGACGCCTGCCGCAACAACCCCTTCGCCGTGAAATCGCGCAGCGCCGCGTCGGGCCTGGCCACCATGAGCGCGCCCAGCGGCTCGCTCGTCGCCTACGCCACGGCGCCGGGTTCGGTGGCGTCGGACGGGAGCGGCAACAACGGCCTGTACACCCAGCATCTGGCCAAGGTGATTCGCCAACCGGGGCTGCCTGTGGAAGAGGTTTTCAAGCAGGTGCGCGCCGCCGTGCGCCGTGCCAGCAACAACCAGCAGACACCCTGGGAAAACACCGCGCTGGAGGGCCAGTTCTACTTCAAGGCGCCGCCGGTGCAGGCCGAAGCCTTGCCGGCACCGGTGGCCGCGCGCCCGCCGTCCAATGAACCGGCGACGCTGGAGCTGATGCTGTGGGAGAGCGCCAAGAGCGCGACCACTTTGGGTGAATTGCAGGCCTACCTGAACCGTTACCCGAACGGCTTTTTCGCCGACATGGCGAAGGCGCGCATGGCGGCGCTGGGCGGTGTCGCCAACGACAAGGCGGCCGCGGAAAGGATCGCCAATGAGCGGGCTGAGTCCCAGCGCGCTGCGGCCGAGCGCGACGCGCAGGCGGCCAGACTGAAGACCGCCAACGAGTTTGCCACGGCGCAAGCCAGCCGAAAGGACGCAGAGGAACGCGCAGCGGCAGGCGCGAAACTGCAGACTGCCGCCGAGCGTGCCGCAACTGAAGCGAAGCTGAAATCTGCGTCGGATCGTGTTGCAAATGAGGAAGCTCAGGCGGCGCAACAGTCTGCTGCAGCTTTGGCATTGGCAGTCGACCAGTGGAGTTGGGAGAAAATTCGCTTCAGCCAGAACCGGACTGAACTCGAGGCCTACCTGATGCAATTCCCGGACGGAAGCTTTTCTGCAGTGGCTAGGAGCCGGTTGGCACAGCTTGGAGCGGCACCGGCAACGCTTGCGCCCGGTCCAGTGCAGGCAGCGGCACCGAAGGCGGGCGACGTGATCGGCACGATGGTGCTGACGGATACGCTCACGGGAATCAAGAGCGAGCTGGAAGTCACCGTGCTTGAGGCCGATGCGCAGAAGATCATGTACTCGACGGGGGATGTGATTGGAAGGGACGGCAAGGTATTGCAGGTCCGTGTCGGAGAAGTTGTGCTGGAACTCTTGTCTGGATCACTGTGGACAGTGCCGATAAAGGCCGGAGCGTCGGGCGAGGCCACAGTTCGCACGGGGATTGCTGCGGGCAGCCAGAAGGGCGAGTTGCAATGGAAGACATTGGATGCAGGCAATGGCAAGATCCGCGTTGATTCGACTGTTCAATATAGGGTGACGAACTCTAACGGAATCACGAATTTGGGGTCTGGGAATTGGCTGGCAAGCTACGTCAGCGGCCAACCAATTCCTGAGTCTTTTTCCACGAATATCAGAGGCGGAGCGGCTGCCAACGCCATCTTCAATTTATTCACGGCCGAACTGAAATTTCATTGATGCACCATCTTCCAGCCATCCAATCCAGTACCTCTTTGATACGCCAGCACCGACAATCCACCCCAACAGCATTGAGACAACCATGACGCCACATTACCCACAACGCCTGGCCTGGATCCTGGCGCTGTCCCTCTCCCTTCTGGCCTGCGCCTCCAGCCCCGATCCGCAGCCCCTCGCGCCGCCGCAGGCCGAACTGCAGTTCGTCGATCTTCAGGGCTTTGACCGCGATCTGAATGGTTCGCTCTCGGCGCCGCTGCCCCGGGTGGAAGTGGCTTTCTACGACCGCATTGTTCCCAGCGCCATGCCCGAGCGCCTGCAGCACTGGATGGCGGCCGTGGAAGCCGGCGGTGGCAAGGTCAGCATCATTCCCGTCAAACCGACAGTGACGGCGAAGAACCCGTTTCTGGTGATCAGCGCCATCAGCACGCTGTGGAGCGCCTCCAAAATGATGCGCGAGGCCAGCAGCGAGGCCAGGTTCAAGAGTGCGCAAACCTTTGACGCCGAAATCGTTCTCAAGCAGGACGCGCAGGGCGAATCCGTGGTGGACAAGGTGGTCTTCGTACAACGCAAAAAATAGGCGGGCCCGATGCGACTCAGCATTCTCCCTGGACTGCTATGCCTGGCGGCGGCGGTAGCAGCCCTGGCGCAAACCGCCACGCCCAGCGCCGAGCAGATGGTCGAGCAGTTGCGCGCGGCGCCGCTGACCCGCAACCTCGCGGTGCAGGCGGTGGCCGGGTTGGCCGCAGCCGCACCGGCCAACCGCCCTTCGCTGTCGCTGCTGATCCAGTTCGACTTCGATTCGGCGCGCATCCGCAGCGAGAGCCAGGGCGCGTTGATGACGCTGGCGCAGGCCTTGCAGTCGCCTGAACTTCGCACCGTGCGCTTCGCTGTGGAAGGTCACACCGACGCCAAAGGCAGGGCCGACCACAACCAGCGCCTGAGCCAGCAGCGCGCTGAGGCGGTGCGCCAATTTCTCGGCGCCCAGGGCGTGGACGACACTCGCCTGCTGGCCGCAGGCATGGGATCGAGTCAACTGGCTGTCACCGGCCAGCCATACTCGGCCCTGAACCGGCGCGTGCGCATCGTCAATCTGCAGTAGCCGCGCGGCCCATTCCCGGCCCTTTTGAATGGATGCATCACAGCATGACCCACCGCCATCAGTTGCACCGCAAACACTCGCCCCTCACCGTGGCAACAGCGCTGCTGTGCGCGTCCCTTGCGCTGCCAGGTCAGGCACAACCCGCAGCAACGGCCAAGGCGCCGCCAGGCGAGCGCAACCTGCAGGTGCAGGCGACAGCGCCTGTCGCCATCAACAATGCGCAGCGCTTCGCCCTGGTGATCGGCAATTCGGATTACAGGGACGCCCCCTTGAGCAACCCGGTGAACGACGCGCGCGCCATCGCGGCAGCACTCAAGGAATCCGGATTTACCGTGATGTCGCGCGAAAACACCGACCAGCGCGGCATGCTGGCGGCGCTGCGTGAATTCGGCGACCACCTGCGCGCCGGTGGCACCGGGCTGTTCTATTACGCCGGGCACGGCATGCAGATCAAGGGACGCAACTACCTGATCCCGGTGGGTGCGAACATCGAGCGCGAAGACGAAGTGGCCTACAGCGCCGTCGACGCGCAGGCCGTGCTCGACAAGATGGAGGCGGCAGGCAACGTGGCCAACATCATGATCCTGGACGCCTGCCGCAACAACCCGTTCACGCGCAGCATGCGCTCCGGCCAGGCCGGCCTGGCGCAAATGGACGCGCCCGTGGGTACGCTCGTGGCCTACGCCACCTCGCCCGGCGCGGTGGCCAGCGACGGCGCCGGCGCCAATGGCCTGTACACGCAGCACCTGCTGACTGCCATCCGTGAGCCCGGCAACAAGGTGGAGGACGTGTTCAAGCAGGTGCGCGCCAATGTGCGGCGCGACTCGGCGGGCAAGCAAGTGCCCTGGGAATCCACTTCGCTGGAAGGCGACTTCTACTTCAAGCTAAGGCCCGCAACCGTGGCCCCGGTCGCAGTGGACCCGGCGCTGGCGCTGGAGTCCGCGCTGTGGGACGCGGTCAAGGACAGCAGCCTGCCGATCGAAGTTCGCGCCTATTTGAACCGCTACCCGAAGGGGCGTTTTGCAGAACAGGCGCAGGAGCGTTTGAAGCAACTCCAAGTGGCAGCCACGACCGCGACCGGCGCCGCAGTCCCGTTGGCAACAGACCAGGCCAAGGCCGAGGCCGCACGCAAGGCCAGTGCCGAACTCGCCAAAGCCGAGGCAATGCAGTTGGAGCAACGGACCAGGGCACAAGCCCAATTGGTGGTTGCGGCCGAGGTGGCACGGGCCAGGGACCAGGCAGCTGCCAGACAACGCAAGGACGAACAGTTGACCAGCCTGGCCAAGCCTGCGACGCCGCAAGTCGCAACAGCCGCGGCGCCGGTCAAACTCAGCCGGCCCCTGGCAGCCAGCAACAAGAATGGCTTCACCGTGGGAGACCGCTGGCGTTATCAGGTGGTAGACAAATTCAAGAAGGAAGTCGTGCGCAACTGGAGCCGCAAGGTCGACGCCGTCAACAGCGATGGCAGCCTGAAACTGAACGGGGGCACAGTGGATTGGGCGAGTGACGGTTCGACCAAGGCAGCGCGTGGCGACGGGGGGTTCTTGCGCGAGTACTCGCCTGCAATGCCTTCGCAGCCGAGCAGTTTGAAGATCGGCTTCTCTGAACCAGTGAAGCTGACTTTGGCGTACCGCAACGCTGATGGCGTCAGCGGCACAGAGGAACTCGAGGGCACGATCACCGTGCTTGCCAAGGAAACGATCAAGGTGCCCGCAGGCGAATTTGAAACACTGAAAATCGAGTTATCTGTCACCACCAACGGCAAGAATTCAAGCTCTGGCACAGGCTACTACCAGAGAACCAAACAGGCCGCCTGGTACGTTCCCGCGCTGCGTAATTATGTCGCGTTGGAAGTCGAGGTGCGCAACCGAACCGGTCAGTTGCTGACTTTTGAGCGCAACGAGCTCACCAGCTTCTCGGTGCATGGCGCCGAACTGCTGGCGCAGCACTGAGTCCCCGACACATGCAGTGGTGGCAATCTTTCACACGCCCCAGCGGCGCCTGGTCCACGGCGCGTGTCACCTGGGGCCTGGCCATGGCATTTTGCCTGTGGGCCGTGCTCGACCTGATGCTGCTGCAAGTCTCGGGAGGCCTGGGCAGCTCCACTTATGACACCATGGTGCGCGCGCGCTTTTATGCCGCGCCGTCCGATCCGAGACTGGTGATTATCGACATCGACGAAGCCTCTCTGCTGCGCATGGCGCCGGAATTCGGCCGCTGGCCCTGGCCGCGCGACACCCTGGCCACGGTGCTCGACCATGTGGAAAAACAGCAGCCCCAGGCCATCATCTGGGATGTCCTGTTCAGCGACGCCGACCGCCTTTCGCCGGGAGGCGACCGCGCTTTTGACGAAGCCGCACGGCGCAGTGTGCACAGCCATTTTTCCGTGGTGCGCCTGCCCCAGGAATACGACGCACAAAGCCGGGTGACGCAGTCCACGCTGCCCAGCCTGTGGGACAGCGTGCCGGTCACGCCGGGAACCAGACCGTCCACGGTGGCGCTGATCGCACCGGTCCTGCCGGCAGTGGCCGCATCCCGATTGGGCTACAACAACGGCTATCCCGACGCCGACGGCGTGCTGCGCCGCTACCGTCTGGCGCAGACCCTGGCCGACGGCAGCAGGATTCAGTCGCTGGCCCTGAGCGTGGCGCGCAGCCTGACGCCTGCCATTAGCCCCCCTGACGAACCGGCCAACGCGCTGATCCTGTGGCGCGCGCGCGCGAACCAGTACCCGCGTGTGCCTTTTGCCGACGTCTTTGCCGCCGCCGAGGGTGGCGTCCCTGGGCGCCCCCTGCCCAGCTTTGCCGGCAAGATCGTGCTCATTGGCGCCACCGCGTCGAGCCTGCACGACATCCACCCCACGCCCTTGGTGGCGCAACAGGCCGGTGTCGACAGTCTGGCCACGGTCATCGACAACGCCGTGAACCAGCGCCGCCTCATCGAACTGCCGCGCTGGCTTCAGGCCTTGCTGGCCATGGCACTGTGCCTGGGCATGGCGGCCTGGTCGCAACGCCAAGGGCTGGGTTCGCTCGACCCGGCCCTGTTCCTGCTGCCCGGAACGCTGCTGGGCGTGAGCTACCTGTCGCTCAATGCCGAGTGGTTTTGGCACAGCCCGGTCTTCCTCGACCTGCACCTGCCGGCTGGCATGGCTCTGCTCTACATGGCCTTGCTGCGCGGCTGGAACGGCCGGCACCGTGACCATTGGTGCGGCGACGTCCCCGCCTGCGACGAAGTCCGGGGCGTGATGGCATTGGCATTGGAGCGTTCGGCCACCGGCATCGTGCTGGACGCTCTGCTGTTGGCCCTGCACCGGCATGCGCCGCAATGTCGCTTGCTCGGGGGCGACGCCAGTGCCACCTGGCCGGCCCAAATGCGCTGGCCCGAGTTGCACCAGACCGTGGCCGTGGCCGGGCCGATGTCGCAGCTCCTTACCCTGCGTCAGGCCTTGCAGACCGCGCCGGACAGCGCGCGGCAATTGGGGCCCGTGGCGTGTGCGTTGCCGCTGCCCGTGCCGACCCCTACCAGCCGCAGCGAATGGGCGCAGCACGCCCGCATCGCCTGCGCCCAACGCCCTTTCACAAGCCCACAGTCCAACCACGAAAGCCCGCATGTCGACATCACCCTTTAAACCGCGCCTGGGCGCCATTGTGCTGGCAATGGCCGGCTTGCTCACGGCCGGAACCGCCGCTGCTCAGACCACAGCCACCTCACGCGCCACCGAACTGCGCGCCGACAAACTGGCCAGCGCGCCGATACTCGCGCCCCTGAGCGCGGGCGCCAGCCTGCGCCTGATCAGTCTGGAAGGCGGCTGGGCCTATGTGGAGCAGACCCTGCCTGCGGGGAGACAGGTGGGCTGGGTCCGTGCTTCGGCGCTGAACCTGCAGGCTGGCACCTCACTGGTTTCCAGCCAGGACACCGGACGCCAGGCCACGGGTGGTGGCGTCAACGCCGCCCTGACCCTGGGCGTGCGAAGCCTGCCGCCGCGGGTGAACCGGCATGCGTTGATCATCGGCATCAGCCGTTACGCCGATCCGGCCACGCCACAGCTGCCGGGTGCGCGCATCGACAAGCAGTCGGCCACGCAGATGGCGCAAGCGATGCAGGTGCCAATGAGCAATATCCGCTATCTGCAGGACGAGCAGGCTACGGGCAAGGGAATCCGCCAGGCTCTGCAGGAGCTCAACGACCAGGTACAGGACGGGGACCGCGTGTTTATTCATTTCTCGGGGCACGGCACGCGCTACAACGACCCGGCCGCTGGCGGCTGTGTCGAAGCCCTGCTGGCTTACGACGGCGGACAAAGCGGCGTCATCACGAACCATGAAATGGCCGACCTGCTCAAGGGCATCACCAACAAGACCGACAAGCTGTTCGTCATGTACGACGCCTGCCATTCGGGCGGCGTGGTACAGGCCGCCAGCGCGGTGCGCACGCGCGGCCTGCTCAACAGCGACGACGAGGGCCTGCTGCGCCCCAAGTTCGCGGGCATTTCGCAAGAGTGCGGCCGTCCCGTCAACATCAAGTCACGCAATCTGGTGGTGGAAACGGCGGCTCAGGGCGCCCTGCCGCAAGACATCATCCACGTCAGCGCGTCGCGCGATAACGAGATCAGCTTTGACGATGAACTCAAGGGCGGACTGGCCACGCAGTTCATGCGCGACTGCATGCTGCGCGACGCGGTCGACCTGGACAACTCGGGCTCCATCAGCATGGAAGAGATCCGCCAGTGCGCCCAGGAGAAGATCAACAAGCGCATGGCGCACGACGTGAACTTCAAGCCGCACAACCTGGTGCTCAACGGCAACGCGGCCTTCGTTCCGTCCTGGTTCGGCCTGGCCAGCACCGCACCGGTGAGCGCCATCGCGGCGACGCTCCCGCCCACGGGGCAAGCTGCAACCAACACCGTGCAGCCTGCGCCCGTGGTGGCGGCACCGGTTACAACAGCGCCAGCGGTCGCGGCACCGCTCAGCGGCGCGCAGGCTTTGCAGCAGCTGTTCGAACAGCGCGACGCCAAGCGCCGTGTGCAACTCACCACAGCCAAGGACAAACTCAAGATCGGTCAGGACGCACTCGACCTGGCGGTGCAATCGGACCGCGCCGGCTACGTGTACGTGGCGCTGGCAGGATCGGACAACAAGTCGGTCTACCTGCTGTTCCCCAACGACCTGGACGCCAACAACCGGATCGAGGCGAACCAGCAACTGCTGCTGCCGCGACCGGCCTGGCGCGTCAAGGCCGCAGGACCGGTGGGTAAAGACCAACTGCTGGTGCTGGTTGCCGACGGCCCGCGCGACCTGCACGCGCTGGCCGCAGCCAAGGCCGGTCCCTTCGTCACCTCGCTGAACGACGCCCAGGGACGGGCCCAGTTGGGTGCCCTGCTGACGCGCTCCGCAACGGCGAATGGCGACAGCTGCAGCAGCCCCGCCGCGCGAAAGAAGAACCCGCAATGCTCCGACGCCTATGGCGCGGCCATGTTGACAGTAGAGGAGACAAAATGATTACGCATCGCACAATTTTCTTTGGTTCACTCATCGGCCTGCTTACCTTATCGGCGCAGGCACAGGGCGGCCGCGGCCTGGCGGAAAACTGGCTGATCAGCCCGGCCGAGGCGCTGCAGTATCAGGGCGAGGAAGCGTTCAACGAGCCGCCGGCCCTGCGGCCCCGCGCGGTCATGCCGGTCATCGACATCCTGCGGCCCGAACCCGTGCCCGACCTGAAGGTGAAGGCGCCCTTCGCCATCGCCGTGCAGTTCCGGGCCCAGTCCGACGCAGCCATTGACCCGGCCAGCTTCAAGGTGTTTTACGGCGCCTTCAAACTCGATATCACCGGTCGCATCACGACGCACGTGAAGGTCTCAGCCGATGGATTCACGCTGGACAACGCCCGCATCCCCGTGGGCAAACACCGTCTGACCTTGCACATCGAGGACGAAAAACAACGCGTCGCCGAGCGCGAGTTGCGCGTGGAAGTGGAGTGAGTCGCAGCCGACTGGGTGCCTTGGCTCAAAAGGCTGTGCGTCTGTCCTACCTGGCAAGTCGGGCAAAGGTCTTGCGGAACTTCGCCACCTTGGGTCCGGCCACGGCCATGCAATAACCCTGGTTCGGGTTTTTCGCGAAGAAGTCCTGGTGGTAGTCCTCGGCCGCGAAGTAGTGCGCCAGCGGCAGCACCTCGGTCACGATGGGGCGGGTGCTGGCCGGGTCGCCTTGCAATTCGGCGATCACTGCGCGCGCCACCGCCTCCTGCTCGGGCGTCGAGAAGTAAATGCCGCTACGGTACTGCGTTCCCGCGTCGTTGCCCTGGCGGTTCAGCGTCGTCGGGTCGTGGATCAGAAAGAAGATCTCCAGGATTTCGCGCAGGCTGATCTGTGCCGGGTCAAAGCGCAGCTGCACCACCTCGTTGCAACCGGTGCGGCCCGTGCAGACCTGCTCGTAGCTCGGCGCCGTGCCCTGGCCATTGCAGTAGCCGCTTTGCACGTCGTCCACGCCCTTGACGCCGACGAACACGGCATCAAGGCACCAGAAGCAGCCTCCGCCGAGCGTGATGGTTTCCAGATTGGTGGTCATGGTGACGTCCAAAAATTGAAGGAGACGGCATTGTCGGGGCGATGGCGGATTCGCGTTGAAACTTCAGCAATCCCTGCGTTGCCATAACGGCCATGGGATACTGGCCACCGCCATGATCACCTACTACAACGAACTCCACGCCCTGCACCAGGGCAGGCTGGAAATGTTCCGCGGTGCGCTCGTTCCCTGTTTTGAAGTGCCGGCGCGCGTTGACCATGTGCGCGACGAATTGCTGCGCCGCGGGGGCGGCACGCTGACGCCCAAGGCATTCCCCGACAGCGCGCTGCTCGGCGTGCACAGCGCGCGCTACCTGGATTTTCTGCAGCACGCTTGGGACGACTGGCTGGCGCTGGATCCGGCAAACGCCGGGCGCGACGCCCTGCCCTCGGTCTGGCCGATACGCGGCATGCGCAGCGACTTTTTACCGGACAACTTTTCCGCCCGCATGGGCCTGTTTTCCTTTGACGCGGGCACGCCGCTGACCAGCGGCACCTGGGCGGCGGCACGCGCCGGCGCCGACTGCGCGCTGAGTGCGGCGCACAGCGTGCTGCACGGCGAGCGCGCAGCTTTTGCCCTGACGCGTCCGCCCGGCCACCACGCGGGGGCGGACTTCTTTGGCGGCTACTGCTTCCTGAACAACGCCGCGCTGGCGGCGCAGTCGCTGTGCGACGCAGGCCTGCAGCGCGTGGCCGTGCTGGACCTGGACTACCACCACGGCAACGGCACTCAGTCCATCTTCTATGAACGTGCTGACGTGTTCTTTGCCAGTGTGCACGGCGACCCGCGCACCGAATACCCCTTCTACTTGGGCCACGCGGACGAGACCGGCGCCGGCGCGGGGCTGGGCTGCAATTTGAACCTCCCATTGGCGCGGGGCAGCGACTTTGTCACCTGGTCCGCCGCACTCGAACATGCTCTTGAAAAAATAGCAGCCTTCGGCGCCGACGCGCTCGTGGTTTCGCTCGGTCTGGACACCTTTGCCGGCGACCCGATCTCCGGCTTCAGCTTGCAAAGCGCCGACTACCTGCGGGTGGGCCAGCGCCTGGCCGCGGCAGGACTGCCCACGGTGCTGGTGTTCGAGGGCGGTTACGCCGTGGCCGAAGTCGGCGTGAACGCCGTCAATGTGCTCGAGGGCTTCGACACGATCAGTCCTTGAAATCTCCGCCAAAGGCGTAAACAAACTTTGCCGGATTCAGGTACTTGCGCAGCGCGGCGTTCACCTGTTCGACTGTCACCGAGGCGATCTGCGCGTCCACCTTTTGCGCCAGCAGGAAGTTGCGGTTCAGGTACAGGTTGGATGCCAGCGTGCCGGCCAGGTTGTTGTCCTGGGCCCGCGAGAGTCGACGAAAGCTCAGCAGGCTCTCCCGGGCTTCGGCCAGTTCCTTGGCGCCAAAACCGTCCTTCAGGGCACGCGCCACTTCCTCCCTGAAAGCGGTCTCGACCTTGTCGCGGTTTTGCGGCGCGAAGATGGCCGTGGCCTTCCAGTTGCTGTGCGGCTCGTGGTTGCTCCAGTTGATGCCGCTGCGCACGTCATAGCTCAAGCCGCCTTTTTCGCGGATGCGCACCCACAGCCGCGAAGACCCACCCTGGCCCAGCATGTAGTTGCCCACGAGCAGCGGCACGTAGTCAGCGTCGTTGTCGCTCAGGCCAAAAGCCTGCTCGACCTGCATGAAGGCGTTCTGCTTGTCTACGGCCTTGAACACCAGACGCTTAGGCTCCACCACCACCAGCGGGTTGGGCACGCGGGCAAACGGCGCCTCGCTGGCCCAGTCACCGAGCGCCGCCGTCAGCGCCGGGACCGCCTTGGCTTCGTCGAAGTCGCCCACCAGCGCCGCCTGGGCCGACTGGGCGCCGTAGAACTTCTTGTGGAAAGCACGCAGCTGCTCTACCGTCAGCGCTTTGGTGGCTTCGACCATTTCGTCAAAGCTGGCGGCATAGCGCACATCGCCCTTGGGGTAGGGGTTGCCATAACGCTGCATCTCGTTTTCCACGATGGCCTCGGGGTCGGTGCGCTGCTCGTCGATGGCGGCCAGGGTCTGGCGCTTGTACTCCTCGAGCGCGTCGGGAGGAAAGCTGGCATGGCGCAGCACTTCACCCACCAGCGCCACAACGGCCGGCAGGTTCTCGCGCGTGGTCTTGATGCTGGCGCCGACGCGGGTGGCGCCGCCGTGGAAGCCCACCTGGGCGCTCAGCTGGTCGAACTTGTCCTGGATCTGCTGGCGCGTCAGCGTCGTCGTGCCTTTGTCCAGCATGGCGGCCGTGGCGTTGGCCACGTCTTCCAGACCGAACAGGCTTTTCTCGTCGCCCAGCTGCAGCGTCACGGTGCCGCTGACGACCTGGCCGCGCGCGCCCTTGGGCAGCAGGCTGAGCTTCATGCCATTGGCCAGCGCCTGGCTGCGCGTGCGCTGTTCGATGTTGGCCGGAGTGGCGTCAAACACTTCGGTGGCTGCGGCCACGGCCTCGCCCTTGTAGCCCTTCACCTGAGGCGCCACCTCCACCCTTGCCGGCGCGGGTGCGCGCTGCGGTTTTTCTGTGGGGATGTAGCTGCCCAGGGTGCGGTTGTCGCGCAGCAGGTAACTGGCCGCGACGCGGTTCACATCGGCCAGCGTGAGGCGACGCACCTGGTCGCGGTGCAAAAAGAACAGCCGCCAGTCACCCCCGGCAATCGATTCCGACAACGCCACGCCGACCTGCTCCGGGTTGGTGAAGTTCAGCTCCCAGCGTTTCAGGTATTTCAGACGCGCGCGCTCGAGCTCTTCCTGCGTCACCGGCTCGGTCGCCACCGATTCGAGGGTGGCCAGCATGGCGTCGCGCGCGCGGTCCAGGTCCTGGCCCGGAGCCAGTTGCAAACCCATCAAGGTGAAGCCCGGATCCCGCAGACCCTGGGAAAAGGCAAACGACTCGGCGGCCAGTTGCTTCTCCACGACACGCGTGTGCAGCCTTCCCGAAGGCGTGTCCCCCAGCACCAGATCCAGCACCGCGATGGCGGCATAGTCGGGGCTGGCGCCGGGGGGAATGTGGTACAGCGCGTAGAGCGCGGGGCTGCCGCCAACACGGCGTACGGTCACGCTTTTTTCGCCATCCTGTGCCGGGTCGATGGTGTAGAGCGGCGGCATCGGCATGGCCGGTTTCTTCAGCTTGCCAAAGGACGCGGCGATCCATTGGCGCACCTTGACCGGATCGAACTTGCCCGAGACGATGAGCGTCGCGTTGTCGGGGCGGTAGTAGGTCCGGTAGAACTGCTGCAGGCGCTCGATGTTCACGCCCTCGACGTCGGCGCGCGCGCCAATCGTGCTCTTGCCGTAGTTGTGCCACTGAAAGGCTGTGGCCATGACGCGCTCGAACAGGACGTTGCCGGCGTTGTTCTCGCCCATTTCCATTTCGTTGCGCACCACCGTCATTTCGGTGTCCAGGTCGCGCCGGGCGATGAAGCTGTGCACCATGGCGTCGGCCTGCCAGTTCAGGTACCAGCGCAGGTTTTCCTCGTTGTACGACAGGCTGGCAAAGTAGTTGGTGCGGTCCAGCCAGGTGGAGCCGTTGGCGCGCAGACCGCGCTTGGTGAACTCGGCCCAGACGCCGGGCGTGCCCGGTGTGCCCTTGAACAGCAAATGCTCAAGCAAATGCGCCATGCCGGTCTCGCCGTAGTTTTCGTGTCGGCTGCCGACGCGGTAGGTCACGTTCACCGTGGTCGTGGGCTTGCTGTCGTCCTGGATCAGCAGCACCTGCAGGCCGTTGGCCAGGACGTATTCGTCCACACCTTCGACCGAAGTCAGTTTGCTCATGCCGGCGGGCAGGCTCTGGGCTGGCAGGGCACAGGGCAGCACCATCAGCAGGCTTGCGCTCAGCAAGGTGAGCAGGGATTTGCGCAACAACATGGGGGAAGTCTCCAAAGGTCAATACGAGAAGTGCCTGCATCCTACCTTGACGCAGCGCACGCGCCAGACTAAACTAATAACCCACTAGTCATTAAAAGAATGTACACGCCGCCCGCCACTTCAGACCAAGCCGTGCCGCGCCGCGCACGGCGCAAACAGGCGCGCCCGGGTGAATTGCTCGACGCTGCACTGGACCTGTTTGTGGAAAAAGGCTTTGCCGCGACCCGCGTGGAAGAGGTGGCGCACCACGCCGGCGTTTCCAAGGGAACGCTGTTCCTGTATTTCTCCAGCAAGGAAGAGCTGTTCAAGGCGGTGGTGCGGCACAACCTGTCGGGCCAGTTCCCGCAGTGGAACGCGCAACTGGAAAAATTCGCCGGCAGCACGCCCGACATGCTGCGCAGCCTGCTGTCCGTCTGGTGGGATACGGTGGGCAACACCAAGGCCTCGGGCTTGACCAAGCTCATCCTGAGCGAGGCCGGCAACTTCCCGGAGATCGCCGCCTTCTACCAGCAGGAAGTGATACAGCCCGGCAATGCGCTGATCCGTCGCGTGCTGCAGCGCGGCATGGACCGGGGCGAGTTCAGGCCCATGGACCTTGAATACGCGGTGTACAGCGTGCTGGCACCGATGATCTTCCTGATGATGTGGAAGCACTCCCTGGGCGCCTGCCCGTGCCTGGACGGCGCGCAGCAACTCGACCCGGCACGCTACATCGCACACCAGACCGAAACCCTGCTCAATGGTCTGTGCCAACCGGCACAGACCCAAGCTACCACCCGGAAGCCCCCAAAAAAATGAAACCATGGCTCAAATGGCTGATACCCGTACTGGTCCTGCTGCTGTTGGGCTTGGGCCTGCAGCGCGTGCTGGGCAACCGCCGCGCACAGCAAGACGCCGTCGCTGCAGCGGCGCAGAAATCCGAAGCCGTGGTCGAATTGGCAGGCACCGATGTGCTGCGCGCCGAGCTGACCGAGCTGACCCAGGGCCTGCCGATCTCGGGCGCGCTCAAGGCCGCGAACTCGGCCGTGGTGAAAGCCCGCGTCGCGGGAGAACTGCAAGCCTTGAGCGTGCGCGAAGGCGATGCTGTCAAAGCCGGTCAGATCCTTGCCAGGGTCGATCCGAGTGAGTACCAGGCCAGATTGAAACAAGCCCAGGAGCAGGCGCTGGCGGCGAAAGCGCAGATCGACATCGCGCAGCGCCAGCTCGACAACAACAAGGCGCTGGTGGACCAGGGCTTCATCTCGCGCACTGCGCTGGAGACGACGCAAGCCAGCCTGCAATCGGCGCAGGCCACCTGGCAGGCAGCGCGGGCGGCCGTCGAGGTGGCGCAAAAATCCCTGGACGACACGGTGCTGCGCGCGCCCATTGGCGGCCTGGTATCGCAACGTCTGGCACAACCCGGCGAGCGCGTCGCCATCGAGGCGCGCATTGTGGAGATCGTCGACCTGGGCCAACTGGAACTCGAAGCCAGCCTGGCCGCCAGCGACGCTGGCGCGGTGCGCGTCGGACAGCTGGCCACGCTGACCATCGAGGGCATGGCGCAGCCGCTGGCGGCCAGGGTGGTGCGCATCAACCCCAGCGCCCAGGCTGGCAGCCGCAGCGTGCTGGCGTATCTCAGCGTTGCCGGCCGCGAGGGTCTGCGCCAGGGGTTGTTTGCTCAAGGCACGCTGGACACGGCCAAGGTGCGCGTGCTGGCCGTGCCGCTGGACGCGGTGCGCACCGACAAACCCGAGCCCTATGTGCAACTCGTGGTCAGCAACCGGGTGCAGCATCAGCCGGTGCAGACCGGCGCCCGGGGCCTGGCACGCACTGAAGCCATGGTGGCGGTGACAGGCGTCACCGAGAACGCCCTGGTGCTGCGCGGCAGCGTCGGGCCCTTGCGCGCCGGCACGGGCGTGAAGTTCACGGCCGCACCCGCGGCGGTTTCGGCCGCATCCGCACCCCAGCCCGGACGCTGAGCACATGTGGTTCACCCAGGTCAGCCTGAAAAATCCGGTGTTCGCCACCATGGTGATGCTCGCCTTTGTGGTGTTGGGCGCGTTTTCCTACCAGCGACTGCCGGTCGACCAATTCCCGAACATCGAGTTCCCGGTGGTCGTGATCACCACCGAGTATCCGGGTGCCTCGCCCGAGATCGTGGAAAACGAGATTTCGAAAAAAGTCGAGGAAGGTGTGAATTCGGTGGCGGGCATCAACGCACTGACCTCGCGCAGCTATGAAGGCCTGTCGGTGGTGGTGATCGAGTTCCAGCTCGAAGTGAACGGACGGCGCGCCGCCGAAGATGTGCGCGAAAAGGTCGCGGCCATTCGCTCCACCTTCCGCACCGAGGTAAAGGAGCCGCGCGTACTGCGCTTCGACCCCGGCAGCCGTGCCGTCTGGTCTCTTGCAGTGGTGCCGGACGGCACCAAGGGAACAACACTCAGCGCTGTCGAACTCACCAATTGGGCCGACCAGGTGCTGAAGAAACGCCTGGAAAACGTGCGCGGCGTGGGCACCATCACGCTCGTGGGCGGCACCAAGCGCGAAATCAACATCTATCTCAATCCGCAGGCGCTGGAGAGTTTTGGCGTCAGCGCCGAGCAGGTGGCCAATGCCGTGCGCAATGAGAACCAGAGCCTGCCGGCAGGCGCGGTGCGGTCCCTGGCGCAGGAACGCGTGGTGCAGATCGACGCGCGCATGCAGCGCCCGGAGGATTTCGGCCAGATCATTGTGGCGCGCAAGAGCGGTGCGCCGATCCGCGTGAACCAGCTGGCCACGGTGCAGGACGGCGCCCAGGAACTCGACAGCCTGGCGCTGTTCAACGGCGGGCGCACCCTGCTGCTGTCGGTGCAGAAGGCGCAGGACGAAAACACCATCGACGTAATCGACGGCCTGGTCAAAACGGTGGCCGAGTTGCAATCGCAGCTGCCCCCTGGCGTGCGCCTGCAGCCGATCACCGACGCCTCGCGCCCGATCCGCGTTTCGGTGGAAAACGTGCGCGAGACCCTGATCGAAGGTGCGGCACTCACCGTGCTGATCGTGTTCCTGTTCCTGAACTCCTGGCGCTCCACGGTCATCACCGGTCTCACGCTGCCGATCGCGCTCATCGGCACCTTCTTGTTCATGCAGCTGTTCGGCTTCACCATCAACATGATCACACTCATGGCGCTGAGCCTGTGCGTGGGCTTGCTGATCGACGATGCCATCGTGGTGCGCGAGAACATCGTGCGCCACGTGCAAATGGGCAAGACGCCGTTCCAGGCGGCGCTGGACGGCACGCAGGAGATCGGCCTGGCGGTCTTTGCCACGACACTGTCCATCGTCGCGGTGTTCCTGCCCATCGGTTTCATGGGCGGCATTGTCGGCAAGTTTTTCCACGAGTTCGGCCTCACCATCGTGGCGGCGGTGCTGATCTCCATGTTCGTGAGCTTCACCCTGGACCCCATGCTGTCGAGCATCTGGCACGACCCGAGCATCCACGCGCCGGGGCGTCACGCAGCGCCCGTCACGCTGTACGACAAGACCATAGGCCGAGTCACCGGCTGGTTCGACCACGCCACGGAACTGATGTCGGGCGTCTACCAGACCCTGCTGCGCTGGGCGCTGCAGCACAAGCTCACCACGCTGGCACTCGCGCTGGCAATCTTTCTGGCGAGCATCTTCATGCTACCCCTGCTGGGAACCGAGTTTGTCCCCAAGGCCGATTTCTCCGAGACGCAGCTCAATTTCTACACACCGGTGGGCTCCTCGCTGGAAGTGACGGAAGCCAAGGCGCGCCAGGCTGAAGCCATCATCCGGGAGTTCCCCGAGGTGAAATACACCCTGGCCACGCTGAACCCGAACGCCACTGGCAAGATGTACGCCAGTCTTTACGTGCGCCTGGTGGACCGCAAGGAGCGCAGCCGTAACGTGGACGAGATGTCGGCCGTGTTGCGGGAGCGTCTGCGCCAAGTGCCAGGCATGACCGTGACCCACGTCGGCCTGCTCGATCCGGTGGGCGGAAACAAGCAGATCGAGTTCTCCCTGCAGGGTGCCGACACCCGGGAACTGGAGCGCCTGACGCTGCTCGTCATGGACAAGATCAAGCGCATCCCTGGCCTGGTGGACCTGGATTCCAGCGTAAAACCGGACAAGCCCACGCTGGAAGTGGACGTCAGGCGCGACGCGGCCTCCGATCTGGGGCTGAGCGTGGCCCAGGTCGGCTCCGCCCTGCGCACCCTGGTGGCCGGGCAAACGGTGGGCAACTGGCGCGCGCCGGATGATCAGACCTACGACGTGAACGTGCGCCTGGCAGCAGGCGCCAGAACCCAGGCATCCGACCTGGAGCGCGTGCCGCTGATTGCCGCCGCCAACGCCGATGGCAGCGCGCGCATCGTGCGCCTGAACCAGGTCGCGAGCCTGCGCAACGGCACGGGACCGAACCAGATCAACCGGCGCGACCTGACGCGCGAAGTGGCGATCAGCGCCAACACCTACCTGCGCTCGGCGGGAGAAATCTCTGCCGACATCCGCGCCGTGCTGGAAACCGTCAATTTCCCCCCTGGCTACCGTTACCAGTTCAGCGGCTCCACGAAAAACATGGCCGAAACCTTCGGCTACGCGGTGTCGGCGCTGGGCCTGGCTGTCGTCTTCATCTACATGATCCTGGCCAGCCAGTTCAAGAGCTTTTTCCAGCCGCTGGCGCTGATGACGGCCCTGCCCCTGACGTTGATCGGTGTGGTGCTGGCGCTGCTGAGTTTTGGCTCGGCCCTGTCCATTTTTTCCGTCATCGGCATCGTCATGCTCATGGGACTGGTGACGAAAAACGCCATTTTGCTGGTCGACTTCACCATCCGCAGCCGCGAGGACAGCGTTGACGCCAACGGGCAAACGGTGCCCTGCATGGCGCGCACCGAGGCCCTGCTGCACGCCGCCCAGGTCCGGCTGCGGCCCATCCTGATGACCACCCTGGCCATGATCTTCGGCATGGTGCCGCTGGCCTTTGCCCTGAGTGAAGGCGCAGAGCAGCGTGCCCCCATGGGCCAGGCGGTAATCGGCGGCGTCATCACGTCGTCGCTGCTGACTTTGGTGGTGGTTCCGGTGGTTTACTGCTACATGGATGACCTGGGTCAATGGTTGCGGCGCCGCTTTGCCCCCCGCACCGTAAGCACCGGCCGGTAGAATTGAAGAGAATCGGTTAACATACCCCAAGGAGTATCTAAATGAACGTTGAACAAGCACGCGCCAACATGATCGAGCAGCAGATCCGACCATGGAATGTGCTCGATGCGCATGTGCTGGAGTTGCTGGGTTCCGTGAAACGCGAGGAATTCGTACCCTTGGCGCACAAGGCGCTGGCCTTCGCCGACATGGAGATTCCCCTGCCGGGCGGGCAACGACTGCTCACCCCCAAGGTGGAAGCGCGCCTGGTGCAGGAAGTCAATGCCCAGCGCCATGAAAAAGTATTGCAGATCGGTGTCGGCTCGGGCTACGTCACTGCATTGCTGGCGCACCGCGCGCAACGCGTCGTCGCCGTCGACAGCTCGGCCGAACTGGTACAGCTGGCACGCACCAACCTGCAGAAGGCCGGCATATTCAACGCCGAAGTTCGCCAGATCGACGCCCCCCTGGGCACGGCCGCGGAACAGCCCTTCGATGCGATCCTGCTGATGGGCTCGGTGGACGAGGTGCCATCGTCGCTGCAGCAACAACTCAAGGTCGGTGGCCGTCTCGTGGCCATCGTCGGTGAGGAGCCCATGATGTATGTCACGGTGATGACGCGCACGGGTGCAAAGACCTTTACCAGCGAGCAACGCTGGGACACCGTCGCGGCGCGCCTGCCGGGTGTTCCCCCGGCTTCTCGCTTCAAGTTCTGATGACCCGGTCCAGTCTTGGTGCCAGAACGTGCCACGGCACAGGGTAAGATAGGTTGTTAAACTGATTATTACCAAACCATGCCTGCCCAAATACGCCCCAGCGGACTGTCGGACTGGATCCGCGAAATGCAACCCTACGGCCAAGCCGTACTGCTCGACGTACGCGAGCCGTGGGAGTTGCAAACCGCCAGCGTGAAACCGGACGAGATCGAGTTGTGCGCCATTCCCATGAGCGTGCTCGGCGCGCGCCTGCACGAGCTCGACCGCTCCAGGCCTGTGGCCTGCCTGTGTCACCATGGCGCGCGCAGCATGCAGGTGGCGAACTTCCTGATGCACCATGGATTTGCCCGGGTCGCCAACATCAGCGGCGGCATCCATGCCTGGTCGCAAGAACTGGACCCGTCGGTCCCCTGCTATTGAGCCAGACGCCGACCAGAACGAACATCAAAGGACGAACATGCGTATTTCCCGACTTCTCCCCCTGAGCCTGGCCTTGGTTGGCGTGTTCGCCGGCGCCGCCCAGGCCCAAAGCCTGAGCGAACTGTATACAGCAGCACGCGGCTACGACGCGGCCTACCAGTCGGCGCGCGCCCAGTACGACGCCAATCTGGCCAAGGCGGATCAGGCCAAGGCGCTGATCCTGCCGTCGGTGGGTTTGTCGGCCGGCGCCTCGCATTCCGAGTTCGAAAATTCCTCTCCCTCCTACAGCCGCGGCTACGGCACGCAAAGCGCGACCCTGAGCGCCTCCCAGCCCCTGTACCGCCCGGTGAACAAAGCAAGCTACGCGCAGGGACTGAAGCAACTCGACTTGGCTCAGGCCCAACTGATAGCCGCTGAACAGGACCTGATCGTGCGCGTCAGCCAGGCCTATTTCGACGCCCTGGGCGCCAAGGACAGCCTGACCTTTGTGGTGGCGCAAAAGGCCGCCGTGGCTGAACAACTGGCTGCGGCCAAACGCAACTTTGAAGTCGGCACCTCGACCATCACCGACCAGAGGGAAGCGCAGTCGCGCTACGACCTGGTGGTGGCACAGGAAATCGCCGCCACCAACGATTTGCGCGTGAAACTCATCGCGCTCGACATCCTGGTGGGCAAGGACTCGACGACGCCAAAACGCCTGTCGTTGCCGGTGGCACTGCCGATGTTGAACCCGGACCAGGTGAACACCTGGGTCGAGCAGGCCGAAGACGCACACCCAGGTCTGAAGCAGGCTGTCGTCGCGCTGGACGTGGCGAAACTGGAAACCGAAAAGGCCCAGGCCGGCCACAAGCCCACGGTGGATCTGGTGGCCAGCTACAACGTCACCAACAACACCGCCTCGCCCACCGTGGGTGGGGCTTACCGCAGCAACGTGGGCACCCTGGGCGTGCAATTCAATCTGCCGCTGTTCGCCGGTTATTCGATCCAGAACCGTGTGCGTGAAACCGTGGCGTTGGAGGAAAAGGCGCGCAACGATGTGGACGGGACGCGCCGCGCCGTGGCCCAGGCCACGCGCACTGCCTACTTCGGTGTGGTCTCGGGTCTGAGCCAGGTCACGGCCTATGAAGCCGCCGAGGCCTCCAGCCAGAGCGCCCTGGACGCGAACAAGCTGGGCTACCAGGTGGGCGTGCGCATCAACATCGACGTGCTGAACTCGCAAAGCCAGTTGTTCCAGACGAAACGCGATCTGGCCAAGGCGCGCTACGACGTGCTGGTGGGTGGACTGAGGTTGCGCCAGGCCAACGGCACGCTCAAGGCTGAAGACCTGAACGCCATCAACGCGCTGCTGGCGCCCTGAGCAGTTCCACAATCGCTTGCACGGTTTTTTCTGTGGCACCCCGATGCGCCACAGAAAACCGAACGCCGGCTGCGCGGGTCGCATCCAGTCGAACCGGAACCAGCAGCAGTGTCTGCGCCAGCGACAGCGCCTGCGCCAGATCGGTGACGACAAAGGCCGCGCCAGCATCAATCGCCAGACTGGCCGCTTCCGAAAAATTGAAGGTGTGCGGACCCATCAGCACCGGGCAGCCGCAAGCCAAAGCTTCGATGAGATTTTGCCCACCCAGGGGCGCAAAGCTGCCGCCCAGCAAGGACAGGTCGCTCAGGCCGTAGTACAGCGCCATCTCCCCCAGCGAGTCGCCCAGCCAGACCTGTGCGTCTTCGGGCGCCAGACCCCAGCTGCTGCGCCTCGACACCGTGAAACCGTTTTGCTCGATCAGGCTGGCCACCGCGTCAAAGCGCTGCGGATGGCGCGGCACGATCAGCCACTGCCAGGCTTTGGCCAGCGGGTTACTGGCCAGCGCCTGGAGCAGCGCCAGTTCTTCGCCCTCGCGCGAGCTGGCAAACATCAGCACCGGCCGGTTCTGGCGCCGCCGCCAACCCTGGCCCAGCGCCAGTTGCGCAGCGTCGGGCGAGGCGTCGAACTTCAGATTGCCCAGCACGGCGCGCACCGGCGCACCCAGGCTGAGCAGCGCCTGCGCGTCGGCCAAGGTCTGGGCCCAGACGGCGGCGAGCGCAGCGTAAGCGGGGCGTGCCAGCCAGGCCAAGCGGCGCGCGTTTTGCGCTGAAGCCGTGCTCATGCGGGCATTCACCAGCACCAGAGGAACGCCGGCGCTGACGCAGCCGGCCACCATATTCGGCCAGATTTCGGTCTCGACCAGAATGCCTAGCCGCGGGCGGAAATGGGTCAGGAAGCGGCGCACGGCCGCTGGTGTGTCCCAGGGCTGCCAGACCTGGACGTCACCATGGCGCAGCAGGGCCGCGCCCTCCTCGCGACCCGTGGCCGTGCCATGCGTGAGCAGCAGGCGCATGCCGGGAAGTTGCTGACGCAACTCGCCCAGCAACAGCACGGCGGCGCGCGTTTCGCCCAGCGATACGGCGTGCACCCAGACAAAACCCTCGCCAGCGGGCACGCTGTAGTGGCCGAAGCGCTCGTCCACAGCGTGCGCGTAACCCGGCTCGGCGACAGCGCGGCGCGCCAGCTTGCGTTTGAGCAGCGGCTGCGCCAGCCACATGAACAGGGAATAGAAGCGGCGTATCACGCAGCGTCAGACGTTGGCTCGCCGGCAAACTCGCTCACACCGGTGGCGGCGGCCCAGGCGCGCCAAACCGCGTCCACGCTGGGACAGGGTTGGGCGAAGACGCTGATCTGATGCGCCGCGCCCAGGGGACCGGTGCGCCAGGCAGTGTCGAAGTTGTAGATCTGCACGTGCAGCAGATCCAGCGCCACAGCCAGATGGCTGAGTCCGCTGTCGACACCGATCACGCCCACGCAGGTGCCCAGCGCGTCGATCATGGCATCCAGATCCAGTCGCGGCCAGACGATGGCATGCTCCAATTGCGTCGCCAGGGCCTCCGCATCGCGCTGCTCCGCGTCCGAGCCGTGCGGCAAGGCCACGGTATAGCCCTGAGCGTTCAAACGAGCGCCCAGGGCCAGCCAATGCGTCAGCGGCCATTGCTTGTCAGCGCGCGAAGTTCCATGCACCAGCGCTACGCAGGGGCGCCGGGTCGGCGGGACAATCGGCAGGCCGCTCTCGAGTTCGGCCTGAAACGGTCCGGGTTGCCCAGCCAACCCGTAACGCACTTCAGCCAGGGGCGGGTAGCCCAAGGCCCTGGCGCACAGCAAGCGGGAGCGCTCCACGGCGTGGCTGTCCACAGGCACGTCGACCGCCACGTCCGCCACCCAGCGTGTCGGCGCCTCGTAGCTCGAACCCCGGGTCCGGTTCGCCATGGCGAAGCGTCGCCCACCCGGCGCCAGTTGGGCCAACCAGGCCACGAGCGCGGACTTGCTCAAGCCCTGCAGGTCCAGCACGACGTCATACGGTTCGCGCCGCAAGTCGGCCTTGAAGGCCTGCCACTGGGCCCGGGTCTGAGCGGAGAAAGGACGCTTGCGCCACTGCCGCAGATCCGACTCGATGACCCGGTGCACGCCGGCACAACGGCGCACCAAAGGGGCAAAGCCGCGCTCCACCACCCAGTCGATCTGCGCCTCGGGAAAGGCCGCGCGCAGGTCCTGCACGGCCGGCATGGCGTGGATCACGTCGCCCAGCGAGGAGAGTTTGACGATCAGAATTTTCATGGGAACAGTGCCCGTTCCATCGGCTTTTCGGCAAGTCGGCAGCCGCAAGGCTTCGCGGTAATCTCTGATCGAACTTGAATTCCCTCGCGGGAGCTTGTATTCCCCCCCCTATCCCCCCCGCCCCTTTCCACCCCCGCCGGGGCGGAAAGGGGAGCCCAATTTGGCCGCGTGCAAAAGTGGCTCAGTGCCAACGCCACAGCACGCTGCAACGGGGCGGCAACTGGCCGCCTGGCTTCGGGGGGCCAACCCTGCACCAAGGCACAGCGGTCAAACCCTCTCAGCTTGCACGCACCCCCTTTAAGGACGCGGCCACATGAAGCTCCCCTCTTTCGCCCGGCGGGGCGAGAGAGGGGCGGGGGGGTATGAGTGGGGGAATACAAAAGCAAAGACAAAAGGAAACGATAAAGCACTGATCGATTCAGTGCGCCGCCAGTGCAATCTTGGCATCCGGCTTGGCCTGGCGCAGCAAGGCCAGCATCGCCGCCTCGATGCGCTCCAGGGCTTGCTGCGTTTGCCCTTCGAAACGCAGCACCAGCACCGGTGTGGTGTTGGAGGCGCGGATCAGGCCGAAGCCATCCGGCCAATCGACGCGCAGACCATCCATCAGCGACACGCTGGCCGGCGCGGGGAAGGCACCCTGAGTGGCCAAGGCCTGCAACGCGGCGGTGACGCGGGGCGGCTCGCCCTCGACGCAGGTGACGTTCAACTCGGGCGTGGAAAAGCTCGTCGGCAGCGCGTCAAGCACGGCGTTGGCGTCGGGCGCGCGGCTGACGATCTCCAGCAGGCGCGCGCCGGCATAAGTGCCGTCGTCAAAGCCGTACCAGCGCTCCTTGAAGAAGATGTGGCCGCTCATTTCGCCGCCCAGCGGGGCTTGGCCGCCGGCGGCTTCTATTTCGCGCATCTTGGCCTTGATGAGCGAATGGCCGGTCTTGTACATCAGCGGCTTGCCACCAGCCGCAACAATTGCCGGTGCCAGGCGCTGCGTGCACTTCACGTCAAACAGGATGGTGCCGCCGGGAACGCGCGTCAGCACGTCGCGGGCGAACAGCATCATCTGGCGGTCCGGGAAGATGTTGTTGCCTTCGCGCGTGACGATGCCCAGGCGGTCGCCGTCGCCGTCAAACGCCAGGCCCAGCTCCGCGCCGCTGGTCTTCAACGCGGCGACCAGGTCACGCAGATTCTCCGGCTTGCTCGGATCGGGATGGTGGTTCGGGAAGTTGCCGTCGACCTCGCTGAACAGTTCGATCACTTCGCAGCCGAGGGCGCGGAAGATGCCGGGCGCAGAAGCCCCGGCCACACCGTTGCCCGAATCGACGACGATCTTCATGGGGCGCGACAGCTTGACATCGCCAACGATGCGCGCCACGTAGGCGTCGTGCACGTCCACAGAACGCACGGAGCCGCCCGGCTGCAACACCCAGGCGTCGGTCTCCATGACGGTGCGCAGCGCCTGGATCTCGTCGCCAAAAATCGCCCGGCTGGCCAGCACCATCTTGAAGCCGTTGTAGTCCTTGGGGTTGTGGCTGCCGGTGATCTGTATGCCGGTGCGGCACAGGGTCGTGGCGGCGAAGTACAGCATGGGCGTTGTCACGACACCCACGTCGATCACTTCCAGGCCGGTGGCGACCAGGCCGCGGATCAGCGCGGCGCTCAGGGACTGCCCGCTCAGACGCCCGTCGCGTCCCACGGCCACCGTGCTCTCGCCGGCCTGGCGCGCCGCCGTGCCGAAAGCGCGGCCCAGCCCCTCGGCCATTTCTTCGTTCACCGTTGACGGCACGACGCCGCGAATGTCATACGCCTTGAAAATGGAAGCAGCAATTTGCACGGTCGTCCCTTGGGTTCGTTGGAGGGCAACAGGTACTCTGACCCGTATCCTGCAATTGTAGGCTCAGGGGTGGCGATTGACAGGTCCGAAAACGGCTGATCCTAGCCCCTTGGCCGCGTATCATCAGACGCATGAAATCCAGCCTGCGCACCCCGCCGAGCACACTGCAAGACAGTGCCACGGACGATGCCCGCTACCTGGCATTGAAGGCGCAGGACGCCCGCTTTGATGGCTGCTTCTTCACCGGTGTTCTGTCCACCGGCATCTACTGCCGCCCGGTCTGTCGGGTGAAGACGCCGAAACGCGAGAACTGCCGCTTCTTTGTGCACGCGGCGCAGGCCGAACACGCCGGCTTTCGACCCTGTCTGCGTTGTCGCCCGGAACTGGCGCCGCGCCTTGCAGGGGCGGCCCCAGCCCTGCCCGCCTGGTCGGTGCAGGACGCCAGCGCCATTCTGGCGCAGCAGGCAGCACGGTGGCTGGATGAACCCGATGCCTGGCGCGGCGCCGCGCCGACGGTGGCCGCCCTGGCCCAGCGCTTGGGCGTCAGTGACCGCCATGTGCGCCGCATTTTCGAGGCGCAATTCGGCGTCTCACCCCTGCAGTACCTGCAAACCCGGCGTCTGCTCACGGCCAAACAGTTGCTCACCGACACCGATCTGGCCGTGAGCCAGATCGCCCACTGCGCCGGCTTCGCCAGCGTGCGCCGCTTCAACACGGCCTTTCTCGAACAGTACCGGCTCAACCCGACGCAACTGCGCAAGGTGGGCGCAACACCGGCAGACAAGGGCATGCGCGTGCTGCTCAGCTACCGCCCACCGTACGACGTGGCGGCCATGCTGGCCTTTTTTGAAAAACGTCAGGTGCCAGGACTCGAACAACTCACCCGCGACGGCGACGGCACCTGTCTGCTGCGCAGCATGCGCGTGACTGTGGCGGGACAGACGCACAGCGGCTGGTTGCAACTGCGCTTTGACGAAGCGCAGCACCGGGTCGAAATGCGCGTGGGCGACAGCCTGCGTGCAGTCTTGCCACAGGTGATTGGCCGGGTGCGCAGCCTGCTGGACCTGGACGCAGAGCCGCAGGCCATCAACGCCGTGCTGCACGCCCATTTTCCCGAGGGTGACGGGCTGCGAGTTCCGGGCACGCTGGACGGCTTCGAACTGGCGGTGCGCGCCGTACTCGGGCAGCAAGTGACGGTGGCCGCTGCGCGCACCTTCACGCACCGCCTGGTGCAGCGTTTTGGCGAGGCGCTACAAACCCCCTGGGTGGAATTGAACCGGCTCTTCCCCAGCGCCGCCACGCTGGCCGGGCTGGGCGCCGGCGCAGGCGACGCGCTGGGCTCGCTCGGTATCGTGCAGCAGCGGCAAAAGGCCATCGTGGCGCTGGCACAGGCCGTACACAGCGGCGAACTGACACTGCATGCCGGCGCCGACCTGAAGACCACGCTGCAAGCGCTCACGCAACTGCCGGGGATTGGCGACTGGACGGCACAGTACATCGCCATGCGGGCCCTGCGCTGGCCCGACGCTTATCCCGCGGGCGACGTGGCCCTGCAAAAGGCTCTGGGCGTGCGCGACGAGCGCCATCCGGCACAGGCCGCTGAACTGGCGGGCCAAGGCTTTCGCCCCTGGCGCGCTTATGCCGTGCTGCGCGCCTGGAGTGCTGCAGCAACCGCAGTCAAGCGCTGATTCATTTCCACCTGACGGACCCTTGCCATGAAACTTCCTCCCTCCCTGGTGCACAAGCGCTATGCCAGCCCGCTGGGTCCCATCGTCCTCGGTGCCAGCGACCTCGGCCTGGCCCTGTGCTGCTTTGATGACCATCGCGCCCTGCCCGACTTCATGCAGCACCAGGATGCCCACGCCGCGAGCGAACACCCCGTGCTGCGCCAGGCCAGCCGCCAGCTCAAGGAGTATTTCGAGGGACAGCGCCAGCACTTTGACCTGCCGCTGGACGCGGGCAATGGCACAGCCTTCCAGCAATCGGTGTGGCAGGCCCTGCTGAAGATCGGCTACGGCCATACCTGCTGCTACGCCGACGTGGCCACAGCCATAGGCAAACCGAGCGCCGTGCGCGCCGTTGGCGCGGCCGTGGGCGCGAATCCGCTGAGCATCCTGGTCCCCTGCCACCGCGTCATCGGTTCCGACGGCTCGCTCACCGGCTATGCCGGCGGACTCGAACGCAAGACCTTTCTGCTGCAGTTGGAAAGCGGCCATTCAGTTGGGGGCAGAGCTGGCTCGCTTTGCGTAGCTGCGGTCTTTCCCGCAATTTCTCAGCAGGGCACCTTGCTGTGACGCTCGCGCAGGGCGGACGCGCCTGGTTGACCGAATTCATCGCGCTGGCCGCCATCTGGGGTTCATCGTTCCTGTTCATGCGGCTGGCGGTGCTGGACTTCGGCGCCATCGCCACCGCCGGCGTGCGCGTGGGCGTGGCCGCGCTGGTGCTGCTGCCGCTGCTGCTGCGCCAGGGGCTGGGCCAGCAGTTGCTGCGCCACTGGCGGCAGTTGCTGGTGGTGGGACTGCTGAACTCGGCCATCCCCTTTGTCTGCTTCGCCTATGCACTGCAATCCATCAGCACCGGTCTGTCGTCCATCCTCAACGCCACGGTGCCGCTGTTCGGCGCCGTCGTGGCCTGGGTCTGGCTCAAAGACCGGCCCGGCGCCTCGCGTGCTCTGGGGCTGGCAGTGGGCTTTGTCGGCGTGGCGATGCTGGCCTGGGACAAGGCCAGCTTCAAACCCGACGCCTCCGGGCAGGCCAGCGGCTGGGCCGTGCTGGCCTGCTTGCTGGCCACGCTGTGCTATGGCCTGGCGGCCAGCTACACCAAACGCCATCTGACGGGACTGCCGTCGATGATCACCGCCACCGGCAGCCAATTGGGCGCAGCGCTGGCGCTGGTCCTGCCCACGATCTGGTTCTGGCCGCCCAAGCTACCCGGGGCAACGGCCTGGCTGGCGGTGCTGACTGTGGGCGTACTGTGCACCGGCGTGGCCTATGTGCTGTACTTTCGCCTGATCGCAACCGTCGGTCCGGCGCGCGCCCTGGCCGTGACCTTTGTCATCCCCGTGTTCGCCGTGCTGTATGGCGTGCTGCTGTTGGGTGAACACGTGACCGGCTGGATGCTGCTGTGCGGCGCCGTCATCGTCTGCGGCACGGCCTTGTCAGCCGGTCTGTTGAAGATACGGCTGTAAATTTGAATTTTTGGGAAAAAAGCTTTTTGTTACCTGCCGGGTCTCGCCCCGGCGGGCGACGTCCTTTCTTTTGCTTCGCCAAAAGAAAGGACGCAAAGAAAAGGCGAGCCGGATTCGTCGGAGGTTAGTGGGGTCAGACGCCAATTTCGCTGCGGCGCTTCGCGCCGCAGCCTGCAGGCGAGCCCAAAGGCTCCGCGAATTTGGACTCTGACCCCAAAAACCCTTGCTCGGCTCAGCCGGGGTCTGGCTAAACTCGCTTCGCTCGGACAACGCCAGCCCTTATCCGGCTTCACCTGCGCTACTCGTCTCCTCATAACGGCGTTCGATACCGAATACCGGAAACCAAAACCAACATCCTCAGAGCGCAGCCGAATGCAGCCCGATCCGCCCTCGCCTATGCCAGCCGCAACGCCAGTTCCTGCGCGTCCAGTGGCTCGATCCAGCTGAGTTGTTTGTCCAGCACGGCCAGCGTCGCTTCCGAGGCATCGCGCCCCGCCGCCTGACGCGCGACGATGCGCTCGCGCAGTTGCTCTACGGTGGCCTGGGGAGCGCAAATGGCGAAGGCCGCACCGCAGTCCTGCGCCAGCGCGGCAAAGCGCGCGCGTTCGGCACGGCGCAAAAAAGCCGCGTCCACCACCACCGACCAACCGGCACGCAGCAGCATCTGCGCCAGTTCATGCAGGCGCTCGTAGGTGCGCACATGGGCGTCGGGGGCATAGAGGCCGGCGTCCAGCGCAGAAGCACTGGACTGCAGCGCCGACAGGCCATGCAGGCGCTTGCGTTCCACGTCCGAGCGCAGCCTCAGGGTACTGGCTTGCGGGTCGTCCAGCAGAAGCCGGCTGCTGGCCCGGGTCTTGCCGCAACCCGACAGACCATGCGTGATGACCAGGCGCGGCGCGGGCGGCGCGGCCAGGTGCTCGGCCAGGGCGAGGTAGGTCAGCGCCTCGGCGCCAGCGCCAGGATCCGCCTGTCCCCCGCGGATGGCCGCCACCTTGGCCCGCACCAGTGCCCGGTACACGGCATAAAAGCGCAGCAGCTGCGCAACCTCGTAGTCGCCACTGGCGCTCAAGGTTTGATCGAGCAGCCAGTTCGCCAGGCCGGGCTGCCGGTGCTGGATCAGGTCCATGGTGGTGAAGGCGAGTTCGCTCGCCACGTCTATCCAGCGCAAGTCCTCGTTGAACTCGATGCAGTCGAACAAGCGAACATGCCCGTCCAGCAGCACCAGGTTGCCCAGATGCAGGTCGCCGTGGCATTCCCGCACCCTGCCCTGTGCCTTGCGCGCCAGCAGCAGCGGCGTGAGTCGGGCGTGCTGTTCCTGGGTCCAGCGCCGCAGGGTGTCCAGTCGGGTCTGGCTGGCGGCAGGCAGCAGGCCGGCGGCGATCGTGAGGTTGTCCAGGGCGGGCGCCAGCACACGCGCCGGTGTGCCAAAACGCGAGTCCTGGGGCGCGACCGCGGCAGAGGCGTGAAAGGTCACCAGGGTTTGCGCCAGATCGCTGATATGCGCGGCAGTCAACGCTCCCCTGGCGCAGACGTGATCCAGACGCCCGGATTCATCAAAGCGCCGCATCTTCACGGCGTATTCGATGGCCACGCCCCCGCCGCCCAGCACTGGCGCGGCCGGCGTGCCGCCGATCGCCACCATCTCGAGGTAAATGTCCGGAGCAAAGCGCTGGTTCAGACGAAGTTCGTCAAGGCAGCAAGCGCGCCGCTGTTCCAGCGTGGCGAAGTCCAAAAAAGCCAGCGTCACCGGCTTCTTGACCTTGTAGGCATAGTCGCCGGCGAGCAGCACCCAGGAGATATGCGTCTGCACCAACTCCACGGTTTGCACCGGATGCGGGTAATGCCGGGCCTGCAGCAGGGCGGCGATCAGGGGCGGCAAGGCTAAGGACATACGAGCATGGTGCCAGATTTGCCGCGTCGCTGCGTCGTCGATCCGCAAGGGCGACAGGGTAAACTGAAATTTTTGCGTGCCTGATGGCACGCCGCGTACGCACCGATGCCCTTGCCAACGAAACCCATGACAGAAAATCGATCCGACACCATCCGCCCCGTCCTGGCCAGCGACCTGGCAGCGCTGCCGTTGATCGAAAAATGGGTCGCTTTTGCCTCGGTTTCGCGCGACAGCAACCTGCCCCTGATCGAGTGGACAAGGGAGCTGCTCGTGGCCCAGGGCGCGGTCTGCCGCCTGACCTACGACGACACCGGCAAAAAGGCCAACCTGTGGGCCACCCTGGCGGCGCATGACGGAGAAACCCAGGTCGGCGGGCTGGTGCTGTCCGGCCACACCGACGTGGTGCCAGTGGACGGCCAACCCTGGGACACGGACCCGTTTGTGGCGCAGGTGATTGGCGACAAGCTGTACGGCCGCGGCGTGGCCGACATGAAGGGCTTCGGCGCGACCGTGCTGATGATGGTGCCCGAACTTGTCAGACGCCAACTCAGGCACCCCGTGCACCTGGCCTTCAGCTACGACGAAGAGGTCGGCTGCATCGGCGTGCGCCGGCTGATCGCCGACATGATCGACCAGGGCTTCAGGCCCGCGGGCTGCATCGTGGGCGAACCCACGGGCATGCAGGTGGTGATCGCGCACAAGGGCAAGCACGCTTACAGGACTTCGGTGCGCGGCTTTGAGGCGCATTCATCGCGCACGCCGCAGGGCGCCAATGCGGTCGAGTTCGCCTGCGAATTCGTCGCCAAGCTCAAGTCCATGCAGCGCCGCCTGGCGGCCGAAGGCCCGTTCGATCCGCAGTTCGACGTGCCCTTCACCACCATTCACACCGGCGTCATCTCTGGCGGCACGGCGCTCAACATCATCCCGCGCGACTGCCACGTCACTTGGGAGATCCGGCATCACCACCTGAATTCACCGCTCGCCCTGTTCCACGAGGCCAAGACCTTTGCCGAAAGCCTGCTGCCCGAGATGCAGGCGGTGTCGCCGGACACGGGCGTCACGCACAAGCAGCTGTCGGTCCTGCCCGGTTTCGCCACCGAGGCGAGCAGCGAGATCGCGCAACTGTGCTACCGCTGCGGTGAGCTCGACCCCGGCGTGGGCGCCGGCAAGGTGTCCTATGGCACGGAAGCTGCACTGTTTCACCAGGTTGGCGTGCCCACGATCGTGTGCGGCCCCGGCCACATCGCGCAGGGACACCAACCGAACGAGTGGATCTCGCTGGCGCAGCTGGCCTGGTGCGAGCGCTTCATGCACCGGCTGGCGGACGAGATCTGCGTCGACTGATTCGCCCCAATTAACCCGCAACAACCCCTAAGGCCCCCCATGATCGTCCGCAGAGATTTCCTGAGCACCGTTTTGGCGCTGACCTGCCTCCCAGCCTGGGCCCAGTTTTCGGGAAAGGTGCAGCGCATCGTCGTTCCTTATTCCGCCGGCGGCGTGCAGGACCTGCTGGCGCGCGCGATCTCGATCGAGCTGGGCCAGGCCCTGGGCCAGAGCGTGATCATCGAGAACAAGCCGGGCGCGGGCGGCACCGTGGGCACGGCTTATGTTGCCAAGTCTGCGCCCGAAGCCGGCGTGATGGTGCTGGCCGCAGCCAGCCACAACATCGCCGGCTCGCTCTACAGCAAGCTCAGCTACGACCCGCAAAAGGATTTCGCCCCGATGGCCCACATCGGCACGGCAGGCTATGTGCTGATGGTTCATCCTGACGTGCCGGCCAAGACCGCGGCCGAGTACATCCGTTACGTCAAGGCCAACCCCGGCAAGCTGAATTACGCGACCGCAGGCATGGGCAGCGCAACGCACCTTTCCATGGCCTACTTCAACGGCCTGGCCGGCATCGACGTGGTGCACGTTCCGCTCAAGTCCACGGGTGAAGCCATCACCGAAGTGATCTCTGGAAGAGCGCAGGCCGTGATCGCCGCCAACATCGGCGCCCTCCCCTTCGCCAAGGACAGCCGCATCAGGCTCATCGGCGTGACCTCGCCCAAACGCTCCAAGTACCTGCCCGAGGTTCCGTCGATCGCCGAAAGCGGGCTGCCCGGCTACCAGTTCGACTCCTGGTTTGGCCTGCTGGGCCCGGCCGCTACGCCGCCCGCGCAAGTCGCTCGCGTGCATGCGGCCGTCGCCAAACTGCTCGTCGACCCGGTGGTGCTGGAGCGTCTGGACAGGCAGGGCATCGAGCCGCTGGCCATGAGCAACGTCGACTTCGCGCGACTGCTGACGCAGGACTACGAGCGCATGGCCCGGGTGGTGAAGGCGTCCGGCGCAAAATTGGAATAGGCGGCCCGTGAAATATCTGGCTGACATATGGCGCCGAGCAACCGGAGTGGCCATTTGGAACAAGTGATCGGTACGCTTTTGGGCTGGCTGTTGCGTGCGGCCTTGCTCGCCATGGGGCTGGTGTTCATCGCCAGTCTGTTGCTCGTGGCCGGCACCCTGTTCGCCCTGTGGCTGCTGCGCGCGCTGTGGCTGCGGCTCACCGGTCGCCCTGTCACACCCTGGGCCTTCAAGTTCAACCCACGCGCGCAGTGGGGGCGCTTTCATGCGGCGACTGCACCCGCCGCGGACCGATCCGCCAAGGCGCAGCACACCAAGGAAGCAGTTGGCGACATCACGGACGTCGTGCCGCGCGAAATCAAGCCGGACAGCGAGCGTTAGCCGCTCCCGGCCTGCAGCACCGTCCATCGATTGACGTGGATCAATCACAGTCTCTGCCATAAAGCGTGAAATGGCTGCGACCCCGCTTCAAGGAAAGTCTGCCATGAACCTGCACGACATCAAGATCTCCACCCGGCTGATCCTCGGCTTTGGCACGCTGGCGCTGTTGATCGCAATGCTGGGCGCGATGGCGCTGTTCAAAGTGAACGTCATGAGCGACATGTTCGGCCAGGTGGTGAACGATCGCCTGCCCAAGATCGTCGCCATCACCGACACCAAGGGCGACATCAACCTGATAGCCATCGCCCTGCGCAACATGATCCTCATGAGCGACAGCGAGCAAATCGTGAAGGAAGCGGCGCGCATCGAAAGCGCGGACAAGCGTGTCACCGGCCGATTGCTCAAGCTTGGCGAAGAACTCCAGTCGACTGAGGGCAAGGCTGCGCTGGCCAAGGTCACCGCGGCGCGCGCCAGTTACGCCACACTGCAGGCCGAGGCGGTGGATCTTGCTGGCGCGGGCCAGACCTTCGAGGCCAAGGCGCTGCTGCTGGACAAGGTGCGCCCGGCGCAACAGGGCTTCTTCGAGGCCCTCGACGCCCTGCTCACCTTCCAAGACAGTCTGCTGGACCAATCGACCGACGCGACCCAAGCCGCCGCCGCCAGCATGCAATACGCCATCCTGGCCACCATCGCAGTCTCACTGGCACTGGCGGCGCTGATGTCGGTCTGGACCATGCGCTCCATCCTGCGCCCCTTGCGCCAGGCGGTGCGGGTGGCGCGCGCCGTGGCCGATGGCGACCTGAGCACGCGCTTCGACGCCAGTGGCAGCAACGAGACGGCGCAACTGCTGAGCGCACTGCACGACATGCAGACCAGCCTGGTGCGTGTCGTCGCCGAAGTGCGCCAGGGCTCGCTGGGCGTGGCCACGGCCAGCGCCGAAATCGCCCAGTCCGATCTGGACCTGTCGGCGCGCACCGAAAGCCAGGCCAGCTCACTCGAGCAAACGGCGGCCTCGATGGAACAGCTCAGTGCGACAGTGAAGCAAAACGCCGACAGCGCGCGTCAGGCAAACCACCTCGCCATGAGTGCCAGCGCAGTGGCAGCCCAGGGCGGCGAAGTCGTGGGTCAGGTGGTACAGACCATGAAGGGCATCAACGAGTCCTCGCACCGCATCGCCGACATCATTCAGGTGATCGACGGCATCGCGTTTCAGACCAATATCCTGGCGCTCAACGCGGCCGTGGAAGCCGCGCGTGCCGGCGAGCAAGGCCGCGGCTTTGCCGTGGTGGCGAGCGAGGTGCGCTCGCTGGCCGGGCGCAGCGCCCAGGCCGCCAAGGAAATCAAGTCGCTGATTTCCGCCAGCGTGGAGCGCGTGGGTCAGGGCTCGGCGCTGGTCGATCAGGCGGGCAGCACCATGGCCGAAGTGGTCAGCAGCATTCGCCGCGTCACCGACCTCATGGGCGAAATCAGCGCCTCCAGCAGCGAGCAGAGCCTGGGCGTAGCGCAGGTGGGCGAAGCGGTGGCTCAGATGGACCGCGTGACGCAGCAAAACGCCGCTCTGGTGGAGGAAATGGCCGCCGCCGCGGCGAGCCTGAAGACCCAGGCCGAAGGCCTGGTGCAAACCGTGTCGGTGTTCAAGCTGGAACACTGAGGGTTGCCGGGCCGTGGAACTCGAGTTCTTCCTGCTGCTGCTGACACTGGCCTTCGCGCTGGCGCTGCGCCCCTGGCGCATGCTGGCCAACGGCGCGCTGCTGTCGCCCCTGCTGGGAACCCTGGTCGTCCTGCCCTGGCTGTGGGCCCTGCCGCGCCTGCACACCATGCCGCTGCCACTGCAACTCTCCGGCGCCTGCGCCGTGACGCTGATGCTGGGCTGGCCGCTGGCGGTTCCGGTGCTGAGCCTGGTGGCCTGGCTGTCGGGCTGGATCGCCCCGGCGGAGCTGGATGCACTGGCGGCCCAGGCGCTGTGGCAGGGCGCCGTACCGGCCACGTTGGCCCTGCTGCTGGGCGCGGCACTGCGCCGCTGGCTGGGCACGCACCCCTTCATCTACATCCTGGCGCGGGCCTTTGCGGGAACCGTGCTGTGCACTTTTTGTGCCGCGCTGCTGGCGCAGTGGGCCGGGCATGAGCTACCCCACATCGGTCCCGACCTTTCCGCGGTGGCGCGCTGGTTGCTCGCCTGGGGCGACGGCATCATCACCGGCATGATGGTGGCGATCTTTGTCGCCTACCGCCCCGAATGGCTGGCCACCTGGTCGGACCGGCTCTATCTCAAGAACTGAGCGGGACGACCCGGCCCCTGAAGGCATCAAAGAAAGCCGATGGAGATCCAGGGCACGAAGGCCACGATCACCGTGCCCACAAACAGCGCCGCCATGTAGCCCACGATCGGGCCTATGCCCTCGTCCGGATTGACCCGGCCGATGGCGCAGGCGGCGTAATAGCCCACACCCAGCGGCGGCGCAAACAGGCCCAGGCCCATGGACAGCACCACCACCATGGCGTAGTGCACGTCGTGCACGCCGAGCTGGCGCGCAATCGGGAACAGCAACGGACCAAACAGCACGATCGCCGGTATGCCCTCCAGCACCGAACCCAGCACCGTGAAGGCCAGGATCGACACCGCCAGAAACATCGGAGCGCCGCCCGGCAGTTCGGCCATGGCCTGGGCCAGCATGCGCGAGAAGCCCGACTGTGTGAGCCCCCAGGCCATCGCCGTGGCCGTGCCGATGATCAGCAGGATGGCGCCCGACAGCGAAGCCGTTTCCACCAGCATGGGACCGACGCGCTTGAGCGGAAACTGCCGGTAGATCAGCACCCCCGCCAGGATGGAATAGGCGATGCCGATGGTCGAGACCTCGGTCGCCGTGGCCACGCCCTGCACCACGGCCGCGCGGATCACGAACGGCAGGGCCAGCGCCGGGAAGGCGATGACGAACAAGCGACCCACTTCGGCCTTGGGCGTGCGCTTCACCTGGCTCAGGTCTTCATGCCGGTAGCGGCTCCACACCACCCCGCACAGCAGGGCGCCCAACACCACGGCCGGCAGCAAGCCACCAGTGAACAGCGCGGCGATGGAGATGCCGGTGACCGAACCGATGGTGATCAGCACCAGGCTGGGCGGTACGGTCTCGGTCTGCGCGCCGGTGGCCGCCAGCAGTGCCACCAGATCGCCCGGCTTGGCGCCGCGCGCCTTCATCTCGGGAAACAGCGCCGGCGCAATCGCCGCCATATCGGCCGCCTTGGAGCCCGAGATGCCCGACACCAGGTACATGGCGCCGACCAGCACATAGGACAGTCCGCCCTTGACGTGACCCAGCAGCGCCGCAAGGAAGGCGATCATGGCGCGCGCCATACCGGTCATCTCGATCAGCAGGCCCAGAAAGACGAACAGCGGCACGGCCAGCAGGATCAGGTGCGACATGCCCTCGTCCATGCGCCCCACGATCACCGGCAGCGGCGTCGTGGTGGTCAATGCCAGGTAGCCGAAGGTGGCCAGGCCAAACCCGAAACCAATGGGAATCCCGGCAAAGACGCAGCCACCGGCGACGCCAACAAAGAAGATCAGCAGATTGAAACGCCCCAGGCCCGCGAACAACGGCGCGGCCAGCCAGAAAGCGGCGGCGATGCCGGCGACGATGGCCAGCGCCTGCAGCACCGGCTTCCAACTCAACTCTCCCGCCTGGCGAAACAGGCGCAACAGCGTGAACACGCCCATGAGGCCCAAGCCGACCGGCAGGGCCGCGGCGCGCCACAGGTTGGAGATCTCCAGCGCTGGCGTCGTGATCGCCTGCTCGTCGGCCGCGTACTCCCAGGCCGGCCAGGCGACCATCGCCAGAAAGGCGCCGCAGGCCACCGTAGCCACGGCCTCGAGCAGGGCGCGGCGCTGCGACGAAGCCTTGCTCACCAGCGCCGTCATGCGCAAGTGTTCGCCGCGGCGCAGCGCCACGACCGAGCCCAGCATGGCCAGCCACAGGAAAAGAATCGATGCGAGCTCGTCCGACCACAACAACGGGTCATGCAGCACGTAGCGCGACACCACGCCGGCAAACAGCACGCCGATGTCGGCCAGCACCAGCAAGGCGGCCGGCACCTCGACCAGCACACCCAGTGCCCGGTCGATGCGTGCTGGCCAGCTGTTCTGCGAACCAGCGGCCATCACCCCGTGATGGCCTGCGCTCATATCAGCTTGCCGGTGTACTTCTCGAGCACCTTCCAGGCTTCTTCACCGAACTTCTTGTGCCACTCGGCGTAGAAGCCGGCTGCGCGCAGCTTGTTGCGGAACAGCTCGGCGTCGGTGTTGTTGAAGGCCATGCCCTTGCCCTTGAGCTCGGCCACCAGACCGTCGGTCAGCGCCTTCACGTCGTCGCGCTCCTTCATGCCGGCGGCGTTGATGTTGCGCGTCACGATGTCCTTGAGGTCCTGCGGCAGGCGGTCGAAGGATTTCTTGTTGCCCAGGAACCAGAAGCCGTCCCACATGTGGTTCGTCACCGAGCAGTATTTCTGCACTTCGTTGAGCTTGGCCGTGGCGATGATGGCCAGCGGGTTTTCCTGCGCGTCCGCCACCTTGGTCTGCAGAGCCGAATAGACCTCGGCGAAATTGATGGTCAGCGGCGACGCCTCGAAGGCCTTGAACATCGAGACCCAGAACGGGCTTGGCGGAATGCGGATCTTCAGGCCCTTGAGGTCGTCGGGGTTGGTGATCGGCTTGGTGCTGGTGGTGATCTGGCGGTAGCCGTTGTCCCAGATCTTGTCGAAGGCGAACAGCGTGCTGGAAGCGGCGATCTGCTTGCGCACATGGGCGCCCAGTTCGCCGTCCATGGCCGACCAGACCTGGCTGTAGTCCTTGAAGGCAAAACCCACACCGCTGATCTGCGCTGCCGGCACCAGCGTGCCCAGGATCAGCGGCGACAGGGTGAAGAAGTCGAGCGCGCCGGAGCGCACCTGCGACAGCATGTCGGTGTCATTGCCCAACTGGTTGTTCGGATAGACCTGGAAGTCGATGCGACCCTTGGACTCGGCGTTGATGGCGGCTGCCATTTCGGCGGCGCGCTTGTTCATCGGATGCGCCACGGGCAGGTTGTTGCCGTACTTGAAGGTGAACTCGGCCGCCTTTTGCGCCAGCACCTGACCGGTGCTCAGCGTGAGTGCTCCGGCGCTGGCGCCGGCGAGAAGGGTACGTCGTGTGATCTGCATGGTTTTGTCTCCTGTTAACTGGTTGAAAATTTTTTTAAGGGCTGCCGACTATAGCCTCAGCCTCACGCCGCCACGTCCTGCACCTCGCCGCGCTCGAACAGCAGGCGCCGGATGTCTTTTTTCACGATCTTGCCGTAGCCCGACTTGGGCAGCGCGTCCCAGAACACCACCTGGTGCGGCCAGCGGTAGCGCGCACAGCGCCCTTCCAGGTGCGCCAGCAGCGCGGGGGCATCGACTGGCGGCACGCCCTCGCGGCGCACCACCACGGCCACGCCGACCTCGCCCCATTTGCGATCCGGCATGCCCAGCACCGCAATCTCGGCCACACCGGGATGCGCGAGCAGCAGTTCCTCGACTTCGCGCGGGTACACGTTGGAGCCGCCCGAGATGTACATGTCGGACTCGCGCCCGGTGATGTAGAGCAGCCCGCGCGCGTCCAGGCGACCCAGGTCGCCGGTGTGAAACCAGCCGCCGCGCAAGGCCTTTTGCGTGGCCTCGGGGTTGCCGTGGTAGCCGGCAAAGACGCCGGGACCGCGGCAACAGATCTCGCCAATGTCGCCGGTCTTGCAGGGACGCAGATCGGCGTCCAGCACGGCCACTTCCATGCCGGTGCGCGCACGCCCGCAGGAACCGATGTTGGCATTGGAATCAGCGTCGTCGGCCGAGTGCATGTCGGGTGGCAACACCGTGATGCAGCCCGTGACCTCGCCCAGACCGAAGTACTGCACCAGCACCGGCCCGAGTTTTTGCAGCGCCAGCTTCTGGTCGGCGCGGTACATGGGCGCACCGGCGTAGATCACGAAGCGCAGCGAACTGTGGTCATAGCGGTCCACGGCCGGGTGTTCGACCAGGATCTTCACGATCGTCGGCACGGTGAACAGATTGCTCACGCGGTGCTTTTGCACCAGCTGCCAGAACACTTCCGGGTCGAGCTTTTCGCCGGGCAGCAGCACCGTGGCAGCGCCGCGCGCCACATTGAGCAGTGCATGGACGCCGGCGCCATGCGACAGCGGCGCCACGGCGATGGAGCAGTCGGTCTCGCGCGTTCCCGGAATCAGATCGGCCAGATGGTTCGTCACGATGAAGGCCATTTGCCCGTGCGTCAGCACCGCTGCCTTGGGGTGGCCGGTCGTGCCCGAGGTGTAGAAGTACCACAGCGGGTCGTCGCAGCCCACGGTGGCGTCCGGTACCCGCTCCAGCGGCATCAGCAGCAATTGCTGCTGCACCAGCGCCTCGTAGGAATGCTCGCCGGCGCGCGGGTCGCCGATGCAGATCACATGCTGCAACGCCGGCGAGGCCGCACGCACCGCGTCGGCATGGGCGGCAAAAACGTCCTCTACGATCATCGCCACGGCGCCGCTGGAGGCGCCCATGTAAGCGACCTCAGGCGGTGTCAGACGGAAGTTGGTCGGCACCCAGACGCAGCCCAGACGGAAAGCCGCCCAGCAGCTCTCGAACATCTGCAAATTGTTGCGCGACTGGACCAGGATGGCGTCGCCTTGTCTCAGCCCCAGGGCGCGCAGTGCGGCCACCATGGCGTCGACGCGCTGGTCGATCTGTTCCCAGGTCCACTGCTGCGCACCCTGGATGAGACCAATGCGGTCCGGAAACAGCTGGGCCGTGTGCGTCAGCAGACGGCCCAGGTTCATGACGGATCTCATACCGTTTCAAGCACGCTCAGGTAATTCGCCACGGCGGCGCCGCCCATGTTGAAGACGGCACCGAGGCCGGCGTTGGCCACCTGCATGTCGCCCGCCGTGCCGGACAACTGCATGGCGGCCATGACGTGTTGCGACACGCCGGTGGCGCCGATCGGATGGCCGCGAGATTTGAGGCCACCCGAAGGATTCACCGGCAGTTTTCCATCCTTGCGGCTCACGCCGTCGAGGATCACGCGCGCGCCCTGCCCTTGCGGCGCCAGGCCCATGGCCTCGTACTCGAGCAATTCGGCCACGGTAAAGCAGTCGTGCGTCTCGACGAAGTGCAGATCGGCCAGCGTGCGCCCGGCGGCTTGCAGACCGCGGCTCCAGGCCAGGGCAGCGCCCTCGAAGCGCGTGGCGTCGCGCCGGGACAGCGGCAGGAATTCATTCACCTGTGTGCGGGACCTCCAGCGCACGGCCGGCACCTGGGCACCGGCCAAGGGTTCCATCGACAGCACCAGCGCGGCAGCGCCGTCGGACACGAGCGAGCAGTCGGAGCGTTTCAGCGGACCGGCAACAAAGGGATTCTTGTCGGAGGGGTTACGGCAAAAGTCAAAGCCCAGGTCGCGCCGCATGTGGGCATAGGGGTTGTGCACGCCGTTGGCGTGATTCTTGGCCGAGATCGCGGCCAGCGCGTCGCTCTGGTCGCCAAAGCGCTCGAAGTATTCGCTGGCAATCTTGCCGAAGACGCCGGCAAAGCCGCCGGGCGTGTCGCCCTCTTCCTTCACGTAGCTGCAGCGCAGCAGGGTCTCGCCGATCTGCACGTTGGGCAGGGTGTTCATCTTTTCCATGCCCACCACCAGCGCGCGCTTGACGCGGCCGCTGCCCAGCGCATCGAGTGCCGCCCAGATCGCCGCCGAACCGGTGGCGCAGGCGTTCTCCATGCGCACCGAAGGCGTGTGGCGAAACTCAGGAATGGCCACGGCCGCCAGCGCGCCGCTGAAATCCTGGCGCACGAAGCCGCCATTGAAATGGCCGATGAAGATGCCATCGATGTCGGCCGGCTCCAGCCCCGCGCTGGCGATGGCCGGCAGGGCCGCGTCGCGGATCAGTTGCTCGAGCTCGACGTTGTCGAGCTTGCCGAACGGGGTGTGGCCCCAGCCGATGATGTGTGGTGTGTTCATGTGACGTGAATGATTTGGGTATCAAGCGGTCCAGCATGTGAACCAACTTGCCATCTGACCGATTCTTTGAAAAATCGATTCTAGAAGCGCTGGCCACAGGCACTCAGGGCATTTGCTCCCCGCACGAAGATAATGGTCCACCATGTGATCAAGCCGATTCGGGTAATCCCCGATTCAAGTCCCGATGAAAATCCCCTCTGCCCCACCACCCAGCACCGCAGCCACGGAAAAAGCCGCCATGGCCGGTGCCCAGACCCTGCGCCGAGGTCTGTCCGTGCTGCGCCTGCTGACGCGCACGGGGCCCGGCGGCCTGCGCATGAGCGAGATCGGGCGCCGCCTGGAACTGAACAAGGCCACGGCGATCCGCCTGACGCGCACCCTGGTGGACGAGGGCTTTGTGCTGCACGACCGCTCCCTGGGACGTTACCGCCTGGGCCCCGAGGCCTTTGCCGTGGGACTGGCGGCCGAGCCCAGCTACGAGTTGCAGCGACTGGCCGCACCCACGCTGCGCGCGCTCGCCGCCGAGTCGGGCGATACCGTGTTCTTCGCCGTGCTGCACGGCTATGAGAGCATCTGCCTGTCGCGCGACGAGGGCGACTTTCCGATCCGCAACCAGCTCATCAAGGCCGGCGACCGTCTCCCGCTGGGCGTGGGCGCGGGCAGCTGCGCCGTGCTGGCGGCCATGCCCGAGCACGAGCAGGAAGACGTGCTGCAGCGCAACGCCCTGTTGCGTGCCGAACGCTACCCGCATTGCACGGACGAGGCCATCCGGCGCCTGCTGGCCGACACGCAAGCGCGCGGCTACTGCGTACAACCCGGCCTGGTGATCGCCGACAGTTGGGCCGTGGGCGTGGTGGTGTTTGACGGCGACGGCAGTCCGGTGGCGTCGATCAGCATTGCGGCCATCAAATCGCGCCTGGGCGCGGCGCGCAGCGCCGCCCTGGGGAACCGCCTGATGCGCGCCAGCCGTGCCCTGAGCCTGCTGCAAAAGGACTCCAAAACGGACGCTCAGGCATGAAGTAGCATCGCGCATTCCCCGATTCCCGGGACATTCACCGCCTTGCGCAGGAGCAGCCGTCCATGACATCGACCCCTTCATCCACCCCCGTTGCGGTGGTCACCGGCGGCGCACGCGGCATCGGCCTGGCCATCGCCCACTGGTTCCTTGACCACGGCCACCACGTCGCCTTGATCGACATCGACACGGCCACGCTGGCGCAAACCGAGAAGCAACTGGACGACCCGCGCGTGCTGGCGCTGAACTACGACGTGTCCAAACCTGGGCAGGTGCAGGTCGCCGTGAACCAGGTCGTGGCACGCTTTGGCCGCATCGACGCGCTGGTGAACAACGCCGGCGTGGCAGTGTTCAAGCCGATACTGGAAACCAGCTTCGAGGAATGGCGCCATGTGATGGAGACCAATCTGGACGGCGCTTTCCTGTGCACCCAGGCCTGTGCGCCAGTGATGCTCAGGACCGGTGGTGGGTCCATCGTCAACATCGCCTCGATTTCCGGGCTGCGCGCCAGCACGCTGCGCGTGGCCTACGGCACGAGCAAGGCCGCGCTCATCCATCTGACCAAGCAGCAGGCGGTGGAACTGGGAGACGCCGGCATCCGCGTCAACGCCGTCGCGCCGGGCCCGGTCGACACCGAAATGGCCAAACTGGTGCACAGCGACATGATCCGCAAGGACTACTTCGACGCCATTCCCCTCAAGCGCTACGGCTCGACCGAAGAGATCGCCAACGTCGTCGGCTTCCTGTGCAGCGTCGAGGCCGGTTACGTCAACGGCCAAGTGCTGGCCGTGGACGGCGGCTTTGACGCCAGCGGCGTGGGCCTGCCCACGCTGCGCCGCGCTGGCGGCAACTGAACGACCGCCGCATGCGCGCCATCCTGCACCCGGGGCTCGTTTCCGCGCAGCGCGTGCAGGTGCTGCCGGCTTACGCCCGCGTGCTGAGCGTGTTGCTGAAACCCGGGCTTTCGCTGCTGGACGCCGTGACCCAGGCCCTGCCGGCCGGCGCGACCAGTGCCGTACTGCGCCTGCACGGTGGCGCCCTCTTCCCGCTGGCCTATGCCATGCCGGCGCTGTCCACCACGCCCGAGCACGCGGTCTACTTCAGCCCGCGCTTGGAGGCCAGCGGCCTTTGCCAGCTGGAAACAGCGAGCATCACCTATGGCCAGCGCGACGGCCAACCCTGGCTGCACTGCCACGCGGTGTGGACCGAGCCCGGTGGCACGCGCCGCTGCGGCCATGTGCTGCCGGATCAGGCGATGGTCTGTGCACCGATTGAGGCCAGCGCCTGCCTGCTCGACGGCGCGCAATTCCACGTGGCGCCCGACGGGGAAACCCATTTCTCGCTGTTCCAACCGGTGGCCATTGCTGCACTCCAGCTCGAAGGTGTGGCCCGTAATTCGCTGGTGGTGCAGTTGCGGCCCAACGTCGATGTCTGTAACGCGATCGAGGCCATCTGCCGCGAGCATGGGATCGTCAAGGCGACGATCGCTGGCGGAGTCGGCAGCACCGTGGGCGCGGCATTCGACGACGGGAGCGTCGTGGAGCCCTTTGTCACCGAAGTGCTGATCCGATCGGGGCGCGTGACGACTGACGACACAGGCCAACTGCGCGCCGACATCGATGTGAGTCTGGTGGACTACCTTGGCGGCATGGCACAGGGGCGTCTGCTGCGCGGCGCCAACCCGGTGCTCGTCACTTTCGAGCTGCTGCTGGTTCCCGATTGAAGGCGTCCAGGCAGGCGAACGGCCACTGCTACTGTGCACCCTTGCGCATCAGCACCACGCCCACGGTTTCGAACAACACCACCAGGTCCAGAAACAGCGTGTGGTTCTTCACGTAGTACAGGTCGTACTGCAGTTTTTCCATCGCGTCCTCCACCGAGGCGCCGTACTGGTAGCGCACCTGCGCCCAGCCGGTCACCCCGGGCTTGACGCTCTGGCGCACCGCAAAATAGGGAATTTCCCGGGTCAGTTGTTCCACAAAATAAGGTCGCTCTGGTCGCGGCCCGACCAGGCTCATGGAGCCACCCAGGACGCAGAACAACTGGGGCAATTCGTCGATGCGCAGCTTGCGGATCACCGCGCCAACGCGCGTCACCCGGTCGTCGGTGGCGGAAGCCCAGCGCGGCTTGCCGTCCTTCTCGGCGTCGGTGCGCATGCTGCGAAACTTCACCACATTGAAAGGGAGCCCGGCCAAGCCGACCCGCTCCTGACGGTACAGGATGGGCCCGCTGCTTTCCAGTTCGATGAACAAAGCCGTCACCAGCATCACAGGAAAGCTCAGCACGATCAGGATGCTGGCGCACACGATATCGAATACGCGCTTGACTGCAGCACGCACCACCCCATGACCGAAACCATCGCCAAACACCAACCAACCGGCAGAAACCGAGTCCAGCCGAATCTGCCCCAGGGTCTTTTCGAAGTGCGTCGCAATATCGAGCACGCTCACCCCATTGAGCTTGCAGTCAAGCAGTTCACGCAGGGGCATGCTGCCGCCACGGCGCTCCGACAAGGCCACCACGATTTCGTCGATCTGATACTCCGCCACCACTTCGGTCAGGGATTTACCGCGCGCCAACAGCGGATTCCCCGAGGCGTCCAGGACGGTATCGCTTGGGCTGGCGTAATAGCCCACCACGTCAACATGGGGATCGGACTGGGTCAGGCTTTGGCCAACCATCCTGGCGCGTGTTCCAGTGCCGAAGATCAGGACACGTTGGCGCATCATGTCGCTGGGCGCGTTGTGCAGCGCATGCACGCGATGCATCAACATCAGCGCCAATCCCGCAGCAAACATCACAAGGAACAGCAGACCGTCCAACATTTGGATCGGTGAAATGCGAAACAGGAGGTAGGCCAAGGGAATGCTCAGGCACAGCGACAGCGCGGCCCGGGCACGCGTCTGGCTCGGACGGCGGGCATAGGAACGCTGGTAAAAGCCCAGGCTGGCATTGATGGCAAATATGCCAACAATCAGCAATATTCCCGTGGTCCAAGCCACGGGGGATTGCAGGCTGGAACTTGCCGAATGCAAAAATATGGCGGCCACCAACGCCCCAACCGTCCAGACCAGATCGAGCAGAATCCGAAGAATGGTTTGTTTATGAAAATAATGATCGAATATCTTTATCACGGACAAACCCAATACTTCCAGGAAATCATCACCACAGCGAGGCTCAATGCGCACCCCGCCAACAGACGCGCGTTTATTCAGCCAAACACCTTCTAATTCGGGCGATGTTACACGTCAGCCCCGCCCCGGGCAGAACTCGTGGGCATGCAGCCAGCCGAACTGGTGCGCGGCGATCCAAAAAGCCAATGGGTTCAGGTATTCATGCATTCCCTGCGGCGCCGAGCTTTTTAGCGCGATAAACTCTCGCCCTGACAGCCTTGAGCGGCTGCGCATGTGGGCTTGCGCAGAGAACCCGCCAGTGTCGCTGCCGTGTGGCGGTGCGGGGATGCACACCAACGTTCGACGTCAATCGGGAATACTTCATGAATATCGTCCAGCCAGATTCGGAACCCACAGCGGTCGACAACCTGTTCGAGCGATCCTTGATCGACATCGGAATCCCACCCTGCCCGCTCATTCTCAACACCTTCATGGCCGAGGCACGCCGCGACGATACCGACTTCCACGACCTGGAGAGCATCCTGCGCAACGACGTCGGGCTATCGGCAGGGCTGATCAAGACCGCCAACTCGCCGTTCTTTGGCCTGCGCCAGCCGGTTCGCTCGGTGCACAGCGCCCTGTCGATTCTCGGCTTGAAAGCGTCGGCCTGCGCCGTGGCCGGCATCGTGCTGCGCAACGCCTTCCCCAAGGCGCAAAACCTGGAGCGTTTCTGGGACGGGTCGGCGCGCATCTCGCGCCTTTCGGGCTGGCTGGCACTGCGCCTGGACATCCGGGGACTGCGCGCCGATGACGCGTACACCTTCGGCCTGTTTCGCGACTGCGGCATTGCCGTGCTCATCAGCCACGTCCCGGACTATCAGAAGTTGCTTGGCGTCGCCAACGCCGAAACCGAGCGCAGCTTTGTCGCCGTGGAACAAGCCGCGATTCAGACGAATCACGCTGCAGTTGGCAGTCTGATGGCAAAAAGCTGGTGGCTGCCCGAGGAAATCAGTCTCGCCATCGCCTCCCATCATGACGCCCAGGCCCTGGGATCAGACGAATCCGCTTTGCCGCCCGCCAGTCGCAGACTGATCGCCACGGCGCAAATTTCGGAATACATCGTGCAGCGGCGCCATCGGCTCAGCCTCACGCAGGAGTGGCCCAAACTGGGCGCACCCTGCCTGAAAGCGCTGGGGCTGCAGGAGCAGGACCTGGAAGAGCTCTACGCCGATTCAGCCGCCGGCGCCTTGCTCGGCGAATAGGCGAACGGCCCGGC
>CAIKVZ010000294.1 GCA_903830985.1 uncultured beta proteobacterium
ATCACCGACTTCGGCGTGTTCGTGGGTCTGGCTGCCGGCATTGACGGCCTGGTGCACCTGTCCGATCTGTCCTGGAACGAGCCCGGTGAAACCGCCGTACGCGCCTACAAAAAGGGCCAGGAAGTCGAAGCCATCGTGTTGGCCGTGGACGTGGACCGCGAGCGCATCTCCCTGGGCATCAAGCAGTTGGACTCCGATCCTTTCACCACCTTCGTCACCGTCAACGACAAGGGCCAAACCGTCACCGGCAAGGTCAAGACCGTGGACGCACGCGGTGCGGAAATCGATCTGGGCGAAGACATCATCGGCTACCTGCGTGCTTCGGAAATCTCCCGCGACCGCGTGGAAGATGCCCGCAACGTGCTCAAGGAAGGTGACGAAATCACCGCCGTGGTGGTGAACGTGGATCGCAAGACGCGCAACATCCAACTGTCGATCAAGGCCAAGGATGCCGCTGATCAGCAGGAAGCCATGGCGACCCTGAGCCAGACTTCGGCCCGCGAAAACGCCGGCACCACCAGCCTGGGTGCGCTGCTGCGCGCCAAGTTGGACAACAACTGATCTGAAGTGACGCAAAAGGCGGCCTGATGTTTTTTACATCGGGCCGCCCGATCCGCCAACCAATTTCATTTGAATAATTGATATGACACGCTCAGACCTGGTTGAGGAATTGGCTGCACGTTTTGGCCAACTCACGCATCACGATGCGGAGAGCGCCGTCAAGACGATTCTGGATGCCATGGGCCTGGCCCTGATCCAGGGCCACCGCATCGAAATACGCGGCTTTGGCAGTTTTTCCATCAACCACCGTCCGCCACGCATGGGGCGCAACCCGCGCAGCGGCGAGAGCGTGGCCATTCCCGAAAAACGCGTTCCGCACTTCAAGCCGGGCAAAGCCCTGCGTGAATCGGTCGACGCGCGCACCGCCCAGTTGCAGGCCGACAACAAGATCTGAGACCGGGCCTGCGAGGCTAGAATATCCTCGTCACAGAGGACACCCATGAAACAACTGATGTGGCTGCTTAAGTGGATGCTTAAGGCAGCCATTTTTTTTACCCTGTTCGCCTTCGCGCTGAATAACCAGCACCAGGTGACCGTGCATTTTTTCTTTGGCCGCGAGTGGCAGACCTCTCTGGTGCTGGTGGTGCTGGCGGTATTTGCGGCCGGTTTGGGAATCGGTGCCCTGGGCATGGTGCCGCGCTGGTGGACGCAGCGCAGCGCAGCGCATCGCGCCCTGCGCGCCAAGGCGCAAGAACCCGCAACCGACACCACGCCCAACGTGCCACCCCATGGACTTTGATCTGAGCTGGATCCTGCTGGGAATCCCCCTGGTGTTCGGCCTGGGCTGGATGGCCTCGCGCCTGGACTTGCGCCAGTGGCGCATACAGAACCGACAAGCGCCAAAAGCCTATTTCAAGGGCCTGAACTTCCTGCTCAACGAACAGCAGGATCAGGCCATCGACGCCTTCATCGAAGCCGTACAGAACGACCCTGACACCTCCGAATTGCACTTCGCCCTGGGCAACCTGTTTCGGCGACGCGGCGAATACGAACGCGCGGTGCGCGTGCACGAACACCTGCTGTCGCGCGCCGACCTGAGCCAGGCGGATCGAAACCGCGCGCAGCACGCGCTGGCGCTGGACTTTCTCAAGGCCGGTTTGCTCGATCGGGCCGAGGATGCCCTGCACAAGCTCGAGGGCACGGCCCTGCAAGCCCAGGCGCAACTCGCCCTGCTGGCCATATTCGAGCGTTCGCGCGACTGGCCCCAGGCCGCCGCCATGGCGACGCAGTTGCAGGCCAGTGGCCAGGGCAGTTTTTCAGGGCGGCAGGCGCATTACCTGTGCGAGCAGGCCACCACCGTGAAAGCGACAGGGCAAACGGCGGCGGCAATGGCCTTGCTGGCACAGGCCACGGACCTTGCACCGGACGCCGCACGGCCGCGCATCGAATTGGCGCGCCTGCTGCAGCAAACGGGTGAGGCATCAGGGGCGTTTGCCGCATTCAAGGCCCTGTGCACCCAGGCACCGGCCTCGGTTTCGCTGGTGGCCATGGAACTGGCCAGAACCGGTGTCGCCACGCAGCAGACCGCGCAGGCCTTGCGGTTGCTGACCGAGGCCTACCAGGGCAGCACCTCGCTGGATGTGCTCGACGCGCTGGTCTGGCTGCAAACGCAGGCCAACGAAGGCCCGCACGCCAACCTGTATCTCACCCATCTGGAACGCGAACCCTCGCTGGTGGCGGCAACCAAATGGCTGGCAGGCGAAAAGCTCGAGCACGAGCAATACCACCCCCTGGTGCAGCGCGCCCTGGACCGTGCCGTGAAGCCCTTGACCCGCTACCGCTGCGCGGCCTGCGGTTTTGAGGCGCAACAGCATTTCTGGCAATGTCCGGGCTGCCAAGCCTGGGACAGCTACCCGCCGCGGCGCATCGAAGAACTGTGACTTTTATCCCCTCATGAAACACTCGCCCCCGATCGAAACCGTCTCACGCGAAACCCTGGCGTCGGCCAGGGTGCTGGTGGTGGGCGACGCCATGCTGGACCGTTACTGGTACGGCGCGGTCGACCGCATCTCGCCCGAGGCGCCGGTGCCCGTGGTGCGTGTCACGCGCGAGGAAGAGCGCATTGGTGGGGCCGCCAACGTGGCCTACAACGTTGTCACCCTGGGTGCTCAAGCCTCGTTGCTCACCGTCACCGGCGACGATGATGCCAGCCGCAAACTGGAGTCGCTGGTGGCGCGTACCGGCATCACTCCGTATTTCGGCCGCGACGCAGCGCTCAAGACCACGGTCAAGCTGCGCGTTATCGGTCGCCAACAACAGCTGCTGCGCCTGGACTTCGAGAACACACCGCAAAGCGAAGTGCTGGCCTCGCAATCGGAGCGCTTCGGCGAAATTCTGGGGCAACACGACGCCGTGCTTTTTTCCGACTACGGCAAGGGCGGGCTGGCGCATGTCAGCGACATGATCGCGCGCGCCCGCGCAGCGGACAAAACAGTGTTGATCGATCCCAAAGGAACGGATTATTCGCGCTACCGCAACGCCAGCGTCATCACCCCGAACCGGGCCGAGTTGCAGCAGGTCATAGGCGTCTGGACGGACGAGGCGCAACTGCAGACCAAGGCGCAGAACCTGCGCGAGCAACTTCAACTGCAGGCCCTGCTGCTGACGCGCAGCGAGGAGGGAATGACCCTGTTCGATGCACAGGGCAGCCTGCACGTGAACGCACTGGCGCGTGAAGTGTTCGACGTGACCGGCGCCGGCGACACCGTGATCGCCACGCTGGCCGCACTGCTCGCCGCCGGCCTGAGCCTGCGCGCGGCCATGCCATTGGCGAACATTGCTGGGGGTATTGTGGTGGGCAAGTTCGGAACCGCCACGGTCAGTTACGATGAGCTTTTTGCCAACTGACCCACCCCATGCCCCAGAACATCACTCGCGTCGTCGTGACCGGAGCCGCAGGCTTCATCGGGAGCAATATCGTGCGCGGACTCAATGCCCGCGGCATCGAGCAGATCATTGCCGTGGACGACATGACGCAAGGCGACAAGTTTCGCAATCTGGTCGACCTGAAGATCGCCGACTATATGGACCGCGACGAGTTCTATGCGCGCTTTGCCGATGGCGACTTTGGCAAGGTGGAGGCGGTGTTCCATGAAGGCGCCTGCAGCGACACCATGGAGCAGGATGGCCGCTACATGATGGCCAATAACTACACCCTGTCCAACCAACTGTTCAACGCCTGCCAGCAGCGCGGCACACGCCTGCTGTATGCATCCTCGGCAGCGACCTATGGCGGCTCCGCCACGTTTCGCGAGGAGCCACCGTTCGAGCGCCCGCTCAATGTCTACGGTTATTCCAAGCTGCTGTTTGACCAGCGCATACGGCTCGAATGCGGCCTCGACTTCAAACGCGCCAAGCGCCAGGTGGTGGGCTTTCGCTACTTCAATGTCTACGGTCCGCACGAGCAACACAAGGACCGCATGGCCAGCGTGGCCTTTCACCAGTTCCACCAGTTCCGAAACGAAGGAAGGGTCAAACTTTTCGGCGACTACGGCGGCTACGCCGGTGGCGCACAGTCGCGCGACTTCGTCTTCGTCGACGACGTCGTGGCGGTGAACCTGTGGTTCTTTGATCACCCGGAACAGTCAGGCATCTTCAACCTGGGAACGGGACGCGCCCAGCCATTCAACGACGTCGCGCTGTCTGTCGTGAACGCGCTGCGCGCGCGCGACGCCGAGTCGGCACTGACACTGCAGCAGGCGGTATCCCTCGGTCTGATCGAGTACATCCCCTTCCCCGACGCGCTGCGCGGCAAATACCAGAGCTACACCCAAGCCGACCTGTCAAGCCTGCGCGCCACGGGATGCGAGCACGAATTTGCCGACGTCCAAAGCGGCGTCACGCAGTACGTGAACTGGTTGGCGGCACAAGACTGAACCCGGCAGAACCCCGCTGTAAGTCTCGGGTCAACGATGGCCTGAGCGTCTCCGTTATAGTCTGGCCGCTTTGCGCAATTCGTGCCGGGCAGCACACAACCCCAAGGAGACACCCATGTTGAAGAAGATTCTGGCCCTGGTGGCCATGTTGTACGCGGCAGCCTGCTTTGCTGCGGTCGATGTCAATAAGGCCAGCGCGGCAGAGCTCGACGGCGTCAAGGGTATAGGCCCGGCCATTTCCGGAAAGATCGTGGACGAACGCAAGAAGGGCAACTTCAAGGACTGGAACGACTTCATCACGCGCGTCAAGGGCGTGGGTGAAAAAAGTGCAGTAAAACTGTCGGCCGATGGTCTGACTCTCGATGGCACAACCTTCAAGGGCGTGGCTGCAACCCCGGCCGCTGCCCCGGCAACGCCCAAGAAAGATGCTCCAACCGCAGCTGAAACGGCCACCAAGAAAGCCGCCCCCGCAACGCCCGCCGCCAGCGCGCCCAGCGTCAACAAGGCCCCGGTCAAGGACGCGAGCGCAGAAGCAAAAATGAAAGCCGCTGACGCCAAGCTGGCAGCAGAAGCAGCGCAGGCGAAGAAAGACGCCGATGCAAAGGCCAAGGCCGACGCTGCCGCAGCCAAGGCTGCTCCATCCAAAGCAAAAGCAGATGTTTCCAAGTCCACGACCAAGACGCCGGGCCCGAGCGCCAGCGCCCCTGCAGCGGCTGCCAAGTAAGCAAGGCCACCCCACTCAAGAAAGACCCGCCAACGGCGGGTTTTTCTTTGCCAATTCCAGTAAAAACTCCAGAAAAAGACAAGACTATTTATTTCGTGTAGGAAACGCCGACAATTGTTTCCCTGGGCCACAATCGGGGTCTGCAAGGCGGATACGGATCTGCCTGACCAGGCCTGCCCGGAGGCCGCGAACCAGATTGGATCTCGCCCTTCAGAACCTTGCCCCCGTTCTCAGGAGTCGCGCATGCACCAACTCAATGCCTTGAGTATTTCAAAACGGCTTTGGCTGATTGTCGCCAGCGCCCTGCTGGGCATCCTGGTTCAGGCCTCGGTTTCGCTGTATTCCGAACGCAAGATCATGACCGAAGAGAGGCAAAGCAGTGTTCGCCAGAACGTCGAGGTGGCCCATGCGCTCATCACCCATTTTCACGACCAGTTCACCCAGGGAAAATTGACCGAGCCCGAGGGCAAACGGCGCGCGCTGGATGCGGTCAAGGCGCTGCGCTACGACGGTTCGGAGTATTTCTGGATCAACGACATGCACCCCCGCATGGTCATGCATCCGATCAAGCCCGACCTCGATGGCACGGACCTCAGCGACAACAAGGATCCCAGCGGAATGCGGCTGTTCGTCGCATTCACCGACACGGTCAAGACCAATGGTTCAGGCTTTGTGAGCTATCTGTGGCCCAAGCCCGGCAGCGCGAATCCGGTGCCAAAAATTTCCTTCGTCAAGGGCTTTGCGCCTTGGGGCTGGGTGGTCGGATCCGGTGTCTACAGTGACACCATCGACACGGCCGTTGCATCGCGTTTCGTGATCATAGTGGCCGGCTGTGTGCTGCTTGCAATCCTGCTGATGGGCATCAGTCTGATGGTGACGCGCAGCCTGCTGCGGCAACTCGGTGGCGAGCCGGACTATGCGACACAGGTCGCACACCGCATCGCGGCCGGTGACCTGACGACAGACATCGGGCTGCGCACCGGCGACCAGTCGAGCTTGTTATGCGCCATCAAGTCCATGAGCGAGGGACTTGCGGACATCGTTGGCCGAGTGCGATCCGGGTCCGAGGGCGTGGCCTCAGCCAGTGTCGAAATCGCTCAGGGCAACCAGGATCTTTCTGCGCGCACCGAATCCCAGGCCAGCGCACTCGAGCAGACCGCCGCATCCATGGAACAACTCAGCGCCACCGTCAAGCAAAACGCCGACAGCGCCAAACTGGCCAATCAGCTCGCGATGAACGCCAGCGCCGTCGCAGTGCAAGGACGCGAAGTGGTGACGCAAGTGGTGGACACGATGAAAGGCATCAACGATTCCTCGCGCAAGATAGCCGACATCATTGGCGTGATTGACGGCATCGCGTTTCAAACCAATATCCTGGCCCTGAACGCTGCAGTCGAGGCGGCTCGTGCCGGCGAGCAGGGGCGCGGTTTTGCTGTTGTGGCCAGCGAGGTGCGCTCCCTGGCCGGCCGATCTGCCGAAGCCGCCAAGGAAATCAAACACCTGATCAACGCCAGCGTGGACCGCGTCGCGCAGGGTACGGCACTGGTGGACCAGGCCGGGGTGACGATGACCGAAGTGGTTCAAAGCATAGCCCGCGCCACAGAGCTCATGGGTGAAATCAGTTCTGCCAGCAACGAACAGGCTGCAGGCGTGGCACAAGTGGGCGAGGCCGTCACGCAAATGGACCAGGTGACGCAACAGAATGCGGCCTTGGTCGAGCAAATGGCCGCCGCAGCGAGCAGTCTGCAATCACAGGCGAATGACCTGGTGCGGGTGGTCGCGGTGTTCCAGCTCGCCGACGACGGCAGGTCCGGACGGGGCGGGTAAGCGGGCAGGAATTTCCCCAACAGGGTCCTGCAAAAAGAACGGCGCGTCTAATTGGTTCGGGCCGCGCTCATTGGCGCGCCGTAGCCACCACCACCCGGCGTTTGAATCTCAAAGACATCGCCGGCGTGCATCTGGGCCTGGCCGATGTGCCCCAGCTCGTCCACCGTTCCATCGGCGCACAGCACGCGGTTGCGCCCGACCTCTCCCGCCGCGCCGCCGGCCATGCCAAACGCGCCATGGCGGCGTCCGTTGGACAGAATGCTGGCCGTCATGTCCTCCAGAAAGCGCACGCGGCGCAGTCCGCCATCGCCACCCTGCCAATGCCCTGCGCCACCAGAAGCCGTGCGGATTTCGTAGCTGTCCAGACGCACCGGAAACCGGAACTCCAGCACCTCCGGGTCGGTCAGGCGCGAGTTCGTCATGTGCGTCTGCACCGCCGAGGTCCCGTTGAAGCCCTCCCCCGCGCCGGAGCCCCCCGAGATGGTTTCGTAGTACTGATGGCGCGCATTGCCGAAGGTGAAATTGTTCATGGTGCACTGGCTCGCCGCCATCACGCCGAGCGCGCCGTACAGCGCATTGGTAATGCAGCTCGAGGTTTCCACATTGCCCGCCACCACCGACGCCGGTGGATTCGGGTTCAGCATGGAGCCTGCCGGAATGATCACGCGTATCGGCTTCAGGCAGCCCGCATTCAGCGGGATATCGTCGTCCACCAGGGTGCGAAACACGTACAGCACGGCCGCCATGCAGACCGCCGTGGGCGCGTTGAAGTTGTTCGTCTGTTGCGGCGATGTTCCGGTGAAATCGACCACGGCGCTGCGCTCTTGCCGGTTCACGGTGATCGCCACCTGGATCTGCGCACCGTTGTCCAGCGGCAGGGTAAAGCGCATTGGCTTCAGGCCGTCCGCTGGCGCCAAGCCCTTTTCGGCATCTGATAATTGGAGTCTGACCCCAATTAAGTCGATGGCACGGCGCACCGCTTCTTCGGCGTTGTCCTGCACATGGCGCATATAGGCCTGGACCACTTCCAGGCCGAAGTGCTCCACCATCCTGCCCAGTTCCTGCACGCCCTTTTCGTTGGCCGCGATCTGGGCTTTCAGGTCGGCCATGTTCTGCTGCGGGTTGCGCGAGGGATATTCGCCGCTTTGCAGTAAGGTCAGCATCTCGGCTTCGCGCAGCACGCCACCGTCGACCAAGAGGAAGTTGTTGATCTGCACCCCCTCCTCCTCGATGCGCGTGGAGAACGGCGGCATGGAGCCGGGGGTGGTGCCGCCCACGTCGGCGTGGTGGCCGCGCGAGCCGACATAGAAGGTCGGCAGGCCGTTGAGGTACACCGGCGTGATGACGGTGATGTCGGGCAAGTGCGTGCCTCCGTGATAGGGGTCGTTCAACACATACACATCGCCCGGCTTCATGCTGGCCGAATTTTCGCGCACCACCGTCTTGATGCTCTCGCCCATGGAACCCAGGTGCACCGGCATGTGCGGGGCGTTGGCGATCAGATTTCCCGCGGCGTCAAACAGGGCGCAGCTGAAGTCCAGGCGTTCCTTGATGTTCACCGAGTAAGCGGTGTTCTGAAGTTGCAGGCCCATCTGCTCGGCGATGTTCATGAACAGGTTGTTGAACACTTCGAGCAGCACCGGGTCGACGTTCGTACCGGCAGCGAAGCGCACGCTGCGCGGCGTGCGCCGCACCAGGCTGAGGTGATCGAACTCTGTCAGCGTCGCTTCCCATCCTGGCTCCAGTACGGTCGTGGCATTCTTCTCCGCGATGATCGCCGGGCCGGTGATCACGTCGCCGGGGCGCAGGTCTTCGCGCACCACCAGCGCCGCCTGCAGCCAGTGTCCGGCACAGTACATGGGAACGCTGTCGCGCAGCACGCCGCTGGCGTGCAGATCGCGCGGCGGGTGCAGCGCCAAGCGCGGCTCGGCCGGCGCGTCACCGGCGACCACGGCTTCCACGGAAACCGCCTCCACCACCAGGCGCTTGCCCTGCATGAGGAAGGAAAAACGCTGGCGGTAAGCGGCCTCGAAGCCGGCCTGGATCTGGCCCACCATGGCGCCATCGCCTTCAGCTTGCGCGGGGTCCAGGGCCACCACCAGCGCCGCGTCGCTGCCCTCGTAGCGCACATGCACGCGCCGGTGCACCTGCACCTCGGCGCGGCTCAGCTGCTGGCGCGTCAGTTCGCTGCTCGCGGCCTGCGCCAGTCCATCGAGGGCCGCGCGCACCGCCGCCATGGACTGCGCCAGCAGGGGCAGTTCCACCGCCTGCTCGCGGATCACGTTCTGGTCCGCCAAGCCCATGCCGTAGGCCGAGAGCACACCCGCCAGGGGATGGACAAAGACGCGCGTCATGCCCAGGGCGTCGGCCACCAGACAGGCGTGTTGACCACCGGCGCCGCCAAAGCACTGCAAGGTGTAGCGCGTCACGTCGTAGCCGCGCGCCACAGAAATCTTCTTGATGGCGTTGGCCATCTGCTGCACCGCGATGTCGACAAAGCCTTCGGCCACGGACTCGGCGGCGCGTCCGGTCTGGCGCGCGAGTTCATCAAATTTTTCATTTACGGCCTCGCGGCTCAAAGCCTCGTCGGCGCCAGGGCCGAACACCTTGGGAAAGAACTGCGGCTGGATCTTGCCCAGCAGCACATTGGCGTCGGTCACGGCCAGCGGCCCGCCACGGCGGTAGCAGGCCGGTCCGGGGTTGGCACCGGCGCTTTTCGGACCCACGCGAAAGCGCGCGCCGTCGAACGCCAGCAGCGAGCCACCGCCCGCGGCCACGGTATGGATGCTCATCATGGGCGCGCGCATGCGCACGCCGGCGACCTGGGTCTCGAACTCGCCAGCGTAGTGCGACACGTCGGTGGAGGTGCCGCCCATGTCGAAGCCGATCACCTTCGCGATGCCCGCGATCTGCGCGGTGCGCGCCATACCCACAATGCCGCCGGCCGGGCCGCTCAGAATCGCGTCCTTGCCCTGAAAAGCATGGGCATCGGTCAGGCCGCCGGAGGACTGCATGAAGAACAGCTTCACGCCCGGCATCTCCTGCGCCACCTGCTGCACATAGCGCCTCAGGATGGGCGACAGGTAGGCATCGACCACGGTGGTGTCGCCGCGGCTCACGAACTTCATCATCGGGCTGGTTTCGTGCGAGGTGCTGATCTGCGCGAAGCCAAGTTCCTGCGCGATGCGCCTGGCCGCCTGCTCGTGCGCGGGATAGCGGTAGCCGTGCATGAAGACGATGGCCACACTGCGCAGGCCGTTTTCAAATTGCAGCCGCATGTCCTGCTGCAACGCCGCTTCATCCAGCGGCGTGACGACTTCGCCGTGCGCGCCAACCCGCTCCTGCGCCTGCACCACGGCGCTGTAGAGCAGTTCGGGGAGGACGATGTGGCGGTCAAAAATGCGCGGCCGGTTCTGGTAGCCGATGCGCAGGGCATCGCGAAAGCCCTGGGTCGTGACAAGCAGCGTGGGCTCGCCCTTGCGCTCCAGCAAGGCGTTGGTTGCCACGGTCGTGCCCATCTTCACGCACTCCACCTGTTCGGGCTTGATCAGTTCGTCGTGCCGCAGGCCCAGCAGATGCCGGATGCCCGCCACCGCCGCGTCGCGGTACTGCTCCGGGTTTTCGCTCAGCAACTTGTGCGTCACCAGACTACCGTCGGGGCGCTTGCCCACCACGTCGGTGAAAGTGCCGCCCCGGTCGATCCAGAACTGCCAGCGCTTTGTGCCGTTGATTTCCATGTTCATTCCCGAGGTGTTCCTAGAGGCTGGCCGCCGAGCGCGCCGCCTGGTCATAGATGCCCGACAGCAGACGCAGCAGGCGCGCCAGGTCGGCGATGTCGCGGTTCAGCGCGTCGTCGGCGCTCAGTGCGTTGATCAGGCAGGACTCACGTATTTCACGGTAGCGCTCCACATGCTGGCGACCGATCTCGGTGGAGGCATAGGTCACGTCCTTGCCGCTCTTGTGCGACACCACGACGCCCAGGGCCTGCAGTTTTTTCAGCGCGTAGTTGATCAAGTGTGTGTCTTCCACGTTCATGATGAAGCAGATGTCGGACAGGCGCTTGTCGCGGGCCCGGTGCGTCACATGGTGCAGCACCAGCACGTCCAGCGGCGTCAGGTCTTTCAGTCCCGCAGCACTCATGCAGTGCGCGATCCAGCGGTGAAAGGCGTTGCCGGCGACGATCAGGCCGAACTCGAACTCGCTCATCTCAGCGCTTTGCGGTGACACCAGATGAGCCGAGGAAACTATCGGCGCGCGCTTGGCCACCGTCGCGCCGGCAACGGGTTTCTTTTCTGTCAGCTTCTTCACCATGGGCGCTCCCGATACCGCGGCATGCGGTTGCGTGCGGATTGTAGGCAGTTCACCAACGATTTGTTGATAAATTGTCGACATCAAGGGAAAGTACCGAGCTCAGGCGCCGTCCTTGGCCTTACATTACCAGCCAGGCCCGATTTGCCGGCCAAGCCATGTTCTGTCGATTCAACTTTTCTGGAGTCTCCTATGAAACGCCGCCTGTTTGCCTTGATTCCCTTGACGCTTGCACTTGCCATGGGCGCTGCTCAGGCCCAGACCAAATGGGATCTGCCCGCAGGCTATCCGACCAGCAACTTCCACACCGAGAACATCACTCAGTTCACGCAGGACATCGACAAGGCCACGGGCGGCAAGCTCAAGATCACCGTGCATGCCAACGGCTCGCTGTTCAAGGCGAATGAAATCAAGCGCGCCGTGCAGGGTGGACAGGCTCAGGCCGGCGAGATCCTGCTGGTCAATTTCGAGAACGAGAATCCGATCTACGGCATGGACGGCCTGCCCTTCCTGGCCAACAGCTACGCCGACAGCCGCAAGCTCTACGCCGCGCAGAAACCGGCACTGGAAAAGGCACTGGGCGCGCAGGGCATGAAGCTGCTGTACGCCGTGGCCTGGCCACCGCAAGGCCTGTACGTGAAGAAGGACATCGCCTCGGTGGCCGACATGCGCGGCGTCAAGTGGCGCGCCTACAGCCCGGCTACCTCCAAGATGGCCGAACTCATCGGTGCGCAACCGGTGACGATTCAGGCCGCCGAAGTGAGCCAAGCCTTTGCCACCGGCGTCGTCGACAGCATGATGAGTTCGGGCGCCACGGGTTACGACAGCAAGATCTTCGAGAGCGTGAAGTACTGGTACGACACCCAGGCCTGGCTGCCGAAGAACGCCGTGATCGTGAACCTGAAGGCCTTCAACGCGCTCGACGCAGCGACCCAGGCGGCCGTGACCAAGGCCGCGGCCGAAGCGGAAACACGCGGCTGGAAGCTGAGCCAGGAGAAGAACGAGTGGTACAAGGCCGAGCTCACCAAGAAGGGCATGAAGATCCTGCTGCCATCGCCCAAGCTGGCGGCCGACCTGAAGCAGGTGGGCAGCATCATGGTGGCCGACTGGGAAAAGAAGGCCGGCCCTGACGGTCAGACCGTGCTCGCCGCCTTCCGCAAATAACATGGCCCCCACGCTTGCCGCTGCGCGTGCTTCGCTGCCCCCCCCGAGGCCCAGGTCAGCTTGGGGCGGCCCAGCGCTGACCTGCCACTGCCATCATCGGAAACCTTATGCGCGCCCTATTGAACAAGCTGTATGACGCCGCCGCCTGGGCCGCGGCGCTCATGATGGTGGGCACCCTGCTGATGGTGGTGCTGGGCATGGTGGACCGCTACGTGTCCATCAATTTCCGCGGCACCGACATGTACGCCGGCTACTGCATGGC
>CAIKVZ010000295.1 GCA_903830985.1 uncultured beta proteobacterium
CGCGTCGGGGTCGGCCTTGCACCCGGTTGATTTGCATCATGGTCGGGTCTCAGGCTCGAATCGATGATGGCCAGTGCCGCAGCAGGGCGACCAGACGGGCGCGACCTGCACGCTTCAAAATCCGGTCACTTTCAGGAGGACTGACAATGGATCGCTGGCTGGAGATGCTGTCCTCGCGTCAACCAATGCGCCGTGTGCTGCTGGACATCGGCATGCACGCACTGGCCGTGCTGGCCGATGGCCTGCCGGCAATGCGCCAGCGCATGCAGGGCTGCCGTCTGCTCGAGGACCTTGCCTATGCGCACCATGGCGGCGTCACGCTGCGTCTGGACCTGCTGCAGCCGCCGGGGCCGGGGCCGCACCCGGTGCTGCTGTACTTTCACGGTGGGGCATTTGCCATAGGCTCCAAACGAACGCACCGCGCCCTGGCCGTGGCCTACGCGTCACGCGGCTATCTGGTGTGCAACGTGGACTATCGGCTGGCGCCGAAATACCCGTTTCCCGCGGCGCTGCAGGACGCCTGCGCCGCGTGGCTGTGGGCGGCCGCAAATGTCGCGCAGTACGGCGGCGACGCGCAGCGCATGGCATTGACCGGCGAATCGGCGGGCGCGAATCTGGCACTGGCGGTGACGCTGGCCTGCTGCACGCCGCGCCCTGAAGCCTTTGCCGCGCCACTGTACGCGCAGTGTCTGCGCCCCGCTGCCGTGCTGCTGTACAGCGGTTTCTTGCAGGCCAGCGAGCCGCAGCGTTACCGTCGCCCAGGGGTATCCCGCTTTGCCGCACGCGTGGCCACCGACGCGGCGCACAGCTATCTGGGTGCTGCTGCCGGCCAGCCCGGGGTCGGGCACGCGCTGGCCGATCCGTTGTGCGTGGTGGAGGCGATGCTGCAGGTGGCGCTGCCGCCCTTGTTCATCGCCGCCGGTTCAAGCGACCCGGTGCTGGAGGATTCGCTGCGCCTGGAACGCGCACTGAAGCGCTTGCACGTACCGGTGTCGGCGCACTATTACCGGGGTGAGACGCACGCCTTTCATGTGATGTTCTGGCGCAAGCAGGCGCTGCGCTGCTGGCGCGACAGCTTTGCATTTCTCCAACGCCGCTTGCCGCCGGCAGCATGAACCAGCACGCCTGGCCGGCACCTGACTCCTGGGCGCTGTCGACGTGGACACAAGTGTCTTCCTGCCGCTCAGAAGCTCTCCCAATCGTCTGCGGCCGGCGCCTTGGGCGGCGCTGCTGGCGCGTGGCTCACGCTGGGGCGTTGGCCGCTCAGAGTTGGCCGGGGTGCCGCTGCCGGTGCAGGCCGTGCGATCGAAGCGACCCGTTTGGCTACGGCCGGGCGCTGCGCTGTGCCGCTTGACACCGGTAACTTGAACGTTGCCACGGTCTGCACCAGCCCCTGGGCCTGCGACTGCAGGCTGTTGGCGGCAGCTGCCATTTCCTCCACCAGAGCGGCGTTTTGCTGCGTCATCTGATCCATTTGCGTGACCGCTTCGCCAACTTGGGACACACCCAGGCTTTGCTCGCTGCTGGAGGCGCTGATTTCGCCCATGAGGTCGGTGACGCGGCGAATGCTGCTGACCACTTCGCCCATGGTGCTACCGGCCTGGTCGACCAGCGCCGTGCCACGCTCGACCCGTTCCACGCTGGCCGAGATCAGCGACTTGATTTCCTTGGCGGCTTCGGCGCTGCGCCCGGCCAGCGAGCGTACCTCGCTGGCCACCACGGCAAAACCGCGCCCCTGCTCGCCGGCACGCGCCGCCTCCACGGCGGCATTGAGCGCCAGGATATTGGTCTGGAAGGCAATGCCGTCGATCAC
>CAIKVZ010000296.1 GCA_903830985.1 uncultured beta proteobacterium
ACTAGAATCGAACTCGGTTCAGGGCTCCAAAACCCCCAACGACAGCCAAACGACGGTTCCCCGGGCCCGCTCGAACTTCCAGGAAACCCACTCCATGAAACTTGCCAGTATCAAAGACGGCTCACGCGACGGCCAGCTCATCGTGGTGTCGCGGGATCTGAATACCGCGCATTATGCGACCGGCATTGCCCATCGTTTGCAGCAGGTGCTGGACGACTGGAACTTCATGGCGCCGCAGCTGCAGGACCTGTACGACAGCCTGAACCACGGCAAGCCGCGCCATGCCTTTGCCTTCGATCCGGCGCGCTGCATGGCACCGCTGCCCCGCGCCTACCAATGGGTCGACGCCTCGGCCTACCTGAACCATGTGGAGTTGGTGCGCCAGGCGCGCGGCGCCCAGATGCCGCCCAGCTTCCACTCGGACCCCCTGATGTACCAGGGCGCCAGCGACGACTTTCTGGGCCCCTGCGACGAGGTGGTCTGCGTCAGCGAAGCCCATGGCATCGATTTTGAAGCCGAGCTGGCCGTGGTCACTGCCGACGTCCCCATGGGCGCCACGCCGGCGCAGGCCCTGGACGGGATTCGCCTGCTGATGCTGGCCAACGACGTGAGCCTGCGCAATCTGATCCCGGCAGAACTGGACAAGGGCTTTGGCTTTGTGCAGAGCAAGCCTGCCACCGCGTTCAGCCCCGTGGCCGTGAGCCTGGACGAACTGGGGGCGGCCTGGGACCAGGGGCGCGTCAACCTGAGCCTGCAGACCAGCTGGAACGGTCGCAAGGTCGGCCTGTGCGAGGCCGGGCCGGAGATGAGCTTCCATTTCGGGCAACTCATCGCCCACCTGTGCAAGACGCGCAACGTGCGCGCCGGCTCCATCGTCGGATCGGGCACGGTGAGCAACAAGGACCGCTCGCATGGCTACGGCTGCATCGCCGAAAAGCGCGCCCTCGAGACGATTCAGGATGGCCAGCCCAGCACCGGCTACATGCAATTCGGCGACCGCATCCGCATCGAAATGAAAGGCCCCGACGGCATGAGCCTGTTTGGCGCCATCGACCAGAAGATAGCCGCGCTGAACTAGTGCGTCGCCTGGAGCGCGTGCCGCTGTGCCAGGCCCAGTGCCAGCACCGCCAGCGCGCTGGCCCACAGCAACAGCCACAAGCCCACGCTGTAGCCTGCAGTCGGGGTCCACAGCAGCCCCAACATGAGCGGCGCACCGGCCCGGGCCAGCGCCAACGGCAGGCCCAGCACGCCATTGAGCGAGGCCATGTGCTCGCGGCTCACATACTGCGCCATGGCCGTGCCCTTGACGATGGTCAGCATGCCGTTGCCCAGGCCGAACAGCAGCACGAACAACAGCACCAACTCGCTGTGCCCGCTGCCCAGCACCAGCGCCAGCAGACCCAAGGGGATCAGGCAGGGGATGAGCCGGTTCGCGAGATGCAGATCAAAGTGGTGCTCAAAGAAATACAGCAAAAGCCGCCCCAGCACCTGAATCACGCCCATGGCGGCGGGAATGGCGACGACCCAGGTTTCGCTCAAGCCGGATTCACGCAGCAAACTGACCATGTGCGCCGGCAAGGCCGCGGTCACGCCCATCATCAGCACGACAAAAACACTCAGAAAGATGAACGCCGGGCTGGACAGGTAGCGGCCCAGGCGCAGGGCTGCGGCGCCTGGCCGTGCGGTGCGCACTGCCGCGCGCGCCCCGGCCAGCACCGTGGCGTGGATGGGTGCGCACAGCAGCCAGTGCAGCGCGGCCAGCCAAAGCAGCGCTGCGCGCCAGCCGAATTGCGCAATCAGCCAGGCCGTCAGCGGTGTGAACACGGTGCTGGCGAGCCCGCCCAGAAACGTCAAGGTGATGATCGCGCGGCGAAAGTCCTGGGGAAAACGCCGCGTCAGGACGGCAAACGCCGGGCTGTACAAGGTGCAGGAAAGGCCGGCACCCAGGCCAATCCAGACGGCGTAGAAGCCCGCCTGGCTGTGCACCTGGCTGTGCAAGGCCAGACACAGCCCCACCCACAATGAGCCTCCCGTCATGACGGCGCGTTCGTGTCCGCGCTCGATCCAGCGCCCCACCGGATAAGCGAGCAGCCCTTCGGACAGCAGTGCCAGGCTGAAGGCCAGTGAGGACTGGGCGCGGCTCAAACCCAGGTCCTGTTCCAGCGGGCCCATCAACACGGCAAAGGCGTAGAAAACGCGGCCCCAGCTGATGAGCTGTCCGAGCGACAGCCAGGCGACAAAGTGGGGGTGCGGTGTCGACTGAGCGGGCATGTATTGATTATGGCCAACGCCGCATGGGCCGAAGTGAAGCCGCGAGGCGCCGTGGGTCAGGCGTTTCAGCCGTTTGCGCACAGGGCGCGCCGGTACTGCACGGCCTCGGCCACGTGGGCCAGTTGCGTCGATTTGCAGTTGGCCAGATCAGCGATGGTGCGCGCCACGCGCAATGTGCGATGAACGGCCCGCGCCGACCATCCGAGGCGCGCGGCGGAGTTCTTGAGAAATTGCATCGCGCCCGGGTCCAACAAACCCATGGCGTCGAGCTCTTTCACGCTCAAGGCTTGATTCGACTTGCCCTGACGTTGTATGGCCAGTTCCCGCGCTGCGCGGCAACGCTCCCGGATGCTTTCGGTGGACTCACCGGGCTGTGCCTGCAGTAGGTCTTCGGGCGCCAAGGCCGCCACTTCGACGTGCAGGTCGATGCGGTCGAGCAAGGGTCCGCTCAACTTTCCCTGGTAGCGCGCCACCTGGTCTGGCGTGCAGCGGCAGGCCTTCAGGCGCGATCCCAGGTAGCCGCAGGGGCAGGGGTTCATGGCAGCGATCAACTGGAAGCGTGCCGGAAACTCGGCCCGCCGGGCGGCGCGCGAGATCGTGATGCAGCCGGTCTCCATAGGTTCGCGCAGTGCTTCCAGGGCGGCACGCGGAAACTCCGGAAGTTCGTCCAAAAAGAGGACGCCGTTGTGCGCCATGGAGATTTCACCCGGGCGCGGTGGTGAACCGCCACCCACCAGGGCCACGGCGCTGGCCGAGTGGTGCGGGCTGGCCGTGGGACGCATGGCCCAGCGCTCCAGCGAGAAGCGTCCGCCCAGGCTTGCCAGGGCCGCACTTTGCAGTGCTTCCTCGGTGCTCATGGGGGGCAGCAGGCCGGCAAACCGCTGCGCCAACATGGACTTGCCGGAACCGGGTGGCCCCACCAACAGCACGCTGTGCCCCCCAGATGCGGCAATCTCCAGCGCTCTCTTGGGGCCGACCTGTCCCTTGACGTCGGCCAGATCGGCATAGCTCGGTGCTGATCCCCCGGCGCTGGCGACGACCGGGGTCCAGACATCATCCGTTTCGGCGCCATCGGCGCGCGGCAGGAACTGACCCACCACCTCCAGCAGGTGTTGCGCGGCGTACACCTGAGCCTGCGGCAGCAGCGCCGCTTCCTGGGCACTGGCCGTGGGTAGCACCAATTTGGTGAGGGCCTGACCGGCGTGCAACGCCAGACTCATGGCCAGCGCACCGCGTACCGGGCGCAACTCTCCGGAGAGCGACAACTCGCCGGCAAACTCATGACCGGCCAGGCGCGCGCCATCGATCTGTCCGCTGGCCGCCAGAATGCCCATTGCGATGGGCAAGTCGAAGCGGCCCGAATCCTTGGGCAGGTCAGCTGGCGCCAAGTTCACCGTGATGCGTTTGTTGTGGGGGAACTCCAGTCCCGAGTTCTGGATGGCTGAGCGCACGCGTTCCCGCGCTTCCTTGACTTCCACATCCGCCAACCCCACCAAGGTAAAGCTGGGCAAGCCATTGGCCAGATGTACTTCCACGGTCACAGCGGGGGCCTCCATGCCCAGCAGTGCACGGCTTTGCACCAAAGAAAGGCTCATGCGTGGTTCTCCCCAATATGGTGCAAATCAGGCGGACAAGCCTGCTTCTCGTGCACCTGTTTGATTGTCAATATGAACGTATTTTGCCTTGCAAACAGCGGTCACGGTGGGCTGCGTGCCCCCGTCTTCCCGGGAGGACTGAGGCATGGGCGCACGGCAAGCGGGGCGATGTCAGGAAGCCGCTGGCACGGTCCGTGCTAGATCACTTCGTCACAAGCCTTTTAACTTTGCCCGGAGTAACTCATGAAACACATCGCTCTCTCGACCCTCGCCCTGGCCACTCTGTTGGCCTGTTCAGTTGCTTCGGCACAAACCGCAGCCCCTGCAGCTGAAGTCAAGGCGCCCGAGCCCGACTTCACCCTTTCGTACAACGTGGGCGCCGTCACCGACTACCGCTACCGCGGCATTTCCCAGTCGCGCCTGAAGCCGGCTGTGCAGGGCGGTGTGGACTTCGCGCACAAGAGCGGTGTCTATCTCGGCGCCTGGGCTTCCAGCATCCAGTGGATCAAGGACGCCGGCGGCGACGGCAATGTCGAGCTCGACCTGTACGGCGGCTACAAGGGCGAAATCGCAAAAGACTTCAGCTACGACGTGGGCGTGCTGACCTACAACTACCCGAGCAACAAGCTGGCCGTCAGCGCCGATACGACCGAACTGTATGGCGCTCTGACCTATGGCCCTGTGACCGCCAAGTATTCCCACGCCGTGACCAACACCTTCGGCTTTGCCAGCAGCAAGAACAGCAGCTACCTGGAAGTTGCCGCCTCTTATGAAGTGGCCAAGGGCCTGAGCCTGGCGCCGCACATCGGCTACCAGAAGGTCTCCGGTACGGGCAATGGCGTGTACTCGTACACCGACTACTCGCTGACCGCGAGCTACGACTACGGCAACGGCCTGGCCGTCAGTGCTGGCGTGATCGGCACCGACGCCGGCAAGGCGCTTTACGTCACACCCGCAGGCAAGTTCACGGGCAAGACGGGCCTGGTGCTGGGTCTGAAATACAGCTTTTGATCTGACGCCCTGGTTGGACCGTGCCGGCTTGCCGCGCTGTCCGTATTTCATTTAAGGAGTTCTCATGAAACTTGTCACTGCCATCATCAAACCCTTCAAGCTCGACGAGGTGCGCGAAGCCCTGTCCAGCATTGGAGTGCAAGGCATAACCGTCACTGAAGTCAAGGGCTTTGGCCGTCAGAAAGGCCATACCGAGCTGTACCGTGGCGCCGAATACGTGGTCGACTTTCTGCCCAAGGTCAAGGTGGAAGCCGCCGTGTCCGCAGAGCTGCTGGACCGCGTGATCGAAACCATCGAGGCCGCAGCACGCACCGGCAAGATCGGCGACGGAAAGATCTTTGTCTACAACCTCGAACAGGTGGTTCGTATCCGCACCGGCGAGACCGGCAAGGAAGCCTTGTAAACACCACCCCACAAGAAAGCGAAACTGACATGAAAAATCGACTTCTCTCCCTCGCGCTCGGCCTGGGCCTCGCGCTCAGCGGCGCCTTCGCGCTGGCCCAGCCAGCCCCTGCAGCGTCTGCCGCTGCACCTGTGGAAGCAGCAGCATCGGCTCCGGCCGCTGCCGCCTCCATGCCAGCGCCCATGGCTGCTGCACCCGCTGCCGGCGCTTCCGCCGCGGCAGCACCCGCAGCCGCCGCTTCGGCGCCGGCACCCGTGCCGAACAAGGGTGACACGGCCTGGATGACCATCTCCACCGTCCTGGTGATTCTGATGACCATCCCCGGCCTGGCCCTGTTCTACGGCGGTCTGGTGCGCAGCAAGAACATGCTGTCCGTGCTGATGCAGGTGTTCGTGGTGACCTCGCTGATTTACGTGCTGTGGGTCATCTACGGTTACACGCTGGCGTTCACCGGCGGCAGTGGCATCACCAGCTCGTTCATCGGTTCCTTCGACAAGCTGTTCCTCAAGGGTGTGACGCCAGACTCGGTGGCCGCGACCTTCAGCAAGGGCGTCGTGATTCCCGAACTGATCTTTGTTGCCTTCCAGGCCACCTTCGCCGCCATTACCTGCGGACTGATCGTCGGCTCCTTTGCCGAGCGCGCCAAGTTCTCCGCCGTGCTGCTGTTCTGCGCCCTGTGGTTCACCTTCAGCTACCTGCCCGTGGCTCACATGGTCTGGTACTGGGACGGCCCGGACGCGATCACCGATGCCGCTTCGCTGGACAAGGTCACCGCTGCTGGCGGGTGGCTCTGGGCCAAGGGTGCGTTGGACTTCGCTGGCGGCACCGTTGTGCACATCAATGCAGCCATGGCCGGCCTGGTCGGTGCCTTCGTGATCGGCAAGCGCGTCGGTTATGGCAAGGAATCCATGGCGCCTCACAGCCTGACGCTGACCATGGTCGGTGCAGCCCTGCTGTGGGTGGGCTGGTTCGGCTTCAACGCCGGCTCCAACCTGGAAGCCAACGGAACGGCGGCTCTGGCTTTCGTCAACACGCTGGTCGCCACGGCAGCCGCCACACTGGCCTGGATCTCGGGTGAAGCGTTGTCCAAGGGCAAGGCCTCCATGCTGGGCGCTGCGTCCGGTGCGGTGGCAGGCCTGGTGGCCATCACCCCGGCGTGCGGTTTCGTGGGCCCCATGGGTGCCATCGTGATCGGCTTGCTGGCTGGCTTCCTGTGCCTGTGGGGCGTGAATGGCCTCAAGTCCATGCTCGGCGCAGACGACTCGCTGGACGTGTTCGGTGTGCACGGCGTGGGCGGCATTCTGGGTTCGCTGTTGACCGGCGTCTTTGCTGCGCCGTCCCTGGGCGGTACCGGCGTGTACGACTACGTTGCCAACAAGGTGACACCAGACTACTCCATCGCTGCCCAGGTCTGGATCCAGGCTCAAGGTGTGCTCACCACGGTTATCTGGTCGGGTGTGGTGGCCTTCATCGCATACAAGCTGGTGGATCTGGTGATCGGTTTGCGTGTCTCTGAAGAGAGCGAACGCGAAGGCCTGGACATCACGTCGCACGGCGAAACCGCCTACAGCCGGTAAGCATCGTTCCCGGGTTCCTGCGGGAACCTGGGGCAGGGCGCAGGGGACCTGTACACCCCCTGCAGTGCATTTGAAAGTCTCCTGGGATATTCGGCCCGCCCGAGCAACATGCTCCGGCGGGCCTTTTTTTTTGCAACAGGGAGGCTCGCGGCGCCAAGCTTGGCCTCAGGCTTTGATGGCGGAGTCGGCTTAGCACCGTGATGTTCAGCTCCACATGAGGGCACAATTTGCACTTGTTCACCAACGTGCAGAACCCATGACCTGGCAAGCCCTCACCTCCGCGCCCAACATTCTGGGCGAATCGCCGTTCTGGCATCCGGCTGAACAGCACTTGTACTGGGTGGATATTGGGCAGCGACTGATTTGTCGCTGCAATGTCTTCATGGGCACGGTGCAGACCTGGGCCATGCCCTCGGAGCCGGGTTGCCTGGCTCCGGCGCAGGGCGGCGGGCTCGTCATAGCCCTGCGTGACGGCGTATATCTGGCGCGCGACTGGGGCGGGCCCTTGCAGCGGCTGGCGCAAATGGATTACCCCATTGCCACGACGCGCGCCAATGATGGCAAATGCGACCCGCATGGCCGCTTCTGGGTCGGCACCTACTACGAGCCCCGCGACCTGCCACTGGCCGCGCTGTACTGCGTCGACGCACGTGGTTCAGCTGCGGTTCAGGTCAGTTGCATGCTCAGGGAGTCGCAGGTTGCCAACGGCCTGGCCTGGTCACCTGACGGCAAGACGTTGTACTGGGCCGACACCGGCAGCCATGTGGTGCACGCCTGGGACTGGAACGGCGCGCACAACACCCTGAGCCGTCAGCGGGTCTTTGCCCAGTTCCCGGCCAAGCCTGTGGGCTGGCAGCCCGGGCAGCCGGGCTATGGCGGGCGGCCCGACGGCGCGACGGTGGACAGTGCCGGCAATTACTGGGTCGCGATGTACGAAGGTGCGCGCGTGTTGCAGTTTTCTCCGGCAGGCGAACTGCTGGCCGACATCCCGACCCCGGCGCAATGCCCCACGATGCCGTGCTTTGGCGGGGACGACCTGCGAACCCTGTACCTCACGACGGCGCGCCAGAAACGCCCGGCGGACGAACTGGAGATCTACCCGCGGTCGGGTTGCGTGTTTTCCATGCGGGTGGCCGTGCCGGGCCTGCCGGTGAATTTCTTCCGGTCTGGCGTGGCCTGATCCCGCAATGCTTCTTCCATAGAATGGGACACGCACCGCATCCCCAACATCGCCCCGCATGACACTGACCGAACTCAAATACATCGTCGCGGTGGCGCGCGAAAAACACTTTGGCAAGGCCGCCGAGGCTTGCCATGTGTCGCAGCCGACCTTGTCGGTGGCGATCAAGAAACTGGAAGAAGAGCTGGAACTCAAGCTGTTCGAGCGCAACGCCAATGAAGTCACGGTGACACAGCTGGGCGAAGAAATCGTGCGTCAGGCCCAGAGCGTGCTGGAGCAGGCGGCGCACATCAAGGAAATCGCACGCCGTGGCAAGGACCCGTTGGCCGGTGCGCTCAAGCTCGGCGTGATCTACACCATTGGCCCCTATCTGCTGCCCGATCTGGTGCGTCAGACCATTGCCCGTACGCCGCAAATGCCGCTCATGCTGCAGGAGAACTTCACCGTGCGCCTGCTGGAAATGCTGCGCACCGGCGAGATCGATTGCGCGATTCTGGCCGAACCCTTTCCGGATGCGGGGCTGGCGATCGCCCCTTTGTATGACGAGCCCTTCCTCGCGGCGGTGCCGATGACGCACCCCCTGGCCGAACGCGAGTTCATCACGGCCGAGCAACTGAAAAACGAAACCATGCTGCTGCTGGGAACCGGTCACTGCTTTCGCGACCACGTGCTGGAAGTCTGCCCCGAGTTCGCGCGTTTTGCCAGCAACGCCGAGGGCATACGCAAGAGCTTTGAGGGCTCCTCGCTGGAGACCATCAAGCACATGGTGGCCGCCGGTATGGGCGTGACCCTGGTGCCGCGTCTGAGCGTTCCCAAGGAGGCCATGACGCTCAAGCGCAAGCGCCACGAAGACGCCCACGTCAAATACCTGCCGTTTGACGGCGACCCGCCGACGCGACGCGTGGTGCTGGCCTGGCGGCGCAGCTTCACCCGCTACGAGGCCATTGCCGCGCTGCGCAACGCCATTTACGCCTGCGAGTTGCCCGGCGTGAAGCGACTGTCCACTTGACGAGCATGCACCACCTGCAGCGTTACCTCGACCTGATCCGCTGGAACCGGCCTGCCGGCTGGCTGCTGCTGCTGTGGCCTAGCCTGAGCGCCTTATGGATCGCGTCGGGTGGTTTCCCGGGCTGGCACCTGTTGCTGGTGTTCACGCTGGGCACCTTTCTGATGCGCAGCGCGGGTTGCTGCATCAATGACGTGGCGGACCGTGACTTCGATCGCCATGTGAAGCGCACAGCGCAGCGTCCCGTCACCAGTGGCGCGGTCTCGGTGCGCCAGGCGCTGGCGCTGGGCGCCGCGCTGGCCCTGGCGGCTTTTGGTCTGGTGTTGACGCTCAACGCCACCACCGTGGCCTGGTCGTTTGCGGCGCTGGCGGTGACGCTGATCTATCCCTACGCCAAACGCCTGGTGTCCATGCCGCAGGCGGTGCTGGGTGTGGCTTTCAGCTTCGGCATCCCCATGGCGTTCTCTGCGGTGTACGGCGGCGCCGGCTGGGATCTGGCTGCGCTGCGCCAGAGCACGCCAGCGCTGGCCTGGTTGCTGCTGCTGGGCAATCTGTTCTGGGTGCTGGCTTACGACACGGAATACGCCATGGTGGACCGGGACGACGATCTGTTGATCGGCATGAAGACCTCGGCCATCACGCTGGGTCGTTGGGACGTCCCTGTGGTGCTGGCGTGCTACGTGATCTATCTGACGATCTGGTCGCTGGCGCTGCAAGGGCGGGTTTCATCGTCCGACTTCTGGGCGGCCATCGGCGTGGCCGGCCTGCAGGTCGTCTGGCATGGCTGGCTGATTCGCAGCCGCTCGCGCGACGGCTGCTTCAAGGCGTTTCGCGTGAATCACTGGCTGGGCTTCACGGTGTTTGCCGGGATCGTGCTGGCGCTCCTCTGATGTCTTGATGGTCAGAGCGCGAAAAAACCCGCCGCAGCGGGTTTGCGCGTCAAGGCGGGGCGAATTACTGCTTGCGGGAAGCGGGCTTGCTTTTCTTTGACTTCTTGGCTTTCTTGACCTTGTGCGCCTTTTTGGACTTCTTGGCCTTGTGCTTGGTCTTGGCTTCAGCGGGCGCGCCCTGGGCCTGGCTGGAGAGATGGGTGGGGGTTTTCGCAGCGGCGGGCGTGGCAACCAGGGCCATGGGGGCCGCGAGCAATCCGGCGCTGAGCAGGATGGTGAGCAATTTGTTCATTTGAATTTTCCTAAAGAGAGAAGTCGTTGGCAGGGCTGACTGTAGCTCAGGGTGCGCCAAATTCGTCGCCGAGCTCCTTGGCCCGCGCACTGGCGGCTTCCATGGCCAAGACGAAATGGGCCTTGACCTGATGCTCCTCCAGGGAAGTCAGCGCGGCGTAGGTGGTGCCGCCTTTGGAGGTCACGCGTTCGCGCAACACTTCCAGTGGGTCGCTCGACTGGCGCGCCAGCTCCGTCGCGCCGGTAAAGGTGCTCAGTGCGAGTTGGCGCGCCTGTTGCGCGGGCAAACCCAGACCCACGCCGGCCTGCACCATGGCCTCGAGAAAATAGAACACATAGGCCGGGCCGGACCCCGACAGGGCCGTCACCGCATCCAGTTGCACCTCCTCATCCAGCCAAAGGTATTCGCCCGTGGTCGCGATGACGCTCTGCACCAGCGCCTTGTCCTGCTCCGTCACAGCGGCGCGCGCGAACAAACCGGAGATGCCCTGGCGCACCAGGGCTGGCGTGTTGGGCATGGCGCGCACCACGCGTTCGCTGTCCAGCCAACGGGCGATGGCGTCGCTGCGGATGCCCGCGGCCACGCTCAGGTGCAACGCGCCAACGGTATGGGCCCGGGTCTGCAGCGCCGCTTCTCTGAAAGTCTGGGGCTTGACGGCCCAGACCACCAGCGCCGCACCCTGTAGCGCGTCGTCAGCCTGTGGTTGCGCCTGTACCCCGTAGTGTTCGAGCAGCTTGGTGCGGGCTTCGGCATAAGGCTCCACGACAACGATCTGCCCTGTGCCAAACCCCTGTTGCAGCAGACCGCCGATGATGGCGCTGGCCATGTTGCCGCCACCGATGAAGGCGAGCTTTTCGGACCTGGAGCTTGTTGCGTCGAGTGGGGGAGTTGAGGCGGTCATGGTCAAAGCTGTGCAGCAGAGTGGGGGGGTGAGGTCGGCACGCGGGTCACGTGCGCTGACTGGCGTGCGTAGTTTAGTGCCCGGCGCCAAGCCGGCGGACCCCGACGGCCACCGACTTGCGCTACGCTCGCTGCCATGGACTACATGCTTGCACTGGACCAGGGCACGACCAGCTCGCGCGCCGTATTGTTTGACCGCGCGGGCCAAGTGGTGGCGCTGGCCCAGCAGGAATTCGCGCAGATCTTCCCGCAGCCCGGCTGGGTCGAGCATGACCCGGCCGACATCTGGCGCTCGCAGCGTGACGTGGCGCAGCAGGTGCTGCTTCAGGTGGCGCAGCGGGACGGCGCGTCCTCGGTGAGGATTGCCGGACTGGGCATTTCGAACCAGCGGGAAACCACGCTGCTGTGGGACCGCTTGACCGGCCTGCCCGTTGCCAACGCCATCGTCTGGCAGGACCGTCGCACCGCAGCGCAGTGCGATGCCCTGCGCGAGCAGGGCCTGGCCGCCATGATTCAGGAGAAGACTGGCCTGGTGCTGGACGCCTATTTTTCGGCAACCAAGCTTCAGTGGTTGCTCGACCATGTGCCTGGAGCGCGCGCGCGCGCGCAAGCGGGCGATCTGGCCTTCGGCACGGTGGATTCCTGGCTGATCTGGAACCTCACGGGCGGCGCCGACGCTGCCACTCGTGCCCAGGCGTTGCACGTGACCGACGCCAGCAACGCCTCGCGCACCCTGCTGTTCAACCTGCACACCCTGCAGTGGGACGACGAACTGCTGGCGCTGTTCGATATTCCGCGCAGCGTGCTGCCGCAGGTGCGCGCTTCAAGTGGCGTGCTGGGCCGCAGCCACGCGTCGGTGCTGGGTCGCGCCATCGCCATCGCCGGCGTCGCCGGAGACCAGCAGGCTGCCACCTTCGGCCAGGCCTGCTTCGCCCCGGGCATGGCGAAGAACACTTATGGCACGGGCTGCTTCATGCTGATGAACGTGGGCGCTGCCCCCGTGCCCAGCCGCAACCGCTTGCTCAGCACCGTGGCCTGGTCCGGCCCCGGTGGCGCTGCGACACCATCCGCGCAACGTGATCCGCGGGCCACCTGCTACGCGCTGGAAGGTTCGGTCTTCATGGGTGGTGCCACGGTGCAGTGGCTGCGCGACGGCCTGCAGATCATCTCCCATGCGAACGAGGTCGAAGCACTGGCGGCCAGCGTGGCGGATACGGGCGATGTCTTTCTGGTGCCGGCCTTTGCCGGCCTGGGCGCGCCGCACTGGGACGGCTTTGCCCGTGGCACCCTGGTGGGAATGACGCGTGGCACCCATCGGGCCCACATCGCGCGCGCCGCCCTGAACGCTATCGCCTTGCAGGTGGCCGACGTGTTTGACGCCATGTCGACGGACTCGGGCATTGCCCTGCAGGAATTGCGCGTCGACGGGGGTGCTTGCCGCAACAACTTGCTCATGCAGATGCAGGCCGATCTGCTCGGCGTGCCGGTGGTGCGCCCGCGCGTGACGGAAACTTCGGCGCTGGGAGCGGCCTACCTCGCCGGCCTGGCCACGGGATTTTGGCGCGACGCCGGCGAAATTTCAACGCAATGGGTGGAGGATGTCCGCTTCGTTCCCATGATGTCGGAAGATGCACGCCTGACCATGCTGGCGCGCTGGCGCAAGGCGGTGCAGCGTTCGCGCTCCTGGGTGGACAATTGACGCATGACGATGCAAACCCCGGGAACCGGCAGCCCTGACATGCCACTGCCGACCGTGCGCCAGCAACTGCTGGCGCGCCTGGCACAGCCAGTCCACTATGACCTGGCCATCATCGGCGGTGGCGCAACCGGACTGGGCGTGGCGCTGGACGCGGCGGCACGCGGCTTGCGCGTCGTGTTGCTGGAATCGCATGACTTTGCCAAGGGCACTTCGTCGCGCGCCACGAAACTGGTGCACGGCGGTGTGCGCTACCTGGCGCAGGGCAATATTTCGCTGGTGCGCGAGGCCCTGCACGAGCGCAGCAACCTGCTGCACAATGCCCCGCACCTGGCGCAGCCCCTGCCTTTTGTCATGCCCGCCTACCGCTGGTGGGAGGTGCCGTTTTACGGCATCGGCCTGAAGCTTTATGACCTGCTTGCGGGCAAGGCCGGTTTGGGATCGACAGAATTTCTCAGCCGCGGCGAGACCCTGCAGTTGCTGCCGACGGCGCAACCCGCGGGCCTGAGCGGCGGCGTCAAATACTGGGACGGGCAGTTCGACGATGCGCGCCTGGCGCTGGCGCTGGCGCGCACCGCCGCGGCCCAAAGCGCGTTGCTGGTGAACTACTGCCCGGCAACGGAATTGCTGCACGAGGGCGGCAAGCTCGTGGGTTTGCACTGCAAGGACGTAGAAACTGAACAGACTTACACCGTGCATGCCAGCTGCGTCATCAACGCCGCCGGGGTTTGGGTGGACGAATTCCGGCAAAAAGACGGGCAAGCCATTGGGCGCGCAGTGTCACCCATGGTGGCGCCGAGTCAGGGCGTGCACCTGGTGGTGGAGCGTCGCTTCTTCCCGGGGGACCACGCGCTGCTGGTGCCCAAGACCGCCGATGGCCGCGTGCTGTTTGCCGTGCCATGGTTGGGCCACGTGATCCTGGGCACCACCGACACACCACGCCATGACCTGGCGCGCGAGCCACAGGCCTTTGAAGAGGAAATCAACTTCATCCTGTCCGAAGCGGCGCGCTATCTGGTCAATGCCCCGCTGCGCGCCGATGTGAAAAGCATCTGGGTCGGTCTGCGCCCCCTGGTCAAGCCGCAGCACGATGATGGCGACAACACCAAAGGTTTGAGCCGGGAACACACGGTGTTGATCAGCCGCAGTGGTCTGGTCACTGTCACCGGTGGCAAATGGACGACCTACCGCGCCATGGCCGAGGACGTGATGGCGCAGTGCGTGCATGCAGGCCTGTTGCAGGGAGTGCGCGACGGCGTAACGGCGGACTTCCTGCTGGTGGGCGCCGGGATGACGGCCATGCCTCGCCAGCCCATCAGCGCCCCCGCGGGCTTGCAAGGCTACGGCAGCGAGCAGTTCGCCGTGCAATCCCTGCCTGGTGCGCAGAACCAGCTGGGCGCGGGCCTGAGCGAGGCCATGGTGCGCTTTGCGGTGCGCCATGAGTACGCCCGCACCGTGGAAGATGTGCTGGCCCGACGCAGCCGCGTGCTGTTTCTGGACGCCCGTCTGGCGCAGCAGATGGCGCCCGCCGTGGCGGCCATCCTGCGGCAGGAAACCGGCATCGACCCGCAGTTGCCGGACTTCCTGCAATTGGCGCAGCACTACCTCCTGGCCTGAGCGCCGGGAGCAAGCACAGAGGGCGGGTGGCCGCAGAAGTGCAAAAACATAGTCTCTGGCAGAAGTTTTGCAAAAAGAGTTGACAGGGCGAATTCAGTTTGACATAATCGAGGGCTTCGCTACAAACACGTAACGAAGTATCTGCCCAGCAAAGCGTCATGAATGGTTCATGGCGTGGACGACGGGCCCAAGACTGATTGGCTGGCTTGAGGGTTGTATGACCCGCAGGACAACTGGTGCAAGTTGGGAATAATTGAAATGATCCAGACTGAAACACGATTAGAAGTTGCCGACAACACCGGCGCTAAATCCGTTCTATGCATCAAGGTGCTGGGCGGTTCCAAGCGTCGTTACGCCAGCGTCGGAGACGTCATCAAAGTGAGCATCAAGGAAGCTGCACCCCGCGGTCGCGTCAAAAAAGGCGAGATCTACAGTGCAGTCGTGGTGCGCACTGCCAAGGGCATTCGTCGCCCTGACGGCTCACTCGTCAAATTCGATGGCAACGCAGCAGTGTTGCTTAACGCCAAGTTGGAGCCCATCGGCACCCGCATCTTCGGCCCAGTGACGCGTGAACTGCGCACTGAGAAGTTCATGAAGATCGTGTCTTTGGCTCCTGAAGTTCTTTAAGGACGCGCCATGAACAAGATTCGTAAAGGCGATGA
>CAIKVZ010000297.1 GCA_903830985.1 uncultured beta proteobacterium
CCGTGCCACGCTCCAGGCTGCGCATCTGGCCTTTGCCGGCCGTGAAGCACACGCCCTTGGGCGGCACGGGACGGGGAGTGGCTTTGCGGTCGGCTTCGGTTCTGAATTGCTGGGGCATGGAAAACTCCGTTAGGTGAGGGGGATGAAAACCCAAGATTATCGCCGGTTCCCGTAGCCGCTACCTGCGAGGGGCAGGTCGGCCCGGTTTGCCCCACTTTGCCCGGCAACTGTCAAGCCCAAACATGCGCAAATCAGTATGGTTTTGACCAGGCTTGACCCTGCCGCCGCGCAGGCAGATACTGCCCTTGACCGGGTTTCTGTCCCGCGAGTCGCTTGGCGGTCAAGCCCGTTGTCGTGGTCTATACCTATGTCAACCCAGGGCCTGCCCCATGAACTCCCCCACCCAATACGTCTACCTGTTCGGCCGCTCGCGCACCGACGGCGCCGCCACCATGAAAAATCTGCTTGGCGGCAAGGGCGCCAACCTGGCGGAGATGAGCCGCCTGGGACTTTCCGTGCCTTCAGGCTTCACCCTCAGCACCGAGGCCTGCACGGTCTTTACCGAGCAGGGCCGGGAGGCGGCGCTGCGCCTGATCGAGGCCGAGGTGCGCCAAGGAGTGGCCTTTGTCGAGCGCGAGATGGGCAAGCGTTTCGGTGACGCAGCGGATCCCCTGCTGCTGTCGGTGCGCTCCGGTGCGCGTGCCTCCATGCCGGGCATGATGGACACCATCCTGAATCTGGGGCTGAACGACGAGGCCGTTGAAGGCCTGGCGCGCAAGGCTGGCAACGAGCGCTTTGCCTGGGACTCCTACCGCCGCTTCGTGCAGATGTACGGCGACGTGGTGATGGGTTTGAAGCCCGTGAAGAAGGAGGACCATGACCCGTTCGAGCTGGTGATCGAGATGCTCAAGGAGAAGAAGGGCGTGCAACTCGACACCGAACTCGACGCCGCCGACCTGAAGGAACTGGTGGCGCGCTTCAAGGCGCTGATCCGAGCGCGCATCGGGCGCGACTTCCCCACCGACCCCTGGGAGCAGCTCTGGGGCTCGGTGGTGGCGGTATTCGAGAGCTGGAACAACGACCGGGCAAGGGTCTACCGTGAGCTCAACGACATCCCGCAATCCTGGGGCACGGCAGTGAACGTGCAGGCCATGGTCTTTGGCAACCTGGGCGACAGCAGCGCCACCGGCGTGGCCTTCACGCGCGACGCCGGCACCGGTGAAGTCCTGTTCAACGGCGAGTTCCTGGTCAACGCTCAGGGCGAGGACGTGGTGGCCGGCGTGCGCACGCCGCAACAGGTGTCGCTGCTGGGTTCGCGCCGCTGGGCCACTCTGGCGCTGGTGGGCGAGGAAGAGCGGCTCCGCCAATACCCTTCGCTGGAGGAGTTGATGCCGCAGATCTACGAAGAATTGCTGCACGCCGAGACCCTGCTGGAGAACCACTTCAAGGACATGCAGGACCTGGAGTTCACGATTCAGGAAGGGCGCCTGTGGATGCTGCAGACGCGCAACGGCAAGCGCACCGGCGCGGCGATGGTGCGCATCGCCATGGAGATGCTGGGCCAGGGCATGATCGACGAGAAGACCGCGCTGCTGCGCGTGGCGCCAGACCGGCTCAACGAGTTGCTGCATCCGATCTTCGACCCGCAGGCGCTGGCAGCGGCCACGCCGATTGCCCGGGGTCTGCCGGCGTCGCCCGGTGCGGCGAGCGGGCAGATCGTGTTCCATGCCGACGAGGCCGATGCCTGGGCCAAGGCTGGACGGGCGGTGATCCTGGTGCGGCAGGAGACCTCGCCCGAAGATCTGCGTGGCATGAGCGTGGCCAAGGGAATCCTGACGGCGCGCGGCGGCATGACCTCGCACGCGGCGGTGGTGGCGCGCGGCATGGGCAAGTGCTGCGTGTCGGGAGCCGGCGCCGTGCATGTGGACCCGCAGGCGCGCACCGATGACGATCGGCGAGCACGCCTATGAGGAGGGCGAGTGGCTGTCCCTCAACGGCTCTACCGGCGAGGTGTTCGCCGGACAGCTGGCCACGAAAGAGGCCGAGCTCAGTGGTGACTTTGGCGCGCTGATGACGCTGGCCGACCGATACCGCAGGCTTGACGTGCGCGCCAACGCCGACACGCCTGACGAGGCTGCGGTGGCGCGGCGCTTTGGCGCCACCGGCATCGGCCTGTGCCGCACCGAACACATGTTCTTTGAGGGCGAGCGCATCACGTCCGTGCGCGAAATGATCCTGGCCGACGATGAGGCCGGGCGGCGCCGCGCCTTGGCCAAGCTGCTGCCCATGCAGCGCGGTGACTTCGAAGGACTGTTTCGCGCTATGAGCGGCCTGCCGGTGACGATACGCCTGCTGGACCCGCCACTGCACGAGTTCCTGCCGCACGACGAGGCGGGCCAGCGCGTGATGGCCGCCGACATGAAGGTGTCGCTGGGCATGATCCGTCTGCGCGTGGAGGAGTTGCACGAGTTCAATCCCATGATGGGACACCGCGGTTGCCGCCTGGGCATCAGCTATCCCGAGATCACCGAGATGCAAGCCCGTGCCGTGTTTGAAGCCGCGCTGAATGCGCGCGCCGCCGGTGCCGACGTGCGCTGCGAGATCATGGTGCCGCTGGTGGGCACGGTGCGCGAGTTCAATGCCCAGGCCACGGTGATCCGGCAAACGGCCGCCCAGGTTTTTGCCGAGCGCGGCGAGACCGTGCCCTACCTGCTGGGGACGATGATCGAGACGCCGCGCGCCGCGTTGGTGGCCGAGAGCATTGCCAAGCAGGCCGAGTTCTTCTCCTTCGGCACCAACGACCTGACGCAGATGACGCTGGGCTTCTCGCGCGACGACGCCGGCAAGTTCCTGCCCGATTACCTCAAACGCGGCATCTACGAGCACGACCCGTTTCGCTCCATCGACCAAAAGGGCGTGGGCCTGCTGGTCGAGATGGCGGTGCAGAAAGGGCGCTCCGTGCGCCCCGGCATCGAGGCCGGAGTCTGCGGCGAACATGGGGGCGACCCGGATTCCGTGGCCTTCTTCCACCGCGCTGGCCTGGACTACGTGAGCTGTTCGCCGTTTCGCGTGCCGATTGCGCGCCTGGCAGCAGCCCAGGCGGCACTGCAGGCTTGATCGTTGAGCGATGCGGACTTTACACTCGCCATCGTCGGGCGCCGGTTTTTCCGCCGACGCCGATGCAACGCGGCCTGTGCCGATACAACAAAAGGAGACACCATGAGCGTTACCGTATCCATCGATCTGGGCTATGAATTCGAGGTCAAGGCCTCGGCCAAGGAAGTTTTTGACGTGCTGTCGGACGTGCCCACCTCGGCCAGCCACTTTCCCAAGGTGCACAAACTGGTGGACCTGGGTGATGGCGTGTACCGCTGGGAGATGGAAAAGGTCGGCACGGCGCAGGTGAACATCCAGACCATCTACGCGTCCAAGTACGTTTCGAACCGGTCCAAGGGTACGGTGGTCTGGACGCCGGTCAAGGGCGAAGGCAATGCCCTGGTGAGCGGCAACTGGAAGATCACCGACAACAAGAAGTCCACCGGCATCGTGCTGCAGCTCAATGGCGAGGTCACCGTGGGCTTGCCGGCGCTGATGAAAATGATTGTCGCGCCCATCGTCGAAGGCGAATTCGAGAAGCTGGTCGACAAGTACATCGCGAACCTGATCAAGCGCTTCGGCGGCGAGGCCTGAAGCGGGCTTTCAACCAGGCAGCAGGACGGTGATTTCGAAGCCGGGTTGCGCGTTGCGCAGGCTCATGCTGCCGCCGTGCGCCTGGGCCACGAGGCGGCACAGGTAAAGGCCCAGGCCGACGCCGCCAGTCGCACGCTGGCGCGCCGCGTCGGGGCGGAAGAAGGGTTCGGCCAGATGTGGCAGTTGCGCTTCGTCCACGCCGGGACCGAAGTCGCGCACCCTTATCTGCCAGCCTGACACCAGCTTTTCTAGCTGCAGTTCCGGCGGCTCAACTGCCTTGCCACCGTGGCGCAGCGCGTTGTCCAGCAGGTTACGCAGCAGCAGGCGCATGCGGGTGCGGTCTACCGGCAGTGGTGGCAGCTCCGGCAGGTCCAGGCGCAGCGCCCCGGCATCGGGCATGGCAAGCACCACCTCGCGCACCAGTTCAGCCAGATCGGTGGCTTCCAGATTCAGCGCCGCATGCGGGCTTGCCAGGCGTTCGCTTTCCAGCAGGTCGGTGATCAGATCGCGCATTTCGCCCAGATCACGCAGCAGCGCGCTGCGCGCGCCCTGGATGTCGGGCGTTTGCGCGTCGTCGGGCAACAGTTCGGCGTGCAGCCTGGCGCGCGTCAGCGGCGAGCGCAGTTCGTGGCTCATGGCCAGCAGCAGGGCGCGCTTGGCGTCCAGCATCCGTGCGGTGTTCTGCGCCATGGTGTTGATCTGCGCGGCCAGATCGCCCAGCTCGTCGCGCCAGCGCAGCGGGATTGGCTGGGAGAAATCGCCCGCGCCAAAGCGCTTTGCACCTTCGCGGATGTCGTCCAGCGGGCGCAAGAGGCGTCTCACATAGGCATAGGCCAGTCCCGTGAGCGCCAGCAATACCGCCAGCGTGATCCAGCCGATCTGGCGCGGCTGCTGCTCCCAGGCGATGTCGCCCAGCCCAAAGCGGATGAGATGGCCGTCGGTGGTGCGGTATTCCAGCAGGCGCAGGGCGCGGTTCGGGTGCCGGGCGTCCCAGGCGGCGGCGCCCGGCGCGGCGCGCTTGGCCGGGTGCGAATCCCAGTTCACCAACGGGCCTTCGATGCGCACCGACAGCGGCAGGGCCTGCACCAGCGCCTGGGCCCGTTCCACGCTGGGCGGGCTGCCCAGATCGGTAGCCAGACGCTGCACATAGTCGGCAAGCAGCGGCTTGGCGGCTTCGCGCCAGCCCAGGGAAAAAGCCTTTTGCATGCCGGCCAGAAATGCGCCCGTCATGGCCAGCGCCAGCAGCAGGAACAGCGCCAGCAGGCGCAGGCGCAGCGAATGGCTCAGGGCCCGGTGCGCGCGCCGCCAGCGCGAAGTCGCGGCTTCAGACACGGCCCACCGCCAGCGAATAGCCCGCGTTGCGCAGCGTCTTGATGCAGTCCAGAGGTTCGAGTTTCTTGCGCAAGCGGCTGACCACGATGTCCACGGCGCGCGTGAAAAGTTCGGCGTCGTGGCCACGCAGCCGGCTCAGAATGTCGTCGCGGCTGAAGACCTTGCCGGGTTCGTGCGCCAGCAGCGCGAGCAGTTCGAACTCTGTGCTGGTCAGCTCCAGGGTGGTTCCCTGGCGTTGCACGCTGCGCGTGTCCAGGTCGATGGACAGTCCCTCAAACACCAGACGCTGTTCTCCGCCGGTATTGCGTCGGCGCCGCAGCACGGATTGCAGCCGCGCCACCAGTTCGCGGGGTTCGAAGGGTTTTGGCACATAGTCGTCGGCGCCCAGTTCCAGGCCTACGACGCGGTCCATCACGTCGCCGCGCGCAGTGAGCATGAGGATCGGGATGTCGCTTTCCTTGCGAATGGCACGGCACAGTGCAAAACCGTCCATCTCCGGCAGCATCACGTCCAGGATCGCCGCTTCGTAGTGGCCGCGGTGCAGCAGGGCCAGGCCCGCGCTGGGCGTCAGGGCGCAGTCCAGTTCGAAATCGAAGCGGCGCAGGTAGGCCGCCAGCGGGGCGCCGAGTTGGGCGTCGTCATCGATCAGCAATATTTTGACCATGCGGCATTGTCCCACCCACGCACTGAGTTCGGCCGGCGACTAGCCCCGATGCCACCAGCCTTTGCGGCGCTGCATGAAGTCGCGCACCTTCTGCTGCTGGGTCGGGGTCAGGCTGTCGAAAAAGTCCGCCATGGCGGCAATCACCTCCGGGCTTCTGGCGCGCAGCGCGGCGGTCTTTTCCTCCACCAGGGCTTGTGCCTTGGCCCGGTCGAACTGTGCGCCGGCAACTATCGCCTGTGCCTGGGCGCGGGGGTCGCCCGCACCCATGAGCGCCAGACGCTGCTCGCGCAGCTTGTCGGCGAGCACGCCGAGCTTGGCCTTCTGGGCTTCGTTGAGTTCCAGTTCCTTGCCGGCCCGGTCGATCATCTTGACGCGGAACTCGGCCACTTTCTCGTCGCTCATGGGGCTGTGCATGCGGTGGCCGCAGGCTGTGAGACCGCCGGCCAGCAGGGTGACGCCGAACAGGGTGATGAGGCTTCTCTTGATCCAGATTTTCATGGTGGATTCCTTGGATGGAAAGGGTTGAACAAGGCCTGATGTTGCCGGCCATCGCCGCCGCTGTCCTCTCTGCGCGGTATCGGTTTGTTTCGGTATTTTTCAAACCGCAGATAATCTGCCTGGCCTGCAAAACCGTCCAACAGCCATCACCCCAGGGAAAAGCACCATGCATCGCGTCGCCATCAGCAGCACCGGGATCTACATCCCACCCGAAGTCATCACCAACGAGGAACTGGTTCAGTCGTTCAACGCCTACGTGGCCCTGGAAAACAGCCGCCACGCTGCAGAAATCACCGCCGGCAGTCGACCAGCGCTGGTCGAATCCAGTGTCGAGTTCATCGAAAAGGCCTCCGGCATCAAGCGCCGCTACGTGATGGACAAGGCCGGCGTGCTGGACCCGAAGCGCATGCGGCCGCACTTTGCGCCGCGCCCGGACGACCAGATTTCGATGATGGCCGAGATCGGCGTCGCCGCAGCCAGGGACGCGCTGCAGCGCGCGGGCAAGAGCGCTGCCGACGTGGACGGCGTGATCTGCGCCTCGGCCAACATGCAGCGCGCCTATCCCGCCATGGGCGTGGAAATCCAGGGCGCGCTGGGCATTGCGGGCTTTGCCTTCGACATGAACGTGGCCTGTTCTTCCGCCACCTTCGGCATCGAGATGGCGGTGAATGCGGTGAAGTCCGGCAGCGCGCGCGCCGTGCTGGTGGTGGACCCGGAAATCACTTCCTCGCACCTGGCCTGGCAGGACCGCGACTGCCACTTCATCTTTGGCGACGTGTGCACGGCGATCCTGGTGGAGCGGCTCGACGACGCGCCGGCCGGTGCCTTCGAGGTGCTGGGTACCAAGCTGCAGACCGCCTTTTCCAACAACATCCGCAACAACGCCGGCTTCATGTCGCGCAGCGAAGACCGCGATCCGGAAGACCGGGATCAGCTGTTTCGCCAGGAAGGCCGCAAGGTGTTCAAGGAGGTGTGTCCCATGGCCGCCGAGCACATCAGTGGTCACCTGGCAGCGCACGACATGGCGCCCAAGGACGTGCGCCGCTTCTGGCTGCACCAGGCGAATCTGGCCATGAACCAGTTCATCAGCCGCCGCTTGCTGGGTCGTGACCCCACGCCAGAAGAAGCGCCAGTGATCCTGGACGAATTCGCCAACACCGCATCGGCCGGTTCCATCATTGCCTTTCACCGGCATCACGACGACATCCAGGCCGGCGAAATTGGCGTGATCTGCTCCTTTGGTGCAGGCTATTCGATTGGCAGCGTGATCCTGCGCCGTTGCTGATTCAGAATTGCCTTTTCAAACTTCCCTACACACCATGAAATTTCAAAAAATATTTCTCTCCTCATTGCTCCTCGCCGCCATGGTGCTAAGCGGTTGCTCCAAACAGGAAGCCCCGGCGGCTTCGACCCCGGCCGCCAAGGCGGCCAAGCAGGAGGTTTCGGTGGAGGCCGTGGCCGCCCAGGGCAAGGGTTTCACCGTGGGCGCGCTGATGGCCAGCAACACCGTTTACGTCATCTTCGACTCCCAGTGCCCGCACTGTGGCCACCTCTGGGAGGCTTCCAAGCCGCTGCAAAAGAAAGTCAAGTTTGTCTGGATTCCGGTAGGCTGGATCAATGCTTCCAGCACCTCGCAGGGCGCGGCACTGCTGAGCGCGGCCAACCCGGGCGAACTGATGAGTGAGCACGAGGCCTTGCTGCTGGCGGGCAAGGGCGGTATCGCGGCATCTTCCAGCATCGCCCCCGACATCGAGGCGGCCATCAAGGCCAATACGGCCTTGCTGAACAGCTTTGGCGCCGAGTCAGTTCCCTTCATCATCGCCAAGAACCAGAAGACCGGTCAGACCGTGAGCCGCGACGGCGCCCTGGACACAGGCCCTCTGGCCGAATTCCTGGGCGTTGACGCGCCCTGATTCAGCCCTGCTTGAGCAGAACACTCGTTTGCGCGGTGCTGTGCTCAAAGGCGCCGACAGCTACGATCAGCTGAGGTCGCGCTTCAGGCGGATTTCTTCCAGTTTGAGGTTGCCCATGGCGTCGGCCTTGGTCACGGTCTGGGCCGTGCCCATTTCGCGCTTGAAACCGGCGAGGTCAAAGAAGCGCAGGGCGCGGTCGTTGTGCAAAGACAACCAGGCCGTGACCTTGGTGCAACCTTCGTCCGCCAGTCCTTCGCGCGCCGCGTCCCACAGCGCCAGACCGACGCCCTGATCCCAGTGCGCGGGCTCCACATAGAGCGCCCAGATTTCTCCCGTGGTGGCGGGAGTCTTGGGGTCACGAGACCGGTCAAAGGCGACGAAGCCGACGACCATGCCGTCGTCGGTGGCAACGTGCACTTGCGGATCCAGAAATTCAATCGCTTCGCGCCAATAGGCGAGACGCTTTTCCATGGCGGCAGCGCTGGCCACCGCCTTGATTTGTTCGTCGGGAACGAGCCCGTGCAGGGTCGCCTGGGCGGCGGCGGCGTGAAGTTCGGCGATGGCTTTGGCATCGCGCTGGGAGGCGGGGCGAATCTGGAAACTGGACATGTGAAGAAAAGGACGCTCGCGCAGGGGACGAGGCGCTGCAAGTTTGTGAAGCCCTGATTGTCGCCGCTTCGGGACGGGGCCCACCCTTCAGTTCAATTGGTTGCAGGTGTGGCCTTGTCGGTGGCCTGCAATACGACGCGCTGCGTGATGCCTTTTTGCGCAATGGTCTCGGCCAGAAAAATCGTGGACCGGATCAGCAGGTCGCGCGCCACTTCCTCCAGCGGCGAGCCAGAGATGCTGGCGTGGCTGCCCCCCAGCATGGCGCCGTGACCCCAGCCGGTCCCGCTCAGGCCAAAGCCGCTTTTCTGGTTGTCGGCCTGGAAAGTTTTGGAAGCGAGAATCTTGGCCTTGCGGATGTCCACGACGCGCAGGTCCATGTTCATGTGGACCTTGGTCTTCTTGAAGTCCACCGACCCCGCCAGCAGCGCCAGAGGCCCTTTGAGAAAGTTGAACCCACCCAGGCTGGTGGCATTGGATTCGAACCCCAGTGAAGTGATGGAGCCGGTGATCATGAAATCTGCCGCCTCGGCTTCGATTTTTTTCCCCACCAGGGCCAGTTCCTTGTTCAGTTCATCGAGCGCGGCGCGCTCCTGCACGTCGAAGCAGCCGGTTTGCGTCAGCGCCGTGGCCAGCATGTCGGTCATTCCTGTGCCGACGCCCGTGTACGTGGGTTGGGCCACGTTGTTGCCGCCTCGGCTGTAGTAGCTGTCCCACCAGCGGTAGCGCCTCGGGTCCTGCTGACCGGCCGTGGACGAGCAGTCGGCCGACTTGCACTTGAATTCCGTGAACACCACCTTGGCCACGGGGGCGTCACATTTGGGCACTGCGATTTCGCGCTCCGTGACGGTGCTGGTTTGCGCCAAGGCGCTGGTCAAAATGAGCGACAGTACAGCGAATGCGCAGGGGGAAATGAGCTGAATGTGGATGGGATGTGACATGGCAGACCTCGCGAACAGCAATGAACGACGCCGACCGCAAGTCTTGCGGAGGTCCCGGCGCAGCCATTGATATTTAGCAAGGGGGCGTGGCAGTCACCTGCGCAGGGGACCCTCACGGTCGCCCTGCGTGCAAGCTGCTTCAGGCCGGCTGAAAGGAACTGGCGTTGGCCACGGCCAGCGCCGTCATGTTGACGATGCGGCGCACCGTGGCGGAGGGCGTGAGCACGTGCACCGAGGCCGCAGCGCCGAGCAGGATGGGGCCCACCGTGACGCCGTGTCCTGCGGTCATCTTCAGCACATTGAACAGGATGTTGGCCGAGTCCAGGTTCGGGCAGATCAGCAGATTGGCTTCACCTTCGAGCGTGGTGTCGGCCAGCGCGGTGCGGCGCACAGCATCCGCCAGGGCGGAGTCGCCCTGCATTTCGCCGTCGCATTCCACATCCGGTGCGATCTGGCCGAACAGTTCGCGCGCCAGGCGCATCTTGCGCGCCGAGGGTCGATCGGAAGAGCCAAAATTGGAGTGCGACAGGAAGGCCACCTTGGGCGGCAGGCCGAAGCGGCTCACCTCTTCCGCTGCCATGACGGCGATGCTGGCAAGTTGCTCTGCGCTGGGGTCTTCGTTCACGTAGGTGTCGGTAATGAACAGGGCGTATTTGTCCAGCATCAGGGCGTTCAGCGCGGCCAGACTGGTGGCACCTTTCTTCATGCCGATGATGTCACGCACATGTTGCAGGTGCACGTCAAAGCGCCCCAGCATGCCGCACAGCATGGCGTCGGCATGGCCCAGCTTGACCATGAGCGCACCGATGGTGGTGCTGGAGCGGCGCACTGCGGCCTTGGCCGCGTCCTGGGTCACGCCGTGGCGCCCCATGAGCTTGTGGTAAAGCTCCCAGTACTGGCGAAAGCGTGGGTCGTCCTCGGGGTTCACGCAATCGACTTCACGTCCGAGTTGGATGCGCAGACCGGCCTTGGTCAGGCGCGCGGCGATCACCGCCGGGCGGCCGATCAGGATCGGGCGCGCCAGACCTTCGTCCACCGCCACTTGCGCGGCGCGCAGCACGCGTTCGTCCTCGCCCTCGGCAAAGGCGACGCGCTTGGCGCTGTCCGGCACGGCCTTGGCCGCGCTGAACACCGGGCGCATGAACATGCCGGTCTGGTAGACGAAGCGCGACAGTTGCTGATGGTAGGCCTCGTAGTCCTGAATGGGGCGAGTCGCCACGCCGGACTCCTCGGCGGCCCGGGCCACGGCTGGGGCAATGCGCAGGATCAGGCGAGAATCAAAGGGCGTGGGGATCAGGTATTCCGTGCCAAACACCAGTTCCTTGCCGGCGTAGGCGTTGGCCACTTCCTCGCTGATGTCCGCCTTGGCCAGATCGGCGATCTGGCGCACGCAGGCCAGTTTCATGGCCTCGGTGATCTTGGTGGCGCCGCAGTCCAGTGCGCCACGGAAGATGTAGGGGAAGCACAGGACGTTGTTCACCTGGTTCGGGTAGTCGGAGCGACCCGTGGCGATGATGCAATCCGGGCGCACGGCTTTCGCCAGTTCGGGGCGGATCTCGGGCTCGGGGTTGGCCAGCGCCAGGATGATGGGCTGGCGTGCCATGGTTTTCACCATGTCCTGCGTCAGCACGCCGGCAGTGGAGCAGCCCAGAAACACGTCGGCATCGCGCACCACATCGGCCAGAGTGCGCGCCTCGGTGACCTGTGCAAAGCGCTCCTTGGATTCGTCGAAGCCACCGGGGCGTCCCTGGTAGATCACGCCCTTGGAGTCGCAGGCCCAGACGTTCTCGCGCCGCACGCCCAGACCCACCATCACGTCCAGGCAGGCCAGTGCCGCGGCTCCCGCGCCGGAGACGGCAATCTTCACGTCCTCGATGCGTTTGCCCACCAGTTCCAGCCCATTGAGCAGTGCTGCCGACGAGATGATGGCCGTACCGTGCTGGTCGTCATGAAACACCGGGATGTTCATGCGTTCGCGCAGTTTCTTCTCGATGTAGAAGCACTCGGGCGCCTTGATGTCTTCGAGGTTCACACCGCCCAGGGTGGGCTCCATGGCGGCGATGATCTCCACCAGCTTGTCCGGGTCGTTTTCCGCCAATTCAATGTCGAACACGTCGATGCCGGCGAATTTCTTGAACAGACAGCCCTTGCCCTCCATGACCGGCTTGCCCGCCAGCGGACCGATGTTGCCCAGGCCCAGCACCGCTGTGCCGTTGGTGATCACGCCCACCAGATTGCCGCGGGAGGTGTATTCCGCCGCGAGTGACGGGTCGGCCTGGATGTCCAGGCAGGGGTAGGCAACGCCGGGCGAATAGGCCAGCGACAGGTCGCGTTGATTGGACAGCGGCTTGGTGGCGTTGACGGAAATCTTGCCGCGCGTGGGGGTGCGATGGTATTCGCGGGCGGCGTCACGCAGGGCTTGCTCGGCAGGAGAAAGAGTGGTCATGAATGTGTCCTGGTATTTTGATGGACAACATTGTGATCCCCATTCACCGCCTCTGGCTGATGCGGATCAAACGAAAACTCAATCCCCCAGGCAGATGCCCAGATCGCGCGCCGTCTGCAGCGTGTCGCTGTCCATGGGCACGCCCTTCATGCGTCCTGCCACTTCTTCCAACGGTACGTAATTCACGTTCGGGAAGGCCAGCGCCACCATCACGCCCGACATGCCCAGGTCGAGTGCGCGCACCGCTGCGGCGCCAAAGCGCATGGCGGCGAGCCGGTCGAACGAGGTCGGGCTGCCGCCGCGCAGCAGGTGCCCCAGCACCACGACCCGCGCCTCCTTGCCGGTGCGCTCCTGCAACTCCTTGGCCACCTGCTCACCGATGCCGCCGAGGCGCTCGGCATGGCCCACGCCGGCCTGCTCCAGCAACTCCTGGTGCCCGTTCTTCGGGACGGCGCCCTCGGCCACCAGCACCACCGAATACATGCGTCCGTCTGCGTCACGCGCACGGATCTGCTCCACCACCTTGTCCAGGTCGAAGGGAATCTCCGGCATCAGAATGCTGTGCGCGTTGCCGGCAATGCCCGAATGCAGGGCGATCCAGCCAGCGTAGCGGCCCATCACCTCGACCACCATCACGCGCTGGTGGCTCTCGGCCGTGCTGTGCAGTCGGTCCAGGCACTCGGTGGCAAATTCCACCGCCGTGTCAAAGCCGAAGGTGGTGACCGTCTTGTCCAAATCGTTGTCAATGGTCTTGGGAACGCCCACGACGCGCAGACCTTTCTTGTGCAGCGCGTCGGCAATCGTCAGCGAGCCGTCGCCGCCCACCGACACCAGGGCGTCAAATTCCTTCTTGGCGAAGAACTCCAGGATCTCGTTGGAGCGGTCGATCTCGCGCGTGCTGCCGTCTGGCATGCGGGTCGGGAAATGCAGCGGGTTTCCCTTGTTGGTGGTGCCCAGCATGGTGCCGCCCAGATGGCCGATGCCGCGTACCCGCTCGCGCGTCAGGCGAAACACGCCGCCGTCGGCGTAGCGTTCGGAGAACAGAATGCCATTGAATCCGTCGCGAATTCCGTAGCACTCCCAGCCGCGATTCGCAGCGGCAATCACCACCGAACGGATCACGGCGTTCAGCCCGGGTGCGTCGCCGCCCCCGGTGCAAATGGCTATTCGGCGAATCTGGCTGGTCATGGGAATTCCTGTTGCGGGAAAAACATGGGGAAAAAACGGCAAGCACCAGTGTAGAGGCCGGTTCGGGTGCTTGCAATCTGAGGCAGCGATAATGAATGCTCTTTGTACAAACATCCCATGACCGCTCAACACTTGCTGGAACAGGCCTCGTTTCTGGTCTACCGACTGGCGGGTTACGCCGCGCTGAACTGGGCTGACGACGCCGCGCTGCTGGCTCTCATGTTCTGCTGAACGGGGCCGAGGCTTCAATTCTGTGGGTGGGTCTTCATGTAGGCCTGAATCACCTCGGACACTTTTTCCAGCTTCTGCATGGCTTCAGGGACGAACTTCGCCACCGGGTGTGCGGCACGGTACTTGTCCATGAAATCTTCTATTGATTCGTGTTGTTCCGGCGGTAGCCTGGCGTCCATTTCCTTTTTGGTGGAATAGGCGTGCTGATGGCGCAGTTCGGCTGCGAGTTCTCGCACCTGGGCTGCCAGTATCAAGTCTTCCGTTCTCATGGTTGTACCTGCCTGAAGTTGAGGGGTGAGATGGCCATTGTGAGGCTCTGGGCCGTTAATGTTTTGCATCGGCGCGCACGGGGTCTGACCGTGGCGTCATCAGTTCGGTCGGCTGGAATTCCATGTCGTCCTGCCGGCTGTCGGTGTACAGCATCGACAGTACCGAGCTTTCCTGGAAATCTACCGAGTCCCTGTGGCTGTTGATGACGCGCTCAATGCAGACCCAGAAGAAGATGAAGCTGATGACCCAAGCCAGGCCCAGGGAAACCGCCAGATCGAGGTCCTGCAGGCCTATGCTGATCGGCGAGCGTTGTGTCAAGCCATAGCCCACGGCGGCGGTCAAGCTGGCCGCCAGCAGGGCGTGCCAATTGAGATTGCGGTTTTTCAGTTTCTTCTTCCAGACCAGCGCCACGCCACAGGCAGTCAGGGCCAGGGCCAGCACACACAGCACCATGCCAATGAAAAGTATTTCGCTCATGTTGGTTCAATCGTAAAGGATGGGGAATTCTAAGGCGGAGTCGTGCGGGGTGTTCAACCTGCATTCCATCCGAACCTCCGAAAAGTGATACCTTGGTTTCATTTTTTCGGACGGTTTGACCGATGACCTCTCGAGGACTCCAATTCGCCGTGTCAGACTTTGATGCAAAAATGGAGATAGGCCATGAACGCGCCAGTTGCCTTGGAAGCCCTTGATCCCGTATCAGCACGGCGTGTTCACTGCGTTCGCTTCAAGTCCGCAGCTTTGAGATGTCTGGTTTGCACGTTCGATGAATGATGCGCAACCCGCAATGCGCCGCAGCGGGTCCTCGACTGCGGTGCCCCACATGAAGCTTTTCACCGTCAATTCCGGGACCATCCCGTTGGGGCAGGCTCTGGCCTTCTCGTTGCGCAGCGAAGACGGCGTCTTGCTGGCCAGAAAGGGGCACTTATTCACCCGACGCAGCGCACTGAACATGCTTGCCGCTCACGGCGAGCTGTGCGTCGACATGCGCGAGGTGGATGCCTACCGGCAGGCCTTGGCAAGTCAGCGGGTGGACGATCGCTTGGAGCATGCGCCAACTGAACTGTCTGTTGTGACACGCGATGTGCCCCACGGCGCTGCGCACAAGGCTGACATGATGGGCAGTGGGGACAGTCCGGTCGACTGGCTGGGGCTGCAAAGCCGGGCCGATGCGCTATTGCGCAGCCCTCGGCGTGACACATTTCCATTGCGCATCAGCCTTTTGCAGGAGGAACTTGCACATTTGGTGCGGCGCAGTCCGGATGCCACGCTGTTGGCGTTGACGCATCTGGCCACCGAAGAAAATCAACTCTACAGCGCCACCCACGCCTTGCTTGTCTGCGCCATATGTTCACTGGCCGCCCATGAAGTGCTGCACTGGCCAGACGAGTTGGTGACCGCAATGAGTCTGGCGGCTTTAACCATGAATATTTCAATGACTGACCTGCAAGACCGATTGGCGGCCCAGGTCTTGCCGTTGACTCCCATGCAGAAAGGCGCGGTCAGGTCTCACGCGCAGCAGTCAGTCGCGCTGTTGAAATATTCGGGAGTCACGGATCCGCTCTGGCTGGGTGCGGTAGCCGCACATCACCAGTCCAATGCGGGCTCGCTTGAGCACCGATCCGACATTGACAAGCTGGCTCGTTTGATTCACCGGGTCGACATTTTTTCTGCGCGCCTGTCACCGCGCAAGACGCGTCGATCGATGGCATCTTTGGCTGCAATGAAGGCGGCCTACCTGGATGAAGACCTCCAGGTGGACGATGCAGGGGAGGTGCTGATCAAGGTCCTCGGCGTCTACCACCCCGGCGCCCTGGTGAAACTGGAAAGCGAAGAGCTCGCCGTTGTCGTTCGCCGCGGCATCAATGGCCTTAATCCCTCAGTGGCCGTGCTGGTCAATAAGGACGGCATGACGCTTGCTGAACCCGTGCTGCGTGACACCAGCACGCGCCAGCACCGCATTGTTTCCATGGTCAATCGCCAGTCTGTCAAGGCGCGCACGGACCTGCTGCGCTTGCTGGCCGTGGCCTGAGTCGATGGGATGAAACTGCTACCGTATTTGTAGCGGATGATGGTGCCCATTCCGGGAATCGGACCCGGGACCTCTCCCTTACCAAGGGAGTGCTCTGCCACTGAGCCAAATGGGCGATGCAGCGTGAAAGTAGGCTAGACCTCTCGACCCCTACCTCTACATTGGCAAGCTTGCGCACTACCAAACGAGCTATTCCCGCATGAAAACATTGGCTCCTCGACCTGGGCTCGAACCAGGGACCTACGGATTTCAACTCGCTGGGTGAAACGTCAGGC
>CAIKVZ010000298.1 GCA_903830985.1 uncultured beta proteobacterium
AAGGGACCGCGCAGCGGCTCTGACTTCGGCTGCCTTTTCTTTCGGGTACCTTGCTTTGGGCAAGCAAAGAAAGGTACCTCGCCTGCCGGGGCGAGACCCGGCCTGCACCGAAATCCAAAAAATGCCCCCGAAAAATCAAACGCTTAGATTGTGTTTCTTGAGAGAGCCCAATTTCACCGAGTCTTTCGACTCGCCCGCCGGGTGCGGCGCAAGGCGCCGCAGCGAAATTGGTGTCCGACCCCCATAGAAAAAAAAGGCCCCATCTTGCGACGGGGCCCTAAGGGATCCCTGAACCCGAAGGTTACGAAAGGATCCGAGGAGACAACTTTTTAGCGCTTCTTGGCGGTTGTGGTCTTGGCAGCGTTGACAGCGTTAGCAGCCACTGCGTTGAAGTTGGCTTCGGCAGCTTCAGTCGCTTGCTTGACAGCCTTTTGCACGGATTCAAAAGCGTTGTTGGCGGCGCTCACTGCACCCTTCATCACCGCCACGGCGGCTTCGGAGCCGGCAGGTGCGTTCTTCGTGGCGCTGTCCACGGCGCCCATGAACTTGGACTGGGCTTCAGCAGCCTGGCCTTCGAAGGCCTTGCTGAATTCGCCGGTGGTGCCGGTGGCGATGTCGTACAGGTGACGGCTGTAGGCAGCGGTCTTCTCAGCCAGAGGCTGGAGCAGGCCGGCTTGCAGAGCCAACAGTTCCTGCGCGTCTTTCACGCTCAGAACCGATTTCGTGTGGGTGGCGACTTCTTCCAGCGCGGCGCGCGAAGCGGTCACGTTCAGTTCAACCAGCTTTTCAATGCCTTCGAAAGCCTTGGTGGTCAGGCCGAAAAGGGTTTCCACAGCGGCTTTGTTCGAGGCCATAACTTGTTCAGGGGTCAGCATATCAATTCTCCAGGAGAGGGGTTGTGAAAAAATATCTGCTCTGAAACTGGGCCGGAGCCAGGTTTATGTTGCAGTGCAGCATGGCCTGAAGTATAGGCGAACTGTATGACCGCGCAAGTGCTTTTTGTTGCATTGCAACAATTTAGAGGTGCAAATCTAGAAAATTGATTTCCATCGATTTGTCACCGTGGTTCCACAATGGCTTCCATGGGCTGGCAAAATCGTCGACCATGACGCCATTGCCCACCGCCAAGCCCCAAGCCCAGCCACGCAGTGCTTTTCGGGTCTTTCGGCCCATAGGCACACGCTGGATGGACAACGACGCCTACGGCCACGTGAACAACGTCGTCTATTACAGCTGGTTCGATACCGCCGTCAACGCCCATCTGATCGAGCATGGCGTGCTCGACATCCATGCGGGCGCGGTGATCGGCCTGGTGGTGGAGACGCACTGCAACTATTTTTCCCCCTTGGCGTTTCCGCAGACGGTGGACGCCGGCATTCGGGTGTCACGCCTGGGCAGTTCCAGCGTGCGTTACGAGATCGGCCTGTTTGCCCAGGGCGAGCCCCTCACCGCGGCCAGTGGCCACTTCATTCATGTCTACGTGGATCGGCACAGCCGCCGCCCCGTGGCCTTGCCGAGCAATTTGAAATCCGTACTGGAGCAACTTTTATGAACCCATCCGAAGTCGATAACGCCATCCTGAGCCGCATGTCGACGCGCGCCTTCACGCCGCAGAAGGTGGAGCGCCAGATGCTGCACGACATCCTGCAGGTGGCCTCGCGTGCGCCATCGGGCACCAACACCCAGCCCTGGAATGTCTATGTGCTGCAAGGTGGGAGCCGGAACAGCCTCGTGGAAAAGGTCTGCAGCGTGCACGACGCGATCCGCGCCAATCCCGAACTCGCCAGCCAGTACCGTGAGGAATACGATTACTACCCGGAAAACTGGGTCAGTCCCTACATCGACCGGCGCCGCGAAAACGGCTGGGGCCTGTACGGCTTGCTGGGCATCGTCAAGGGCGACAAGGACAAGATGCACGCCCAGCACCAGCGCAATTACCAATTTTTTGGCGCCCCCGTCGGTCTGATGTTCACCGTCGACCGCGTGATGGGCCGCGGCAGCCTGCTGGACTACGGCATGTTCGTGCAAAACATCATGATCGCCGCCCGGGCCCGCGGCCTGCACACCTGCCCGCAGCAAGCTTGGAACAGTTATGCCAGCATCATCCTGCCGCACATCGGCGCGGGCAGCAACGAGATGCTGGTCTGTGCCATGTCACTGGGCTACGCCGACACCTCCGATCCGGTGAACCGCTTTGTCACGCCGCGTGTGCCGGTGGATGAATTCACCCACTGGCTGGACTGACATCGAACTGCGCTGGGCGGTCGGGCCGCCCGAGTGGAAAGTTGCGCAGGCTGTCAGGACTTACCCTGTGATGGCGCTTGTGCGCACCGGGAATGGCGCGTGGTCAAGTTACATTCGAAGGGCCCCGCCCATAATCGCGGCTCACCCCTTTGCCGACGAGTCTTCCGCATGATCATCACCAGCCTCCTGGACACCGACCTGTACAAGTTCACCATGATGCAGGTGGTGCTGCATCAGTTTCCCGGTGCGCAGGTCGAGTACCGCTTCAAGTGTCGTAACCCGGGTGTGCAACTCGCGCCTTATGTGGCGGAAATCCGCGAGGAAATCAGCTCTCTGTGCAGTCTGCATTTCCAGGAGTCGGAACTGGCTTACCTGCGCTCCATGCGCTTCATCAAGAGCGATTTCGTTGATTTCCTGGGCATCTTCAAACTCAACGAAAAGTACGTCACGGTCACGCCGCGGGACAACGGCGAGATCGACATCGTGATCCAGGGCCCCTGGCTGCACACCATCCTGTTCGAGATCCCGGTGCTGGCGATCGTGAACGAGGTCTACTTTCGCAACGTGCAAAAGCTGCCCGACTTTGCCCTGGGACGGCAGCGCCTGGACACCAAGATCGAGCAGTTGCGCGCACCCGGTCTGGAGGAGTTGAAGATTGCCGACTACGGCACGCGGCGGCGCTTTTCCAAGGCCTGGCACGAGGAGCTGCTGCGCGTGCTGGCGACGCGCCTGGGCACGTTGCACAGCCCTGGCCAAGCGCCCGAGACCAGCGGGCAGATGGCGGGAACGAGCAACGTGCTGTTTGCCTGGAAGCTGGGCCTCACGCCCCTGGGCACCATGGCACACGAATACCTGCAGGCCTGCCAGGCGCTGGGTCCGCGGCTGCGCGACAGCCAGGTATTTGCCTTCGAGTCCTGGGCCAAGGAGTACCGCGGCGACCTGGGCATTGCCCTGTCGGACGTGTATGGCATGAGCGCCTTTCTGCGCGACTTCGACCTGTATTTCTGCAAGCTGTTCGACGGCGCGCGCCACGACAGCGGCGATCCTTTCAGTTGGGGCGAACGCCTGATTGCGCACTACAAGAAGAACCGTGTCGACCCGAATACCAAGACGCTGATCTTCAGCGACAGCCTGACCGTGCCGCGCACCATCGGGCTGTACCAGCAGTTCCGGGGACGCTGCCAGCTGGCCTTCGGCATCGGCACCAACCTGACCAACGACCTGGGCGACCCGCCTGGCCATGTGCCGCTGCAGATCGTCATCAAGATGACGCGCTGCAACGGTCAGCCGGTGGCCAAGCTGTCCGACACGCCGTCGAAGAACATGTGCGAAGACGAAAAGTACCTGGCCTATTTGCGTCAGGTATTCGATATTGAGCAGCCCGGCTGAGTCCCGGCATGTCGGCTTTTTAACCCGGGATTTTTCATGATGCTGACTGCGCTGGTCGTTATTTTTGTTCTGTCCTACGCGGCCATTGCGCTGGAACATCCCATCAAGATCAACAAGTCGGCTTCGGCGCTGATGGGCGCGGGCTGGCTCTGGACGGTTTACGCCCTGGCCAGCGGCAATCCGACCGGCGTGGCGGCCGAACTGAACGAGTCGCTGGCCAGCATGGCGCAGATCGTCTTTTTCCTGATGGGTGCCATGACCATCGTCGAGGTAGTGGACGCGCACAACGGCTTCGATGTCATCACCGCGCGCATCAGGACGACGCGGCTCTCCAGCCTGATGTGGCTGGTGGGTTTTGTCACCTTCTTCCTCAGCGCCATCCTGGACAACCTCACCACCACCATCGTCATGGTCTCGCTCATGAAGAAGCTGCTGGGGCAGCGCGAGGACCGCCTGCTCTTTGCCGGCGTGATCGTGATCGCTGCCAACGCCGGCGGCGCCTGGACACCGATCGGCGACGTCACCACCACCATGCTGTGGATTGGCGGACAGATCACCGCGCTGCAAATCATGAAGGGCGTGTTCCTGGCCTCCATGGTGAGCCTGCTGGTGCCGCTGGCCATGACGGCGCGCCTGTTGGGCGACCGCGCTGTGGTGGCGCCGGCGCTGCGCGAGGACGCCGAGGAGTTCCCGACCAGCCAGTTCGAGAGCCAGTTGATGTTCTTCCTGGGCCTGGGCATCCTGGTCATGGTGCCGGTGTTCAAGACCGTCACGCAGTTGCCGCCCTTCATGGGCATATTGTTCGGCCTGGGGGTCTTGTGGATGGTGGGTGATCTGGTGCACCGCAAGGCGCTTGACCTGCGCCGCCAGCGCCTGACGATTGCGCGCGCGCTGACGCGCATCGACATGAGCTCCATCGTCTTCTTCATCGGCATCCTGTTGGCGGTCTCGGTGCTGGAGCATACGCACATCCTGACGGCACTGGCGCAGTGGCTGGAGCATGCGGTCGGGCGCCAGGAGATCATCGTGCTGATCATCGGTCTGTTCAGCGCCATCGTGGACAACGTGCCACTGGTGGCCGCATCCATGGGCATGTACCACTTGAGCGAATTCCCTGCCGACAGTTTTCTGTGGGAGTTCATGGCCTATTGCGCCGGCACCGGGGGCTCCATCCTGATCATCGGCTCGGCCGCGGGCGTTGCTGCCATGGGGCTGGAGAAGATCGATTTTTTCTGGTACATGAAAAAGATCAGCGGTCTGGCCTTGGTGGGCTACCTGGCCGGCGCGGCGGTCTACGTCGTGCAGTACCGGCTGTTGCACTGAAGTGAAGGAAACCTGAACCATGAAACCCAGACTGCTGGTGGCGCGCGCCATCTTTCCCGAGGTGCTGGAGCGTCTGGCGCAGCACTTCGAACTCATCACCAACCAGGACGACGAGAGTTGGACTGCTGCCCAGTTGCTGCAGCGCTTGCAGGGCGCCTGGGGTATCTTCACCATGGCCGGCGAGCGCATTGACGCGGCCCTGCTGGCGGCCTGTCCGGCGCTGAAGATCTGCGCCAACATGGCCGTGGGCTACAACAACTTTGACCTGGATGCGATGACGGCCGCCGGCGTGCTGGCCACCAACACGCCCGATGTGCTGACCGAGACCACGGCCGACTTCGGCTTTGCCCTGCTCATGGCAACCGCCCGGCGCATCACCGAAGGCGAACGCTTGTTGCGCCGCGGAGAATGGACGAAGTGGCGCTATGACATGTTGGCCGGCGCCGACATCCACGCCAGCACCCTGGGCATCCTCGGCATGGGGCGCATCGGTCAGGGCATTGCGCGGCGCGGCGCCCTGGGTTTTGGCATGCAGGTGATTTACCACAACCGCAGCCGGCTCGATGCTGAAACGGAAGGGCAATGCCGGGCGCGTTATGTGAGCAAGGCCGAACTGCTGCGCGATGCCGATCACCTGGTGCTGGTCTTGCCTTATTCCGCGTCCTCGCACCACGCCATCGCCGCGGCGGAACTGGCGCAGATGAAGCCCAGCGCCACTCTGGTCAACATCGCGCGCGGTGGCATCGTGGACGATGCGGCGCTCGCGGCGGCACTGCGCGCCGGTCAGCTGGCGGGCGCCGGACTCGACGTGTTTGAAGGCGAACCCGCCGTGCACCCTGATCTGCTCACTTTGCCCAATGTGGTGCTGACGCCGCACATCGCCAGCGCCAGCCGTCCCACGCGCCTGGCCATGGCGAACCTCGCCGCCGACAACCTGATCGCCTTTCATACGCAGGGCAGGGCGCTGACGCCGCTGAACCGAGTTTGATTCACTGTTCCCCGCCCTAGGAAGAAGCACTCAGACGACGGTTATTCTCCCTCTCGCGCGCGCGGCAGAGGGTTGGCTACAGCGTCAAATCCCGCGGACTTTCAAAGTGCCTTTCCTGGCCAGTCACAGGATCGGTGAAGGCGATGGATTTCGCCAGCAGCTGCAGCGGTCGGGTCCAGTCGTCGGCCTCGTCACGTGTGCGGCGAACTTGCGGGTAGAACGGGTCATTCTCGATCGCCATCCCCAGCGCTGCCATGTGCACGCGCAGCTGGTGTTTTTGCCCGGTGTGGGGCCGCAGCAGGTAGCGTGCCCGCCCCTCGCAGACCTCCAGCAGTTCGACCTCGGTGCTTGCGTTGGGCATGCCTGGCGTCTCGCGCTGCAGAAAAAACGGCTCACCTTCGGCGATGCGGCTGTGCCTGGTCAGCGGCAGAATCAGGTCGTCGCGCCAGGGTGCGATGGCTTGATAGGTCTTGTGCACGGCGTGCTCGCGAAACAAGGCGTGGTAGGCGTCGCGTTCTTGCGGCTGCACGCAGAACACCACCACCCCCGCGGTCTCGCGGTCGATGCGGTGGATGGGTTGCAGGGCATCCAGCCCCAGGCGTTTTTTCAGGCGCACCAGCAGCGTCTCCTGCAGGTGCGGCCCGCCGGGCGTGACGCTCAGGAAGTGCGGCTTGTCCGCCACCACCAGATGCTCGTCCTGAAACAGCAGCACTTCGTCGAAGGGAATGCGCGCCTCCTGCGCCACGCTGCGGTAGTAGTAGAGCCGGATATGCGCCTGGTAGGCGCGGGTGGGCGTGACCACCACGCCGAATTCGTCCAGCACTTCCTGCGCCAGCATGCGCCGCAGCCACTCGGCAGCGGGAATCGCGGCAAAGCGCTCCAGCAGGCAATCCAGCATCGTCGGCCAGGGCCCGGGCACCAGACCTACGCAACTCGGACCCACACCGTCGCGGCTGGGCAGGACCGGGTTCACCGGCGCACGAACACCAGGTCCCACACGCCGTGCCCGAGCTTGAGTCCGCGGTTTTCGAACTTGGTCAGCGGTCGATAGTCCGGCTTGAGCGCATAGCCGGCCGCGGTGTTTTACAACAAAGGCTCGGCGCCGAGCACTTCCAGAATCTGCTCGGCGTATTCCTGCCAGTCGGTGGCGCAGTGCAGGTAGCCGCCGGGCTTCAGGCGCGCCGCCAGTTTGGCCACCAGAGCGGGCTGGATCAGACGGCGCTTGTTGTGCCGTTTCTTGTGCCAGGGGTCGGGGAAAAAGATGTGCACGCCGTCCAGCCCGATCTGGGGCTCGCTGGCGTTCCAGAGCGGCAGCATGTGGTCGATGACCTCCACCGCGTCGTGCGCCAGGATGCGGATATTGCCCAGGTTCTGTTCGCCGATGCGTTTCAGCAGCGCGCCCACGCCGGGCACATGGACCTCGCAACAGAGGAAGTTCCGTTGCGGCAGCAGGGATGCGATGTGCGCCGTGGCGTCGCCCATGCCAAAGCCGATTTCCAGAATGGTCGGGCGGGGCTGTTCCTCGCTGACGGGGGCTGCGTCAAAGGCCGCCATCAGATCGAGCGGCTGGCCGGTGTAGGGCAGGACAAAGCGCGGCCCCAATTCCTGCACCGCCTTGGCCTGGCCACTGGTGGTTCGTCCGGCGCGCAGCACAAAGCTGCGGATGGCCTTGGGAAAGGCCACTTCGGCGGGGGCTGAGCCGTGGCTGTGGGCCGGGGAGGAGGCCGCAGCCGGGGTATCGACAAGGGTGGTATCTGCAGGTCCCATGGGGCATTGTTCCGGCGAAGGTTGAAGAGATTGCTGGCGTCGATTATGTGCGTCAGCCAACAGACCCGAACCTATGCCCGTCCTAAGCTGCAGTGGCAGATGCGAAGAGGCCCTTGATGACCTCGGCATCGCGAGTCGCCGGACCACCGGCCAACCAACGAAAGCACCGCACCATGAATAAATCCAAAATCCGTTTGCTCGCCATCGCCATCGCCATCAGCCTGGCCTTCAGCGCCAGTGCCATGGCACAGGCCTTGACCAAGGCCGAATACCAGAGCGGCAAGGACGCGGTCTCTGCTGAATACAAGATCGCCAAGGAGGCCTGCTCCTCGCTCGCCGGCAATGCCAAGGACATTTGCGTGTTGCAGGCCAAGGGCGCGGAAAAGGTGGCGGCAGCCGGGTTGCGGGCCAACTACGAACCCACGCCCAAGCACCACTACCAGCTGCGCACGGCGCGGGCGGACGCCGACTACAAGGTGGCCAAGGAGCGCTGTGACGACCTCGCCGGCAACCCCAAGGACGTTTGCGTGAAGGAAGCCAAGGCGGTGCAGGCCACGGCCCTGGCCAACGCCAAGCTGCAACTCAAGGCGCGCGACGCAAACGCCACGGCAGACCAAAAGACCGCCGAGGCCCGCATCCAGGCGAACAGCCAGGTATCCAGTGCCGTGCAGGACGCACAGACCAGCAAGCTCAACGCCCAGTACCAGGTCGAGAAGGAGAAGTGCGACAGCTATGCCGGTGCCAGCAAGGACCAGTGCATGAAGCAAGTGAATGTGCGCTTTGGCAAGTAGTTCCAGACCGCGACAGGTCGGGAAGTTTTTTTAACGTTAATCAAAGAGGTCATCCCATGAATACATTCCAAAAAATGGCACTTTGTGCCGTCGCCGCTGCCAGCCTGATGGGCTGCGCCAACATGAATGAGCGCGACCGCAACACCGCCATCGGTGCCGGCGCCGGCGCCATTGGCGGCTCCATTCTGACCGGCGGCAGCGGCATCGGAACCGTTGGCGGCGCCGTGATCGGCGGCGTGATCGGCCGCGAAGTCGACAGGCATTGATCATGAAAATCACAACCACCATGGCGCTGGTCGTGCTCGCCGTCAGTGCGGCGCTGGCCGGTTGCCAGAAGCCGGAAGGTCCGGCTGAACAGGCTGGCAAGAAGATCGACAAGGCTGTGGACCAGGTCGGCCAGAAGATCGAAGAGACCGGCGACCGGCTGAAGAACGCCACTCAGGGCGAGAAGAAATAGACCCGGGCAAGCGGCCGGCCGGTGGACCCTGCACCGCCGCCACGCTTGCCACCACGAAAGCCGCCATGAACAAGATGCGACTCCTCGCCATCGCGCTGCTCTCTTGCAGTGGCATGGTGTTGGCCGCACCCGCAGCCAACGAACCGTCCGTGCCGGCGTCACTGGCGCTGGCAAGCCAGCACCCCGCATTCGGGGCGCTTGGCCGTGATGCGTCCGCTGTGGCCGAACCCGAAGAACGCCTGATCACCGTGCACCGCCTGCGCCTGACTGGCGCGCAGCGCTATTCCGTGACCGTGCTGCTGGCGCGCACCGGTTTTCAGGCCGGCAGCCAACTCACGGTGGCTGACTTGCACGCCATGGCAGAACGCATTGCCGAGTTCTATCGTGGCAAAGGTTATGCGGCTGCGCGCGCCTGGTTGCCGGCGCAGGACATCCTCGGCGGCGAAGTTACCATCGCGGTGGAAGAAGGTCGTTAAGGCCCGAAATTTCGACGGCGCAAAGCCGCTTTTGCAAAACTGCAGTGAGATGCAAAAAGCCCCGGTACAGCTTGACTGCACCGGGGCCTGGTTTTATGGAATCCGACGTTTAGCTGCGCGGCTCACCCTTACCGTTCACGGGGATGGTGCGCCCCGGTGGCGAGGTCATCTGGATGCGGTGCTCCTGGCCGCGGAAGACATAGCTCACGTCCCAGAATTCGGGCTTGGCCTGGTTGGGCACATTGGCACAGCGTTGTACGTCGCGGCTGCTGACGACCGTGCCGCTGGCGTCGCGTCCCAGGTTGGCGCCGACCGCCGCGCCGGCAATCGCACCACCCACGGTGGCCAGGTCCTTGCCCGAACCACCACCGACCTGATGGCCCAGCACGCCGCCCAGCAGCGCACCGGCAATGGAGGCCGGAGCGATGTTGTTGCCGCGGTCCTGCACCACCTGCTCACGCTCCACCCAGCAACGTTGTTGGGGCGGCCCGACCACGGCGCGCACGGAGGTCACGTCGGCCTGATAGATGCGCTCGTTGTTGCGCCGGCGGTTGTCATACACCGGCTCGGGCATGGGTGCAAAACGTTGTTCTTCGATGCGCGCATTGCCGGCCACGCTGCGCACCGACGACACGCGGTCGTTCAGGCCCATGGCACCCAGCGACGGGTAGCGCCCTGGGCGCAGCACCACGCAACGCCCGCCAAAACGCGCGTCCTCACACACTTCCCAGCGGCTGTTCAACACCACGACCGAGGAGGCCCGGTCGTTGAAGCCGAAGCGGGTGAGGTTGTCCACCGGTCGGGCGGTGCTGAAGGAGCGGCCTTCGAAGTTGTTGTTCTCGTAAAAAATGACCTCGGCGGCGGCGTGTGTTGCCAGCGCCACGGCGGCGATGGCGAAGGCCTTTTTCAAAAGTGGTTTCATCGGTATCTCCATTCATCAAGGGTTGGCGAATCTCAAGTCCCAAGCTGCCTGAAGGCGCACCTGAGCTGGGTTCAGTATGCGAGCCAGGCAGCGACGAAGACAGCGGACTGCGCCGCCCCTTGCGGTAGTAGTTGTCCTACGCCGCGCCGCGTTTGTAGGACATGTCCGACAGGCAGGCGCGCTGCCGACCACTGTACGGACCGTGCCGGCACGGGCATACTCAGGCCGAATATTTCCAGACCCGTTCGATGCCCTCATCACACTCCAAGCCCATGCAGCGACTCAAGACCTTCATTGTCGAAGACAGCCCGGTGATACGCGAAACCCTGATCGCCACACTGGAGGAACTGGTGCCGGTGCAGGTGGTCGGCACGGCCGAGGATGAGGCCAGCGCCGTGCAGTGGCTGGCGCAGAACAACCACCAGGTCGATCTGGTGATCGTCGACATCTTCCTCAAGGCTGGCTCAGGCCTGGGTGTGCTCAGGGCGGAAAAGAGTGCGCAGCCGTGCCGGATTGTGGTACTGAGCAATTACGCGACGCCCGATATGCGGCGCAAGTGCCTGGAACTGGGCGCGCACCGGGTGTTCGACAAGTCCACCGAAATCGAGGCACTGATACAGTACTGCGGGCAGCTGGCCGCAGGCGATCTGTCCGACCCGGTGCAGCCTTGACACCTGTTACTGGATCAGGCCGTTCTTCAAGGCGTAGTAGGTCAGATCGGAGTTCGATTCGAGCTTCATTTTTTCCATCACGCGGGTGCGGTAGGTGCTGACGGTCTTCACGCTCAGCGACATGCTCACGGCCATGTGGCCGATGGCTTCGCCTTTGGCCAGACGCAGGAACACCTGCAATTCACGTTCCGACAAATGCTCATGAAGCGGCTTCTCGTCACCAGCGCTCAGGCCGTCGGCCAGGCGCTCGGCCACGCCCGCCGTGATGTACTTGCGCCCGCGCACCACGGTGCGAATCGCCTTGACGATTTCTTCCGGGTCGCAGTCCTTGTTCAGGTAACCGCTGGCACCCTGACGCAGCAACGTGACCGCGTAATGCTCTTCCGGAAAGCCGCTCAGTATCAGCACCGGCAAATCGGGCGCGCGCGCCTTGATGGCGGCCAGTGCGTCCACGCCGCTGTAATCGGGCAATGAAATTCCTTTCGGTCCTCAGACACAACCCCATTGTCTTTCCCCTGGCCTGCCTGGCCGCGCTGGCGATGGTGCTGATCAGCGAATCGTCCTTCTGGCAGTCGGCGCAGG
>CAIKVZ010000299.1 GCA_903830985.1 uncultured beta proteobacterium
ACGGCTACGCGACGGCGACGCGATGATGACGGAATTCCGCGAGGGCCTGCAAGCCAACACGGCGCTGACCCAGCAGACGGCAGCTACCGTCGCGCGGATTGACGAAAACACGGCTGGTTTTATCGCCTTCAGTCAAGACCTTGTGGCTGGAACAAAGTTTCTCTGCCGGTGCGCCAAAGGCGTGCAGTGGTTGGCCGAAATGATCCGTCGGTACTGGTTTGTCACCGGCGGTCTTGTGGCCTGGTACGCCTATGCCACCAATCAGACCGGCCTGCTAGATACCGCACTCAAGGTCATTAAGCCTTAACTCTCACCCACACGAAGCCCGCTGATGCGGGTTTTTTTACGTCTGGAAATTTATGACTGTCACCGAGACACACGAAGAGAAAAACACGCTCAGCGTCGATGTGAATCTTCCCGGCCACGCGCCGCGCAAGGCCACAGCCCTGTTTGAGCGGTCACGCAAACACCTGCTGGAGCGCGACGGTGGACGCTGCTATATCTGCGGCTGCACTGCGCAAGAAACCGGCCATCCAATCGAGGCACACCACTGGCCCATCGAGCGTAGCTTCGCGGAAATGATCGACTGGTCTGAAGGTTCGCAGATCCGCAAGGATTTCCCGAGCTTTGGATGGGGCAGCTTTGACGAGGCGGACCCGTACACCTTCGTGGACGACATGAACACGAATGGACGTCTGCTTTGCAAGGCACATCACATCGGCAAGGACGAGGGCGTCCACGCCTTGCCTGAGCCCGTATGGCTGGCTCAGCGGTACGGCAAAGAGGGCTACCAGTTCTCGGCGGTCGAAATCATCCACCACGAGCAACTGCCATGACCGCACGCTTTCAAACCTGCCTGGCCTTCGTCCTGGCCCGCGAAGGAGGATTTGTATGCAACCCGGCCGACAGCGGGGGTGCCACAAACAGAGGCATAACCACCGCTGTTTATGACGCCTACCGCACCGCCCATGGCCTGTACCTGCGCGGCGTGTCGCAGATTGCCGACAGTGAGGTGGCCGACATTTACAAGTCGGAATACTGGGATGCTGTACATGGCGATCAGCTTCCTGCCGGCGTAGACCTGGCCGCGTTCGACATGGCCGTGAATGCCGGTGACCGTCGCTCAGAAATGATCCTACAACAGGCTGTGGGCGCGGTGGTGGACGGCAACGTTGGGCCCAAGACCCTGGCCGCCGTGGCTGCAGCCGATCCGGTGGCGCTGGCGAACCGAATGCTGGACCTGCGCAACACCTTTTATCGGCAGTTGTGCATTGCTCAGCCAAAGGATGCAGTTTTCCTTGATGGATGGCTCAACCGCACCGCCGCCCTGCGCGCGCTGCTCAAGCCGTGATCTTCGCCCTGATCCTGCTGCTGGCGCTGGCCCACCCGCACGACTGCCACCTGAGTGCAGCCCCCGAATTCCGCCCCGACGCGGATAGCCCCATCGGTATCGAAGCCGACGGGGCGTTTGTCAAAACCACCTGCATTTTTTAACCCTTGGAGATCCTATGTCCCGCAATACCTTGCTTCTTGTCGCATCCGTCCTGGCCATCCTGGCTGGCGGCTTGGTGTCCTACTTCCCGCCCGCACAAAACGGCGTCGCCATCTGGTCCCTGGTCAGCATGGCTGTTGGCTACGGAATCCGTGACCTGTTCGGC
>CAIKVZ010000300.1 GCA_903830985.1 uncultured beta proteobacterium
CCAGTACGCCATGACGCAGAACATGGTGGGCGGCTTCTACACCTCGGCCATCGGCTTTGGCTGGAACACCGAGGTGCTGAAGAAGAAAAAGCTGGCCGAGCCCAAGTGCTGGGCCGACGTGATCCGCCCCGAGTACAAGGGCGAGATCGAGATTTCGCATCCGGCGTCCAGCGGCACGGCGTACACCTTGCTGGCGGGACTGGTACAGCTGATGGGCGAGGAGCCGGCATTCGACTACATGAAGAAGCTGCACAGGAACGTCACGAACTACACGCGCAGCGGCCAGGCGCAGGCGCCCAATGTGGCCAAGGGCGAGGTGGCGCTGGGCATCAGCTTCATCTTCGGTTTTGAAGGCTGGCGCCTGAACAAGTACCCGGTGAAGACCGCAGCGCCGTGTGAAGGCACGAGCTACGAAGTGGGCGGCATCGCGCTCATCAAGGGCGCACGCAACAATGCCGCCGCGCTGCGCTATTACGACTGGCTGATGAGCCCCGCCGGCCAGGCCATAGGCGCACGCGCCAACAGCCTGCAGGTGCCAGCCAACAAGACCTTCAAGCCCGACGAGCGCATTCCGCTGATGGACAACGTGCGCCTCATCAAGTACGACTTCGAGAAGTACGGCAAGGCGGCCGAACGCAAGCGCCTGATCGAGCGCTGGCAGCGTGAGGTGGAGTCGCTGCCGCGCTGAGACCTGTCAGGTCAGGACTGTAGGTTTCGTCATTGAGTGGCCGCAGGCCGCGGCAATCCATGAATTCAGGGGCCAGCAGGTACGCGGTCGCCGGGTGGTGGCCTGCACTCGTGTCCCCCGGGCCAGGCTGCGCCCGGCCCTCCTCCTTTACCTCGCTTCGACCACCATCCGACACCCGCGGTACGCCACGCCGGCAGGTACGTGCTGCGGGGTACGGGGTCAACGAAGCAGAGCGCCCCGGCGGCACGACCAACCTACCCAGCCCGCACACACGTATGCACCCTGACCAACACTTCAGGCACGCCACCACTGCTGGCGCGTGACACTCTTGAAATCCGCCCGAAGCACCCACAAATCGGACCTGCATAATCCCCGTGGCGCCTTTGCGCCCTTTATTTTTCCCAAGACGCACTGACCATGAACAAAAAAACCCATTCCTTCCAGGCCGAAGTGGCGCAATTGCTGCACCTGGTGACCCACGCCCTGTACTCGAACAAGGAGATCTTCCTGCGCGAGCTGATCTCCAACGCCTCGGACGCCTGCGACAAGCTGCGCTACGAGGCCCTGGACAACAGCGGCCTGTACGAGGACGCACCGAATCTGGAAGTGCGCGTGGCCTTTGACAAGGCCGCCAAGACCATCACCATCACCGACAACGGCATCGGCATGAGCCAGCAGGAAGCCATCGACCACCTGGGCACCATTGCCAAGAGTGGCACCAAGGACTTCGTCAGCCGCTTGAGCGGTGACCAGAAGGCCGACGCGCAACTCATCGGCCAGTTCGGCGTGGGCTTTTACTCGGGCTTCATCGTCGCCGACAAGATCAGCGTGGAAACACGCCGCGCCGGCATGGTCTCCAGCGAAGGCGTGCGCTGGGTCAGTGGCGGCGCCGGCGACTTCGAGGTCGAGGTGATCGAGCGCGCCCAGCGCGGCACCAGTGTCACCCTGCACCTGCGCGACGACGCCGAGGAATACCTCAGCGTCTGGAAGCTCAAGGGCATCATCAGCAAGTACTCCGACCACATCTCCCTGCCCATCCTGATGGAAAAGGAAGAGTGGAAGGACGGCGAACTCATCACTCCCGGCGATGAAGCCGGCGGGCGCCAGCCCGGCCAGATGGTGGCCACCGGTGAATGGGAAACCGTGAACAAGGCCAGCGCCCTGTGGAGCCGCGCCAAGAAAGACATCACCGCCGAGCAATACAACGAGTTCTACAAGCAGATCAGCCACGACTTCGAGCCGCCCCTGGCCTACACGCACAACCGTGTCGAAGGCAGCACCGAATACACGCAGCTGCTGTACATCCCCTCGAAGGCGCCGTTCGATTTGTGGAACCGTGAGAAAAAGGGCGGACTCAAGCTCTACGTGAAGCGCGTCTTCATCATGGACGACGCCGAAGCCCTGCTGCCGAGCTACCTGCGCTTCGTCAAGGGCGTGGTCGACTCGGCCGACCTGCCGCTCAATGTGAGCCGCGAATTGCTGCAGGAAAGCCGCGACGTGAAAGCCATCCGCGAAGGCTGCTCCAAGCGCGTGCTCGCCATGCTGGAAGACCTGGCGAAGAACGACCGGGCCGTGGAAGCAGCACCGGCCGCCGATGGTGTCACCGACGTGGTGTCGGAAGAAGACAAGGCCGCGGCCGAGGCGAATCTGGGCAAGTACACCAAGTTCTACGCCGAGTTCGGCGCGGTCCTGAAGGAAGGCCTGGGCGAGGACTTTGCGAACCGGGATCGCCTGGCCAAGCTGCTGCGCTTCGCCTCCACCCAGTCCGATACCCCCAGCGTGGGCTTTGCCGACTACAAGGCGCGCATGAAGGAAGGTCAGGAAGCGATCTACTACATCACGGCCGAGAACCTCGCCGCCGGACGCAACAGCCCGCAGCTCGAAGTCTTCAAGAAAAAGGGCATTGAAGTCCTGGTCATGACGGACCGCGTGGACGAGTGGGCGCTGAACTACCTGAACGAGTTCGACG
>CAIKVZ010000301.1 GCA_903830985.1 uncultured beta proteobacterium
ACCGGGAACGCTGAAGGCCCAGCCGCGCGTTTGCGAGGCTTCGCTGGACAGGGTCAGGCAGGCGAACTTCGACAGTTCGCCCGGGTGCCGGGGCGTGCCGTGCTGGCGCAGGTATTGGGGCGTGGCCACGCACAGGCGCCGGTTGTCGGCCAGGCGCACGCTCACCAGCGCCGAGTCGGGCAGGTCGCCGACGCGCACGGCGCAGTCAAAGCCCTCGCCCGCCAGGTCCACCACCCGGTCTCCCAGGTTCAGCGACACCGTCACCTCGGGGTGCTGCTCGTGAAACCGCGGCACCAGCGGCGCCACGTGACGCCGCCCAAACCCAGCCGGCGCCGTGATGCGCAAATGGCCGCTGGCCTTGACGCCACCGGCGGACACGCTGGCCTCGGCGTTGGCCACATCGGCCAGCAGGCGCTGGCAATCCTCCAGAAAGGCGCTGCCCTCGTGCGTCAGCGCAATGCGCCGGGTGGTGCGCACCAGCAGCTTCACGCCCAGGCGCTCCTCCAGCGCGTCCAGGCGCCGCCCCATGACAGCCGGCGCCAGCCCCTGCGCCTTGGCCGCCGCCGTCAGGCTGGCACGCGTGGCGACGGCCACGAAGGCTTCCATCTGTTTGAGTTTGTCCAAGTCATCACCTTTGAGTCGGGTTGAACAGCAGGCGTGCACCAGGCCGCCGAGCGATTACCTTCATTTTTGTCATGGATAAACCGCATTATGAGGAATTAATCACCGCCCATGGATGCAATACAGTCAAGACCATGGAATCCCCTCGCCTAATCGCGCCCCCCAAAGCCGTGCTGTTCGATGCCTACGGCACGCTGTTCGACGTGTACAGCGTGGCCCTGCTGGCCGAGCAACTGTACCCGGGCCACGGCCAGGCGCTGAGCGTGCTGTGGCGCGACAAGCAGATCGAGTACACGCGCCTGGTCACGACGAGCAACGACGGCGCGCATTACCAGCCGTTCTGGGAGCTCACCTGCGCGGCCCTGCGCTACAGCTGCAAGCGACTCAAGCTGAATTTGACGCCCGAACGCGAAGCGCAGTTGATGAACCAGTACCGCCATCTGAGCGCTTTCCCTGAAGACCGCGAGGTGCTGCAGGCCTTGAAGGCCAAGGGCGTCGTCACCGGCATTTTGTCCAACGGCGACCCGGCCATGCTGGACGTGGCCGTGAAGTCCGCCGGGCTCGAAGGCTTGCTGGATCACGTCATCAGCACCCACGTCGTGCGCAAGTACAAGACCCACCCGCAGGCCTACGCCCTGGGCGAAAAGGCCTGTGGCTGCCCGGCGTCACAGATCGCCTTCGTCAGCAGCAACTCCTGGGACGCGCTGGGCGCCACCTGGCACGGCTACCGCACGCTGTGGGTAAACCGGCAGAATCTGCCCTTCGAAGAATTGGGCACGCCCCCGCAACATACGGCCAGCAGCCTGCGTGCCGTGCTGGACTTTTTCCCTGACTGAATCATTTTTTATCCGAGGACCGACCATGACCGAACGCGCCACCCTTCATCGCCTGCAAGTTGCCACCGAACTGCAGAACTTCATCGACAGCGAAGTACTGCCCGGCACGGGCGTGGACAGCGCGGCCTTCTGGTTCGGCTTTGACGCCATCGTGGCCGACCTCGCGCCCAAGAACATTGCCCTGCTGGCCGAGCGCGACCGCCTGCAGACCGAGCTCGACGCCTGGCACAAGGCGCACCCCGGCCCCATCAAGAACATGAAGGCGTATCGCCACTTCCTCGGCAAGATTGGCTACCTGGTGCCCGAGCCGGCACAGGTCAAGACCACCACCTCGAATGTGGACGCGGAACTGGCCACGCAAGCGGGACCGCAGTTGGTGGTGCCGATCATGAATGCGCGCTACGCCCTGAACGCGGCGAACGCGCGCTGGGGCTCGCTGTACGACGCGCTGTACGGCACGGACGTGCTGTCCGAGGCCGATGGCTGCGAGCGCGGCAACGGCTACAACGCGAAACGCGGCGCGAAAGTGATCGAATACGCGCGCCATGTGCTGGACCGCACGGCGCCGCTGAAGAAAGGCTCGCATGTCGATTCCACGGCCTACACCGTGCAGGACGGCAAACTGGTCGTGACACTGAAGGACGGCAAGAGCACGGAACTCAAGACTGCGAAACAGTTCATCGGTTTCCAGGGCGACGCCGCCGCCCCTTCGAGCGTGCTGCTGCAGCACAACGGCCTGCACCTGGACATCCGCATCGACCGCGGTCAGGCCATCGGCGCGTCCGACCCGGCCGGCGTGGCGGATCTGGTGCTGGAAGCAGCGCTGTCCACCATCCTGGATCTGGAAGATTCGGTCGCTGCCGTGGACGCGGCCGACAAGGTGCTGGGCTACCGCAACTGGCTGGGCATCCTCAAGGGCACGCTGACCGAGGAACTGGTCAAGGGTGGACGGACCATCACGCGCGGCCTGAACGCTGACCGCGTCTACACGCCGGCCAACGGAAAGGGCGAAGTGCGCCTGCACGGCCGCGCCCTGATGTTCCTGCGCAATGTGGGGCACCTGATGACGAACCCCGCCATCCTGTACACCGATGCCCAGGGCGCCACGCGCGAGATCCCCGAAGGCATCCTGGACGCCGTCGTCACCACCACCATCGCGCTGCACGACCTGCAAGGCCATGGCGCGAACGGCGTGCGCAACTCGCGCAAGGGCAGTGTCTACATCGTCAAGCCCAAGATGCACGGTCCGGCCGAAGTGGGCTTTGCCGCCGAACTGTTCGGCCGCGTGGAGAAACTG
>CAIKVZ010000302.1 GCA_903830985.1 uncultured beta proteobacterium
ACTGGTGAACGAGCCGCTGAAGCCCCCGCTGGTGAGCAGGGCCTGCATGCCCTGCATCAGAAACTCGCGGTTGCCTGAATTCATCAGCGAGTCGTACACCAGCCCCGAGCCGCTGCCAAACAGGCTGCGATTGCTCATGCCCGCGCCGGCCGCGTCCGAGTTGCAGCAGTTCGTGAAAAGCCGATCCCGGCAGCTGTTGGCCTCGCCCCGGAACACCTGCATGTGGTCGGTCTCCAGGTAGACGCCGGCTTCACGCGCCGCCTCCATGAAGGACATGCTGCGGGCGAAGTCCGTGTCGCTGCTGCCGTTGGTGTTGAAGCAGCTTCCGTCCAGGCAGAAGACGTTGGCCGGGCAGTTGGACGCCGTCACGTTCGAGCCCGGCGAAACCGGGCAGGAATAGGATTTTTCTGTGACCTCGCACAGACCTGTACTCGCGTTCACCTGGCGACAGGCCGTGGCGCTGGGCGAGCAGCCTGCTGCGACCAAAGGGGCGCACTCGTTCGCCGCAGCGCCTGTTGCGCAGGACAAGGGGGTCTCGTAGCGCCAGCAGGCGCGTGTCACCGGATAGCCGTCGACTTCTTTGGTCGCCGGCCCCTCGACGCAGCGGGCCTCAGCGGCGACGCTGCAGCCGTTGTTGCCCGTGGCAGAGCAAGCGTCGCTCCAGGCATCGCTTTGTGTCACGGTGTTGTGGGGGCGCTCGTAGGACAGGGTTGTCAGTGGAATGGGCCCATAGGCCGGATTCATGCGCCAGCCCACTACTACGCGCGGTGAGTGGACTGCCCAGAAGGCGTCCTTTGGATCGCCCGTGACGTCGTGGCCAACCCAGGGCGTGGGGTCGATCGAGGGTGCGTAGCAGATGGCCTGATCGAGGTAAGCCGTGATGTGCTCTTCGCCGCTGCCACTGGACGTCAGGATGTTGTTGCCGCTTTGCGTGCCCTGCGGGCACGGTCCGTAGATCTCCAGGAACGGACGCTCCTGGGTGCAGCTCAGGTCCTCTGACTTGCCACTGCCTGTGCAGACGCTGCGCTGCGGACTGGCCAGCAAGGCGGTGAGCTGGCAGGCGTCTCCCATGCACAGGTTGTCGACGATCCACAGCCCGTCCGCGCCGTCGGGTGGCACCACGATCACCTGGGGAAACACCAGGGGCGAGCTCATGTTGATGTCGAAAATGCTCTGTTCCACGCCACCCAGGCTTGTGCGGAAATGCTGCTGTCCCGCAGGCCGGTCCGGCACGCATTGCACGTCCAGTCCAATGCCGCCCAGTCCCGCGTGGGCAAACCATTCGCCGGGCGTGCAACTCGTGCTGCGCGCCACGGAGACCGTGAGCGTGCGTGCGCAGGACGGCTGGGCGGCAAGTCCGCTGTATTGGCGGCAAACGCGGGTCTCGACGCTGGGCGTGGCGATGGGGCTGACCTGGCAGCCGCTGTAGTAGCTTGCAAGGTCTTCCAATGCGGTACCGGGTTTGGCTGCGATGGCGCGCGCCGTCTGCACGGCCGGGTCATAGGGGGAAACCGGATCGCGCGGCGTGCTCGCTGAACTCACGGCGCCGCGCTGCGCCTGGCATACCGGATCGTTGGGCGTGAAGGCGCAGGCGGCGAGTCGGGCATTGGCCGGGCCTGACAGCCTGGACTGGCCGTAGTAGGCCAACTCGGGTGGCGCCGTCGTGTAGCCGGGTACCACTTCGCTGGCCTTGGGCGCGGTGATCAGGCTGCGGGCGGTCAGGTTGGCGGCCTGTCCCGCAGCCGCACCTTCATCGTGTGCTTGCGCCAGTGCAGCGCTTTGCGTCGTGAGAAAACACAGCAGGGTGAACCAGGTGACAGACGAACGAAGGCAAGTGCCCATGCTGCGCTCCTATCCCCTGAGGCGCCGAATAAACCCGGCGGCGTCCTTGGCAAAATTTGGTGCCTGGCGCTGCATGTGCTCCAGCGCATAGTCCAGGCTCACGTCGCCGGTGCTGCGCAGGAAGGCCGCTGGTGGCGCGCAGGTTCCGCTGGCGCAGGGCGCCGGCCGACTGCCGTCGTGCACCAGCACAAAGCTCGGTACCCGCTCAATGGAGAAACGGTCGAAGGCTTGGGGATCGATCTGGATCGACAGCTGGCGCCGGCCAATCAGGCTTTGCACCTGGGCTACGGTGGTGCGCAGTGATCCATCGGCCAGTCCCCGCAGGAATACCGATGCCCTGGCGCGCGCCGCCTGATCGATCAGGCGCTGCAAGGTGGCCTGCGGCATGGACAGGCTGATGAAGACGAACAGCGCGGGACCACTGCCCAGACCCTGCGTCTGCGCCATGGCGTCCGTCTGCGCGGCGTAGCCCTTGGCCAGCGCCTCCAGGTCGATGGGCACCTGGTTCTGGGGCACAGGCAGTGCCTCCAGCTTGGGTTGGGAGGGCACCGGTGCCGCGCCGAGTTCGGCGTCGCTCGGGGCGCGGTATTTTTGCCGGGCACGCTCCAGGTCTTGCTCGGTGATGCGGGGCTGTTCGCGGCGCACGCGTTCGATGTCCGCGTCGCTCACGACTGACGACGACTGCGCCCGCGCCTCCGTGATGCCGAACCCGGTGCTCAGGAGCAGGGCCGCAGCGAGCAGCGACGGCCGAAGGAAGACTTCAGTAGCCCACACAGCAGTTCCTTTTTCTGAAAAGCATGAAGGCGAAATCCTCGCCCTTGACCGGGTACTCCTTGCCCGCACCCCAGGAGACGGTGGTGCGACCAAAGGGCTGGCAGCAGCGGCCGGCCTCCTGGTCGGTGGCGGGGATGGGGTAGGTGAGTTGCGTCTTGTAGGCAGTCTTGTCCATGACCGGCTGGAAGTAGGGACCGCACAGTCCCGCGCTGCCATGCCAGCCCCAGGAGATGAGTTCGCGGTGCAGCTTGGCCGTGAGTCGCTGCGCCATCAGCGCGGCGGTGCGCACACCGCCCAGGTGGTAGGGCACATGGCCGTTGATCGGGTACAGGCCGCCCTGGCAACCGGCACACCAGAACATCTCGCGAATGCCAAAGCCCAGTGACGCGGCCACGCAGTCGGCGGCGCAGGCGGCGACGGCCACCGGGTTGGCGAACAGCACGGCGTCGGGGTTGATGATCAGCGACAGTTCGTCGTCGTTCCACAGCGGGTCGACTTCGGTGAGGTAGGTCAGGTCAAAGGATCCCCGCTCCAGACACGGAAAATCCGTCACCACCTGCAGCCAGTACATGACCGGGTTGGCGTAGTAATGCGCCTGGTAAAAGCTGCCGCCGTCCCCATCGCCTTCGGAGCGTGTGAACCGCGCCCCCTCGGGCGCCGGGATGCCGGGGTCGAGGTTGATGCCGCCCAGCGAGGTCAGACAAAACGGCTTGCGCACGGCTTCAACGTGACGCGCAGGTTCCCAGAAGCCGATGGACAGACCGATGACCGGATTCACACCACAACTGCACACCGGGCTGGCAGGGTTGGCGATGTCCTCCTGGCCACCGAGGTTGGCGCTGATCGTGCTGCCAATGCTGATGGGCAGGATGCAGGACCAGCAGATGTCGGTGATCGGGTTCGGGAATTTGCCGGTGCAGGTCGCCACACCCGCGGCCTGCGCCGGGAGCAGCAGGAAAGCCAGCAGCAGGATCAACCCGTGTCGAAACAGCGGCGGACTCATGGCGCAATCTCCAGTTCGTCTATGCGCAGACGCCGGCCTTCCTGCGAGACCAGGGCTGGAACCTGGGCGATGCCCAAACGCCGTGTGAGCAAGCCCTGCTGGTCGTAGTAGACGGGGATGCGCCAGGTCTGCATCAGGTCCAGGTAGGAGCCCCCGGTCAGGATGGGCTTGACGCGGCCCTGGTAGGACGCCAGCAGCTCTTTGGCGCGCCGTACCTGACGCTGATCCCGCGCGTCAAAAAACAGCAGGTGTTTGGACAGCGACACGATGTCCAGTGGGTTCTTGCGCGTGTCCGCAGCGAACATCAGTTGTCCCTTCGCATCCAGAAGGTTGCGATCCAGCGTGAAGCTCGGGTCGAAGTAGAAGCTGCGTGCCGTCTGCGTGGTCCTCACGCCGGCAACCGGTGCCGGGTGGGTCACGGTTTCCACACCGCGAGCCCGGGCCTCATCCGCCAGCCGTTGGAGTTCTCCTGTGCGTTCCTTCTCGCGCAAGCGCTGCTCGATCATTCGCAGCAGGTGCGGTTCGCTGATCTCGTAGCTCGGGCCGATGACGCCGAGATCGGTGGCCAGCGCCCAGGTGTTGCTGCTCAACAGCAGCAAGCCGATGATCGAGGTGTGCCAGTGTTTCATCGCAGATCCCCGACTGGGCAGCGCAGACGCGCAAGCCATTGTTCGCGCGCATGGGCGTCACGCAGTTGGCTGGCGCGAATCAGCCCCATCAGCACAGGGTCACCCTGACCGTCCGAAATAGCTCGCCGCAGTTCTGCTGTGCTCACTGTGCGGCCACAGCGCTGGCGAAAGGCCGCCAGGTAGGCTTTCGCGCCGTCTTCCGCTGCCGGGGCGATCTGACGCAAAAGGCCCAGATAGTCGGCCAGAGGCATGTCGTCGGCGCTGGCCAGGTTGCCTTGCGCGGGGCTGGTTTGCGCGCATGCGTTGGCGAGGGTCAAGGCGCCCAGAGTTGCGACGAGCGCCTGCTGGATCGACCATGACTTGATAGCGGCATTCATGCTCTGCACCTCAGAACAGCGGAACGACGCTGGCGATCAGTTGCTCGGCGCGCACCAGGCCGCTGCTGCGGTAGCGCGAATCGAAAGAGTCGACGCCGCTGCCTTGCACGTAGTAATGCCCGGGAGGAATGACGACCGGCTCGATGACTTCCAGGGGCCGATGGTCAAAGGCCCGGTTCTTGGCCAACCCCACCGGCTCGCCGTTGATGAAGACCGCGCGTCCCTGCACCGAGACCCTGTCCCCGGGCAGACCCCGCACCTGTTTGAAGAAGGCTTGGCCGCGCAGCCCCGGGTAGCTGTGCTGTGCGTCCCCGTCGAAGCTGAAAACGATGTAGTCGCCGCGCTCGATCAGCTCTCGATGGGGCCGTACCAGCGCAACGCGGTAGGGCAGGCTGGCGGTCCAGTTGAAGAGCAGCGGCAGGCGCGGAGTCGGGTCGACGCAGACGCGAACAAAGGCCAAGGTCCAGATCATGAACAGCGGCAGGTACAGGTACCAGCGTTGGCGGGCGTGGCGAAGGAAGTCGTGCAATTGCCCTCGCAGGACAGAGACACAGTTGGCGCCAGAAACGACCGTAACGATGGATGAAGTTTGAAGACGGGCTGAAGCGGTCATGGTCCTTCCACCTTCCTGCGCAGCAGCGGCGTCAGGTCCACGGCCCGCGGTGACGCGCCCGCGATCGCGCTCTTGAGCACCACGAGGCAGCCGCAGTCCCGCGGCAACTCGTCCAGGGCCACAGGCAGGCGCTGGGCGAAATGGCGTGCCAGGCGCAGCGCGGACTGATGCTCCTCGTCGGAGGCGTTCTGGGTGAGGATGCGGGTGAACTCCGCTTCCTTGGTCCGGTAGACCTCGGCCACGTCGACCACACCGACGCTCAGCGCCGGTCGCAGCACCCACTGGTCGTAGAGCAGCAGCGCGGCGGCCACCATGAGCAGGGTCAGCAGTGCCTGACCAATGAATGAGGCGATGCTGGCCTTCATACCGCGTGCCCCCGACGCCGCAGCAGTTCGGTGATGGCATCGTCCACGCTCAGGCCTGCAGCGCGCAGTTCGTCGATGGGCGCGTTGTCCTCCAGCTTGTTGGAGAACAGCAGGTGCGTGGCCGGATCAAGGATGTTGCGCGCCACGCCTTCACCCACGGGCGAGGAGATGTACAGCTCGGAAAATATGCCGGCCTCGGTGCGCAGCGAATTCAGCAAGCGCTTCTTGGGTTCGTCCATGCTCAAGCGTCCCTTGCGGTCCAGCATTTCGATGGACTCGGGTTTCTGGCGCAGCAGGAATACCCAGTCCGAGCAGTTGAAGGCGGCTTCCATTTGCGCCGAGCCATAGAAGTCGTCCGCGCTCTGCGTTGCCGTGCCCAGTGCACCGCCGTACTTGCGCGCACGCCGGGCCGCCTCCTCGATCACGGCGGCCTTGACCGGGTCGTCGGCGCCCACGTCGCCGAGCTGCTGTTTGAGCTCGTCGATGAACAAGACCTTGCGCCGGTTGCGCGTCAGGTACATCTCGCCGGTGATCTGGTGCAGCAGCAGGATGTTGACCACGGCGTGCAGGTCGGGGCGCCGCTTGAGCTCCTCGTTCTCGATGACGATGAAGTCGTTGGAAAAATCGATGTTGTTGCGCCCCTCGAAGAAGCGCTCGTACTGACCGCCGCGCGCATAGGGGTTGAGCATGATGGCCAGGTCCTTGATGCGCTGGTCGTGGACCACGCCCAACTCCTCCAGCGTGCCGGTCTTGAAGGCGTCGCGCAGCGCCGTGATGCGCAACTCCGTGCCGTACTCGCGAAACAGCTTGAGCACCATGGCCGAGATCGCCTTGTACTGCACCTCTTCCAGCCGGTGCTGCATGGAGGCCATCTTGGCGATGGCCGGC
>CAIKVZ010000303.1 GCA_903830985.1 uncultured beta proteobacterium
CTATACCACCCAGACCTGCTCGGATTGCGGCGCCAAGCCCGATTCGAGGCCGAGAGGTATCGCAGGCCTTGGAATAAGGAAATGGGTTTGCAGTGAATGTGGCTGTGAGCATGATCGTGATGTGAATGCCGCTAAAAACATCCTGTCAAAGTTCGTTTCCGGTTCTGGACATAGAACCCCTGTAGAGGGAATCCTTGCCCTTTAGGGCGGGGAGGATGTCAAGGGGGTGTTCCTCAACTGAATGGGTGGGCGCGGCCGGCGAATGTCTATGATGCGGCAACTCTTCGCAGGATTATCAGCTTGAATCTCAGACACATCTTTTCCCCGCCCAACAACACCCGCCTGACGAATTTGTGCGGCCCGACCGACGCGCACCTGCGCACCATAGAGGCCGCCTTGCAAGTCAGCATTGCGCACCGCCACGAGCAGTTCAAGGTCGACGGCCACAAGGCCCGCGCCACGCGCGCCATGGAAGTGATCCAGGCGCTATGGGAAATCGCCGCGCGTCCCATCGAGCCGGCCAAGGTGCAACTGATGCTGGCCGGTGACGCCGCCATGAGCGACGCCGAGGGCACAGGCCCCAGCCTGCAGACGCGCCGTGCCGATCTGCGCGCGCGCACCCCCAACCAAAGCGTCTACCTGGAAAACATCGCCACGCATGACGTCACTTTCGGCATCGGGCCCGCGGGCACCGGCAAAACCTACCTGGCTGTAGCCTGCGCCATCGATGCGCTGGAACGCAGTGCGGTGCAGCGCATCGTGCTGACCCGTCCGGCAGTGGAAGCCGGCGAAAAACTGGGCTTTCTGCCCGGTGACCTGGCGCAAAAAGTCGATCCCTACCTGCGCCCCCTGTACGACGCGCTGTACGACCTGATGGGCTATGACAAGGTGGCCAAGGCATTTGAGCGCCAGGCCATAGAGATCGCGCCGCTGGCCTTCATGCGCGGGCGCACGCTGAACAACGCCTTCATCATCCTGGACGAGGCGCAAAACACCACGCCCGAGCAGATGAAGATGTTCCTGACACGCACCGGCTTCGGCGCCAAGGTGGTGGTCACCGGCGACGTAAGCCAGATTGATCTGCCGAAAAGCCAGACCAGCGGCCTGGTGGACGCCGAGCAGGTGCTCAAACGCGTCAAGGGCATTGCCATCACGCGTTTCACCAGCGCCGACGTCGTGCGCCACCCCCTGGTGGCCCGCATCGTCGACGCCTACGACGCCAGGGGGCGCACATGACACTCAAGGCCTTGCAACTGTCGCTGCAATTCGCGCTGCAGTCCGATGCGATGCAGCACCGCGCCGCCCTGCCCAGGCATTGGGTGGCGCGGTGCATCCGCCATGCGCTGGACCACGATGCCTCCATGACCGTGCGCATCGTCGATGCCGAGGAAGGACAGACCTTGAACCGCGACTACCGCGGCAAGGACTACGCCACCAACGTGCTGACCTTCGACTACACGCAAGAACCGGTGGTGACGGCCGATCTGGTGCTGTGTGCGCCGGTGGTGGTGCGCGAAGCGCTCGAACAGGGCAAGAGCCTGCAGGCGCATTACGCGCACCTGCTGGTGCACGGCGCCTTGCACGCCCAGGGCTGGGAGCACGAAACCGGCGACGCCGACGCGCTGGCCATGGAAGCGCATGAGGTGCAGATTTTGGCCCGCTTGGGCGTGGATAATCCCTATCGATAGACCCGGGGCTTTCGTCATGGGCCGACGCCCTCCAATTTCGCAGCGACCCACTGGAGAAAACGATGATCGTCAACTTTGAACAAGTGCACAACTACTACGAGCGCCTGGTGTTCGAGGAAGTGCTGACGCGGCGCGTCAACCACCCTGACTTTACGGAAGAAATGCTGGCCGACGTGGCCTGCGTGGCGCTGAACCGCATGCCGGTGCGTTATGTGCGGCACGAAGTTGATCTGGTGTTCTACATGACAGAGCAGGAACGCCACGGTATCGAACTGGCCATGGAGGCGGCCCTGGCTTATGCCTTTACCTACGTCGCCGACTGGACCCGCAAGCGCGGCGCCTTGGCCTAAGAATCCCTAAACCTCCAGCATCAGCGTGACCGGCCCGTCGTTCACCAGATGCACCTGCATGTCGGCGGCGAAGATGCCGGCCTGCACCAGGCTGTGCCTTGTGCTTGCCTGCGCCACAAACAAGTCATAACAGCGCTTCCCTTCATCGGGCGCCGCCGCCTGGGTAAAACTGGGTCGATTGCCGCCCGAGGTGTCGGCCGCCAGCGTGAACTGGCTCACGATGAGCAGACCGCCGTGGCGCCCCTGGCCATCGAGGTCCTGCACGCAGTGGTTCATCTTGCCATTGGCGTCGCTGAAGATGCGCAGCTTCAACAGCTTGTTCAGAAGCTTTTCGGCCTGGACCTGGGTGTCGCCCTGCATGGCGCACAGCAGCACCAGCAGCCCGGCCTCAATGCGACCCACGGTCTGGCCGGCGACCACCACATGGGCCGAGCTGACGCGCTGCACCAGAGCTTTCACGCCATGCCCTTGGGATCGTCGAAAGGCACTTCTAGGTCGCTGGGCGGGAAAACGGTACTCGCTTGGGCGTTCATGCGAGGATTGTGCCCAAAGCCGAAGCCATCAGGCCAACAGTGCCGGGAGCAGCGCCATGTCGGAAAAAATGTGGTGCACGCCCACTTCGCGCAGCTGCAGCGCCGTGCTGTGCCCGGCGCCGCCCGGACAGTAGCCAAACACCGTGGCACCCGCTGCCACGCCGGCGCGCGAACCGGTGACCGTGTCCTCGATCACCGCACAGGCGCTTGCCGGCACGCCCAGCGCCGCTGCTGCGGCCAGGTAGACATCCGGAAAAGGCTTGGAGCGCGGCATCTCGTGGCCACTGAAGATGCGCCCTTCGAAGCAGTCCATGAGACCCACCTTGGTCAGCTGCAGATCGATCTTGACGCGGTCCGCACCGGAGGCGCAGGCGATGCGCGCACCAAATTGCACGTGCACCTGACGCACTGCCGCCACGGCGTTGGGTATGGCCAGCAGATCGGCCTCCAGCGCCAGATCGCGGCGCTGCCGGAAGTCGGCCAGCCATTCCTCCGTCATGGGCTGGCCGGTGTGCTGCTCGATCACGTCCTGACGGTCGCGCACCATGCGGCCCAGAAAAATGTCCATGCATTCCTGAGCGCTCAGGGGCCAGCCGCGCTCTTGCAGCATGGCGTGCAGCACCCGATTGGTGATGCCCTCGGAATCCACCAGCACCCCGTCACAGTCAAACAATACCGCTGCAAATTTCATCTGCTGTTCCATTCCTGTTTCAAACCTTTTCAGTCCACCTTGCCGTCCAGATAGAACCAGCGCCCCTGTTCCCGCACAAAGCGGCTGGTCTCATGCAGGCGCTGCGCGCGGCCTGTGGCGTCGCGCTGGCGTGCCACGAATTCCACCTGGGCGTGGGTCGCGTCCTGCAGTTGGTGGCGCCGCACTTCCAGACCCAGCCATTTGACCCCAGCGTCGAGTTCCAGCGTCGCCGGTCGGGTCGTGGCGTGCCAGGTCGCCAGCAGATAGTCCGCACGCCGCAGCACAAAGGCGCTGTAGCGCGAGCGCATCAGACTGGGCGCGTCCGGCGCGGGACAAGTCTCCCAACCCTCCAGATAGCGGCCGCAGCATCCGTTGTAAGCCAGGGCCCGACCGCGTGCATCGCGCCCGCCGCAAGGGCATTCCAGCAGCTTCAGGCCAGGGCCCTTTGGATGATGATCTTCTGCACGTCGCTCGTGCCTTCGTAGATCTGACAGACGCGCACGTCGCGGTAGATGCGCTCCACCGGAAAGTCGCTCACCACGCCGTAGCCGCCCAGCGTCTGGATGGCGACGCTGCAAACGCTCTCCGCCATCTCGCTGGCGAACAGCTTGGCCATGGCGGCCTCCTTCAGGCAGGGCAGTCCGGCGTCGCGCAAACTGGCGGCGTGCCAGATCAGCTGGCGCGCGGCCTCGATCTGGGTGGCGCAATCGGCCAGTCGGAACCCCACGGCCTGGTGGTTGAAGATCGCCGTGCCAAAACTCTGACGCTCCTTGGCATAGGCCAGGGCGCAGTCAAAGGCGCTGCGCGCCATGCCCACGCTTTGCGCGGCAATGCCAATGCGCCCGCCCTCGAGCGCGCCCAGGGCGATGCGGTAGCCCTCGCCCTCGAGTCCGATGCGGTTCTCCACCGGAACGCGACAGCTGTCCAGGTTGATCTGCGCCGTGTCGCTGGAGTGCTGCCCCAGCTTGTCTTCCAGGCGCGCCACCTGGTAGCCGGTTGCGCTCGTTGGCACGAGAAACGCGCTCATGCCCTTCTTGCCTGCGGCCTTGTCGGTGACGGCGATGACGATGGCCACGTCGCCGTTCTTGCCGCTGGTGATGAACTGTTTCACACCGTTGAGCTCATAGCCGTCGCCATCGAGCACGGCCGTGGTGCGCAGACCCGAAGCGTCCGAGCCCACGTGCGGCTCGGTCAGGCAAAACGCCCCCAGCATCTGCCCCTGCGCCAACGGCGTGAGCCACTGCTTCTTCTGCTGCGCGTTGCCGTGCTTCATCAGGATGGCGTTGACCGGGCAGTTGGTGACGCTGATGGCGGTGCTGGTGCCGCCGTCACCGGCAGCGATTTCCTCCAGCACCAGCGCCAGCGTGAGGTAGTCCAGATTGGCGCCGCCCCATTCCTCGGGCACACAGATGCCATAGGCACCCAGCGCGGCGAGGCCACGATGGGCGTCCTTGGGAAAATGGTGCTCCTTGTCCCAGCGTGCAGCGTTTGGCCAGAGCTGCTCCTGGGCAAAGGCGCGCACCGCATCGCGAATCATTTCCTGGTCTTGGCTCAGTAGCATGGCAGGTCCGTGGCGACACGGCACAGAGTTGACGTAACGTCAATTATGCGGCGTGGCGTGAAACCGCCTGGAAGTCCCTCATGGCAGCGTCTGCTGGCGCTGCTGCTCGGCGCGCTTCATCTCCAGATAGGCCAGGCGGTCGAGCTCATGGAGTTGGCGCGGATAGCGCTCCACGGCGGTGAACCAGGCCTGCAGGCGTTGCTCGAACTGCGCTTCGGGCAGGGAGCGACGGGCCGACAGATACGCATCGATTGCCAGGTAGTAGCGCATGGTGTTGCGTTCCACCACGCCGCGCACGCCGCTGATGAAATCCGGCTGGCCGTCAGTCGTCAAACCCTGCACGCTGAAGCCCAGTTTGCCACTGCCCAGTGTGGCCAGATAGGTCTGCATTGCCAGACGTCCGGTGAAGCTCATATCGTAGGAATAGCTCAGATGCAAAAAGGTCTGGTCATTGGGCAGCGCCACGGCCTCCAGACGGATGCGGTAACCGCTGGTGCCCAACGGGCCCTCGGGGGCATCGAGCGCGACGGCAAAAAAGTCCGAAGTTTCCGAGACCAGCCGGTAGCGAAAATCGACATGCGCCACGTCAGCCAGTTCCTGCGGCGTCTTCTTGCCGATGCTCACGCGCAGGACGGTGCCGGCGGGACCTGGCGCAGCACGACAGAACTTGGTATTGACGTGCAGCAGCAGTACGTCGCACCAATGTGCAGGGTCACTCAGACCGGCCTTCACCAAGCCGAACGGATAAGCCACGGTGGCGTGGATCTCGCCCTGCAAACGGTTCGAATTTTCGCTTGAGTCCAAGACCAAAGGACGCTGAAACTGGTTTTGCCGCAGCGCGCCCTGCAGCGCCACAAATTTGGCACGCAACAGATCGGCGTCCCGGGACTGCGCCAGCGCCGCTGTGCAAAATGCGCCCAAGCAGAACAGCCACCCGATCTGCACCAGTCCGCGGCGCAAGGCATTTCCTTGCCTGCAAGTGTGAACAGCATTGCGCTGCGCGGCAGGTTTCTTTTCCATGGTTCCCACTGTAGAAAAAATATCACTCAGCGTATGTGCGCGGCCGCACCGACCGTCGCACCACCCCTGGCTAAGCTGCGTTCACAAATCGAAAAACATCAGGTCGACCTTCAGTCCCTGCCAGTGCTTGTCAGTCCAGCCGCGGGGCCAACAACCAGGAAAGAATGCCATGACAAACCGGAATGCCTACATCGAAAAAATGAAGCTTCAACTCGATGCCTTGAACGTCAACATGAATGAACTTCAGGACAAGGCGCAAATCGCCAAACAGGATGCGCGCGCCAAGTACCAGGAGGAGATGGCCAAGCTGCGTCAGCAGTCCCAACTCGCCATCGCCAAGCTCGACGAGCTCAAGGCGTCAAGTGAGGACGGCTGGGACGGCGTGGTGCTGGAGATGGAAAAAATGCGCGACGCATTCACCCACTCATTTCACTACTTCAAGTCCCAACTGTGAGCGCTGCAAGTAGCCACAATTTTCCAATCCCAGAGGAGCACAGAATGAACAGCAAGAAGATCATCGCGGCCATCATGGCCGTCACCCTGAGCAGCGGCGGCTTCGCCATCGCGCAAGGCCGCAACGATAACAACGACCGGGGCCGCAATGAGCAGCCGCAGCGCGGGGATCAAGGCAATAATCGCGGACAGAAGCAGGACCCGCGGCAGAACCAGGGCCGTGGTAACGAGCGCGGCGCCGGACCCAATCATGAGTACTACCGCGGTGGACGCATGCCCATGCAGTACCGCAGCAACCGCTACGTGGTGGAAGACTGGCGTGGGCACAACCTGAGTGCACCCCCCCGCGGCTACCACTGGGTGCAATCGGGTGGCGATTACATCTTGGTGGCCATCGCCACTGGCGTCATCATGCAACTGCTGCTGAACAACTAAGCAAAGGGGCGGGGGCAGCAACGCCTCCCCTCACCTGGACGCCTGGCGCACGCGCCTTGCTCAATCGTCCCCTCAGGGCCGGGCCCGGTCGCCCCAACCCTGCAGGGGGCCCAGCGGGTTACGGCGCAATTCAAATTCATTGATGTTCGGATGTCCCCCCACCAGTTCGTACACCAGCTGGTCGTCGACAAACACCAGCAAGGCATCAACGCTCCAGCCCTGGGTGACGGTCTCGCGTTTGAAGTTGAGTGAATCCAGCCAGAAGTCTCCGGTGCGGTGGCGCTTCGTCTTCTTCACGATGATTTCGTACGCGCTGCACTGCTTGCCCGCCTGCAGGCAGTCGCGAATACCACGGTCCACATCTTCCTTGCGCACCAGCGCCGCGGCCGTAAACTTGGGCAGGACATCGGCGAAATGCAGCACCGTGATGGCCGGATTGGTTGCAGGGTCCAAGCCCTGCTTGTGCACATCCTGGCGCGTCGCCTTGTAGGGGACGATGGTGGCCAGCGAAGCCACCGCATCGTCGTAGCTGTTCCAGTCGGACACCACTTCGTCCTTGGACGTGGGCAACAGCGAACTGCAGGCGCTCAGGGCGCTGACAGCCAAGAGCGCGACGCAGACAGGCCAAGCCCGTGCCGTCCTCGCAACGCGGACGCTGGTCAGTTGGGTCTGCACGGTATCGATTGCGAAATTCATCATAACTCCCGCGAAACCCCGGCGTTCAGGCCGGGGAGGTAGAGGGCCGGCGCGTAGCGTCGGAGTGCTTGCACAATCTCACAAGTACTGTTAATATAAACAGTATGTTGCTCGTGTACCGATACAGGGTCAAATCGCTCAACGGCTTGCTCAACAAGCAAGCCCGCGCAGTGAACTTTGTCTTCAACTATTGCAACGACCGGCAAAAAGATGCGCTTCGCTTTGGACGCAAGTGGCTCAGTGGCTTTGACCTCAACAAGCTCACCACGGGCTCGAGCAAAGAGTTGGGAATTCACTCCGGCAGGATCAATGCGGTGTGCGAACAGTACGCCAAATCCAGATCGCAGAAGAAGCGCCCGTATCTTCGCTACAGAGGAAAAAATAACTTGGGCTGGGTTCCTTTGAAGGGCCGCGAACTCAAGCCA
>CAIKVZ010000304.1 GCA_903830985.1 uncultured beta proteobacterium
CCCATGATGCCGGCCTGCATCCGCGGCGTCATCAATCTGCGCGGCGCCGTGGTGCCGGTGATGGACCTGAGCAGCCGCTTTGGCAAACCGGCCACGGCCGTGACCAAGAACACCTGCATCGTCATCATAGAAATCGACTCGGCCACCGAAGGCGAGCGCCAGAACATCGGCGTGGTGGTGGATGCGGTGCAGGCGGTGCTGGAGATCCCGTCCTCCGAGATCGAGCCGCCACCCAGTTTTGGCGCCAAGATCCGCTCCGATTTCATCGAAGGCATTGGCAAGGTGAACGGCAAGTTCGTCATCCTGCTCAACGTGAACCAGGTGCTGTCCACCGAGGAGGTGGCCGCCATGGGACGCGTTCCGGCCACGGAAGTGGCGCTGGCATGAGCATGCGACGCCAGACCGTCGCATGAGGCCCATCACCGACACCGAGCTGGCGCAGTTCCAGCGCTTCATCTTCGACGAGGCCGGCATCACCATGTCGGCGGCCAAGAAGGCGCTGGTCATGGGACGTCTGGGCAAGCGCCTGGCGGCGCATGAGCTCGAGAACTTCGGCGAGTATTTCAGGCTCCTGACCTCGGGCCAGCATCCGGCGGAAGTGCAGATGGCGGTGGACTTGCTCACCACCAACGAGACCTATTTTTTTCGCGAGATCAAGCATTTCGAATTTCTGCGCACGCAAGCCTTGGCAGCGCGCAACCGCAGCCAGAGCTACCGCGTCTGGAGCGCAGCCAGCTCCAGCGGCGAAGAGGCCTACAGCATCGCCATGGTGCTGGCCGACTGCGTCGAATCCACCCCCTGGGAGGTGCTGGGCACCGACATCAGTACGCGCGTGCTCGAAGGCGCGGCGCGCGCCCTCTACACCATGGAACGCGCGCGCCACGTGCCGGCGGCCTACCTGCGGCGCTTCTGTCTCAAGGGTTCGGGCGCCTACGCGGACCAGTTGCTGATCGAACGCAGCCTGCGCGCAAGGGTCAACTTTCGCCACATGAACCTGAACGTGGCCCTGCCCGACGTGGGACAATTCGACATCATTTTTCTACGCAATGTGATGATCTACTTCAGCACCGAAACCAAGCGCGAGGTCGTGGCCCGCGTGCTCTCGGCGCTCAAGCCGGGCGGCTACTTTTGCATCGGTCACTCCGAGAGCCTGAATGACGTCAGCCAGGCGCTGACGCCGGTCGCACCCTCGATCTACCGCAAGCCGCCCTGAAATGGCCAAACTCGATGACCTGATGGACATCTTTCTGCGTCCGGGCGACTTGTTCGTGGCCGACGCAGGCTATCAGTTGCGCACCGTCCTGGGCTCCTGCGTTTCCATCACCTTGTGGCATCCGGCCACGCGCATCGGTGCCATGTCGCATTTCCTGCTGCCCACGCGCGGCGGACCCAAGCGCAAACAGGAACTTGACGGCCGCTACGGCGACGAAGCCATGCAGTCCATTCTGAAAGAACTCAAGCAGGCAGGCGTTCCTGCAGCGCAATGCCAGGGCAAGATCTTTGGCGGCGGCAACATGTTCCCCGGGCAGTTGCGCGCCGGTGGCATCAACGTGGGACAGCGCAACGGCGAGGCTGCGCGCGAACTGCTGCAAGCCAATGGCATTGCAATTTTCTCGGAGAGCCTGTTCGGTTACGGACATCGGCAAATCATTTTTGACGTGAGCAACGGCGACGTCTGGTCGCATCAGGTCAAACCCAGCATCCTCGAAGTCGAGGCGGAAGGAAACATTTAGTGGCACGTATCAAGGTGATGGTGGTGGACGATTCGGCCGTGGTGCGCCAGGTGGTGGCAGGGCTGCTCACTGACGACCCGGAAATCGAAGTGCTGTGCGCCGTGGCCGATCCGCTGCTGGCCATCGCCCGCATGAAGGTGCAATGGCCCGACGTGCTCGTGCTCGACATCGAAATGCCGCGCATGGACGGCATCACCTTCCTGAAAAAAATCATGGCCGAGCGCCCGACGCCGGTGGTGATCTGCTCCACCCTGACTGAGGCCGGTGCGGCAACGTCCGTGGCAGCGCTGGCCGCCGGCGCGGTGGCCATCATCACCAAACCCAAGATCGGCCTGAAGCAGTTTCTGGTCGACGCCTCGGACGATCTGGTGTCGGCCGTCAAGGCTGCCGCCAAGGCCAACGTGAAGCGCCTGGCGCCGGTCGCGGTGGTGGAAAAGTACAACGCCGACGTGATCCTGTCGGCGGCGGACAAACACGGCGCCATGCTGCAAACCACCGAGCGCGTGGTGGCGCTGGGCACCTCCACCGGCGGCACCCAGGCGCTGGAAGTGGTGCTGCGCGCCCTGCCCAAGGTCTGCCCGGGCATCGTCATCGTGCAGCACATGCCGGAGAAATTCACCGCCGAGTTTGCCAATCGGCTCAACAGCATTTGCCAGATCGAGGTGAAGGAAGCGCAGAACAACGACCGCGTCGTGACCGGGCGCGCCCTCATCGCGCCGGGCGGCAAGCACATGCTGCTGCGGCGCAATGGCGCGCAGTATTTCGTCGAGGTCATGGACGGCCCGCTGGTGAACCGGCACCGCCCCTCGGTCGATGTGCTGTTTCGTTCGGTGGCGAAATGCGCCGGCGCCAACGCCCTGGGCGTGATCATGACCGGCATGGGCGACGACGGCGCCGCCGGCCTGGCGGAGATGCACAAGGCTGGCGCGCGCACCCTGGCGCAGGACGAGGACAGTTGCGTGGTCTTTGGCATGCCCAAGGAGGCCATCAAGCGCGGTGGCGTGGAGAAGGTTGTGCCCTTGGGCGCGATTGCGCGCGAGATCATGCAGCTCAAGTCGGGCGCCATGGTCAGGTGAGGTGCTCGCTTCCCATGAATTCAGCCAGATTCAAACAGCAAACCAGGAGGTCCCATGACGATTGAATGGAAAGACAGCTACCTGCTCGGGGAGGCCGAGATCGATGCCCAGCACCGACATGCCTTCGAACTCGCGAACGAGTTCATGGCGGCCAGCGACAAGACCGAGCTCAGCCACTGCGCCATGCAGCTCTACCAGCACGTGCGCGAGCACTTCAAGCACGAGGAATCCCTCATGCGCGAGCTCAAGTTCCCCGAATATGCAGCGCACGTGCAGTGGCACAACGACTTCATTTCCCGACTCAACGACGTCAGCGCCAGCATCAGTCAGAACAGCCTGCAACAGGATGACGTCAAAACGTTGATGACCGACTGGGCGCTGCAGCATATCGCGCAGTACGACGCGCGCCTGGCCTCATACATCGCCGCGGGCCAGTGATTTAACGCATCCCCAGGCGCACCTCGCCAAACAGCGTGCTCATGCCGCGCGGCTGGCAGCGCCAGTACTGCGGCGGCGCCTGCACCTGGGCGCCCAACCTGGCCGCAGCGTGCCAGGGCCAACGCGGGTCATACAGCATGGCCCGACCCAGCGCCACCGCGTCGGCCTGGCCCTGATGGATGATGTCCTGCGCCTGTTCGGGCTCGGTGATGAGGCCGACAGCGATGGTCGGCATGGCGCAGTCACGCTTGATGCGTTCGGCCAGTGGCACCTGGTAATTCGGCCCCAGCGGGATCTGCTGCAGCGGCGACAGGCCGCCGCTGGAGACATGGATGAAGTCGCAGCCGCGCGCACGCAAAGCCTGGCCGAACAGCACGCTTTGCTCGACCTCCCAACCGCCTTCGACCCAGTCCGTGGCCGAGATGCGAACCCCCAGCGCCAGGCCGGGGACCGCAGCGCGCACGGCCTCAAACACCTCCAGCGGAAAACGCATGCGATGGTCCAGACTGCCGCCATAGCCATCGCTGCGTTCGTTGGACAGGGGCGAGAGAAATTCGTGCAGCAAATAGCCATGCGCGGCGTGCAGTTCGATCGCGTCCAATCCCAGGCGCTGGGCGCGCCGGGCCGCCGCGACATAGGACAACTGGATGCGTTCCATGTCAGCCAGTGACAGCGCCTGCGGCGCCGGCTCGGTCGCGCTGTAGGCCGTGGCCGAAGGCGCCAGCACCGGCCAGCCACCCTGCGCGGGCGTGAGCAGTTGCGCGCCCTCCCAGGGCCGCTGGCTCGACGCCTTGCGCCCGGCGTGGCCCAGCTGGATGGCGATCGGCATGGCCGAGTACTGGCGCACGGATTTCAGCACCCGGCCCAGCGCGGCTTCGGTCGCATCCGACCACAGACCCAGGTCGCCGGCCGAGATGCGCCCTGCCGGCTCCACCGCCGTGGCTTCGATGATCAGCAGGCCCGCACCCGACAGCGCCAGGCTGCCCAGGTGCATCAAATGCCAGTCGGTGGCCTCGCCGTCCTGCGCCGAGTACTGGCACATGGGCGGAATGACGATGCGGTTGGCCAGCGTGAGCGGGCCGATGGAGAAGGGGGAAAAAAGAGCGCTCATATGGGATTCTGATGATTCATGCGAGAGGTGGTCGTGACCAACCATAGCAGAGTAGCAGCGCGCAGTCGTGCCAAAGGGCAAGGACGAAAGTACACCAGTTGCGGTCCTGCACCAAGGCAAGGAAAGGAAAGGGTTAGCATTGGGGTATGAAACCAACTGAACAGTTGAAGGCAGAGCAAGCCAGTTCCACCATCGCTGCGCTTGAAAACGCCAACTTGTGGCATCAGCAGTGGAAAGACCGACTGCGCGCAGCGGTTGCCGATCGTGAAACCCTCGACCCCGTTACCATCACCTGCGACGACTGCTGCAAGCTGGGTAAATGGCTTTACGCGGAAGGTCAAAAGACTTACTGGGACCGCCCGGAGTTTCAGGAGTTGCTGGTGAATCACCGGGAATTTCACATGCTTGCGGGCGCCATCTCCGAGATCATCAACGACCAGGAATACGAACTGGCGGCGCAGTATCTCAGCAACGATGCGCAGTTCGTGAATGCCTCCGAGGCTGTGAGTCAGTCGATCCGCAGCCTGGAAGCGGTCGTCGCCACCTGAAGAGCCCTCCGGGTCCTGGTCTCGGCCCGGTCTGGGCATCAGCGCAAGACCGCGCTGGCCCCTGCCGCCTCGATCAAGGCTGTAGCGTCGGCGGGAAGCAAAAAGCCCTCGGCCTGCGCGCGTGCCGCGGCCTTGGCGACAGCCGCCACATAGCCCTCGTGCGTCCCATAGCGCTCCTGCAGCGAAAGCCTGCTGTCACCGCTGGACAGGCGCTGCCGGGCGTCGCGCGCGAAAGGGACCATGCCGCCGGCGTAGTTGCAGATCTGCCCCTGATGAAACGGCCTCTCTCCCCCCGCAGTGACGTTCCAACCCAGGTAACTGCCCAGCGGCGCATCGAGCAGTACGACCGGCACACCGCCGAGCTCGTTGCCGTCGGCGTCGACCCTGGGCGCCCACATGGGTAGCACCTGACGAATGCGCGGTGGCGCAAACGCAGCGACACCAGAGCCGTCGAGCGCGTTGAAGTCCGGTCCCCAGTCGTAGTCCAGCACCGGCATGATGAAGTCGACCTCAGGCAGGCTCTGGCGCAAACCCGGCAACGCAGGGAAGCCCAGGGAGGTCTTGTCGGCGCGCGCCAGCGTGCCCTGGGCCAGCGTCGGGTAACGGCTGGGCGGCGGCTGCGTGCCCTGCATCACCCAGCGTCGAAAATGCTCACGCAAGGCGTTCACGGTCTGGGTGTGCGGCACCGGGTTGGCCGGCAGCAGGCCCGTGCCAAAGTTGTTGCCCGGGCAGTTCGGCCCGCTCTTGGGCAGGCCCGCTTCGGGAAGGCTGGCGTTAAATCCTCCGCCGCCGCCGCCGTGGCTGCTGCTGGCGATGTAGTAGCGCCGCACATTCGCAGGCATTGGCAGGTCAGCCTTGCCATCCGTGCCCACCCATTCGGGCGTGAGCTTCAAGGCCCAGACCTCGGCCGAGCCAAAGTGTTCGATGATCTTGGGGCAGGTCTGGCTGGCAGCGCAACGGTCCAGGATGCCGGCTGCGGGCAAGCCGCGCAAGGCGTCGGCCTGAGCGGACCACCACTGCGGTCCCTCGCTGCCGGCCTGGTACAACTCGAGCACGCCGTCGGGCTGGGCCCAGCGAAAATTCAGCGCGATGCGACGACCCGCAATGATGGGCCATAGGCCGTCGTGCACCTGGCGTCCGAGTTCGTCCTGGTTGAAGCCCAGGTGCAGCCAGCCGCGCAAGAAGTTGCCCGATTGCGAGACGCCGCGCGCGATGCTGTGCGTCACCCTGCCGGCCAGCGGATTCGCCGTGCCGGCGTCATCGGCGCGGGACTGCTTGAAAAACACGCCCACGTCGCGCCAGGCGGCAAAGCCTATGCCCAGCACATAGGGGTCGGCCGCTGTGAACACCACCTGGTAGAGGCGCTGCGCGTCGAAACCGTTCTTCAGGCAGATCTGCCGCGCGTCAGGCGTGCCGGGGAAGGGATGGGTGGCGTCGCAGCGCGCCCAGGCCCACTCGCCTGCAGGCACTGCAAGCTCGTCGCTGACCACGCCAAGCGTGCTCTCTGCGCCACGCGACACCAGCCTGGACTTGGTCGTGTCCAGGCTCACGGGCAGATAGGGAACCGGGTTGGTCTGCACCAGCAGCGCTTGCGAGTCTGGTCCCGAGCGGTTCACGATGCGCCCGAACACCTCGCCGGTGACAGCCGATCCACCGGGCCCGCGCGCCACCGGCAGTTGCAAAAACTGCGTGCCGGCCACGCTGGCCCGGGAGCGCACCACCGTGGCGCCGGCGTTGTCGCCCTGCCAGGCGCTGGCCAGCATCACATCGCCGGCGGCGCGCTCCTGCGCCGCCATGCCGGGGACCCAACCCCGGTTAGGCACGTCGTGCCACAACAAGCCGCTGGCGCGCTGCATGTTCACCGGCTTGTAGATGACGAAGGAAGCGGTGTAGCGCACCCTGCCGTCGGCGTCCTTGGCCAATTCAATGTCCTGAATCAGCGCATTGCCCGCCAGCTTGGGATCGAGCACCCCAAAGGCGCGCCCCGCCACCCGCTCGTAAGCCAAGGCCCCTTCCTGCGCCGGCATGGCCTGCGTTTCATCGATGACGATGGCCGTGACGCGCGCCTGCGCGCCAACACACAGCGCCAGAGCGCCCCAAGCCAGGAGGATCGGAAGTCGCATGGGGTCTCCAGGATTTGAAATCAATCAGCTGCGCATGGCCGCGGCCGCGATGTCCAGCGAACGCAGGCGCAGCGCCGGGTCGAAGACATCACTCACCAGCATGAACTCGTCGGCCTGCGTGGCCTGCGCCAGCGCCTGCAGACCGGCGCGCACGCGGTCCGGGCCGCCGATCACAGCGGCGGCCAGAAAATCCTGTATCGCGGCTCCCTCCTGAGGGTGCAGGCCTGCCATGAAGCCCTGCACCGGTGGCGGCAGGGCGCGCCGGTCGCCGCGCAATATGCCCAGCACGCGCTGGTAGGTGCTGCTCGCCAGGAAGTCCGCCTCCTCGTCGCTCGGTGCGGCGATCAGCGGCACGCCGATCACCACATAGGGTTTCTTCAGCGTGGCCGAGGGCTGGAACAGATGGCGATACAGGCCGATGGCCTGCAACAGCATGCGCGGCGCAAAGTGCGAGGCAAAGGCATAGGGCAGTCCGCGCTCGGCCGCCAGCTGCGCCGAAAACAAGCTCGAACCCAGCAACCAGATCGGCACCTCGGTGCCCGCCCCCGGCATGGCCACGAGGCGCTGACCCGGCTGGGCCGGCGCCAGCAGGCGCTGCAACTCGGCCACGTCGCGCGAGAAGTCTTCTTCCGTTTCCACCCGGTCACGGCGCAGGGCACGCATGGTCAGACCATCGGTGCCGGGGGCTCGCCCCAGACCCAGGTCGATGCGATTCGGGTAGATCTCGGCCAGCGTGCCAAAGGCTTCGGCCACGACCAGCGGCGCGTGATTGGGCAGCATGACGCCACCGGAGCCGACTCGGATGGATTGGGTGCCGCCGGCGATATAGCCCACCAGCACGGCCGTGGCTGAACTGGCGATGCCCGGCATGTTGTGGTGCTCGGCCAGCCAGTAGCGCTTGAAGCCCAGGGCCTCGGCGTGCTGCGCCGTGCGCAGGCTGATGGCCAACGCGTCGGCCACGCTGCCGCCCTCGCGCACGGCGACCAGGTCGAGCATGGACAGGGCAATGTTGTTCAGAGTTTTCATGAGCTCCATTGTCGTTGCTGCGTCGGTGGCGTGCAGGCGGCCTTGCCGCTGCCGGGAAAACACCGTCCGGAGGCCGGCGCGGCACGGGTTACCATCTCTCAACCCGACGCCCCAAGAAAAGCCCGACCCTTCACCCATGCCCAAGCTGTTTCGAGTCCTCAGGCTCTGGCTTTGCCTGTGCTGCCTGGTTCATTCGGGCGCCATCTGGGCCGCACAGCCGGTGCGCATCGGCGTGCTGGCCTTTCAAAGCAAGGCCGACACCCTGGCGCAGTGGGAAGCCACGGCGCGCTACCTGGAAAAGAACCGGGACGGAACGCGCTTTGAAATCGTCCCGCTGAACTACGAAGAGCTCAATGCCGCCGTCAAGTCCGAGTCCCTTGACTTCGTGTTGACGAACCCCGAGCACTATGTGGTGCTGCGCAATGCCTATCGCATCAGCCCCATGGCCACGCTCAACACCCTGGTGCAAGGCCGGGTCCTGGGGCATTTCGGCAGCGTGATCTTCACCCGCTCCAGCAGCGCCATCCAGACCCTGGCCGACGTGCGCGGCACGCGCGTGGCAGCCGTGGGACTGTATTCACTGGGCGGCTTCCTGATGGCCGCCGACATCTTGCGCCAGCAGCACATCGACCTGCGCAGCTCCGACGTTCGTCAACTCGCCTTCACCGGCTTGCCGCACAGCCTGGTGGTGCAGGAAGTGCTGAGCGGGCGCTCCGACGTCGGCGTCGTTCGCACCGGCGTGCTCGAGCAGTTGGTGGCGCAGGGCAAGCTCGACCCGGGACAGATCCGCGTGCTCAACGATCAGTCCCGCGACGTTTTCCCGCAGGCCCTGTCCACCGACCTGTTTGCGGAGTGGCCCTGGGCCGCCAGTGCGCAAACCGACCCGGCGCTGATCAAGGCCGTGGCGCTGGCGCTGCTGCAACTCCCCGCCAGCGATGCTGCTGCGCTGGCCGGCCGCTACCAGGGGTTTTCCACGCCGGCCAATTACGCCCCGGTGGAAGAGTTGATGCGCCGCCTCAAGGTCTATCCCGGCGTGGAAAGCAAGCCCCTGTGGCTGGAACTGTGGCAGGAGTACGAGCATCCGATCGAGGCCTCAGGCGCCGTGCTGGGGCTGTTTGCCCTGGGCTTGCTGGGCTGGATGTGGCGCAGCAACCGGCGCCTGCGCGACATGACGCGCCTGTACCGCCAGGCGCAGCCGGGCCTGCAGGTGACGGCAGCGGCCTTCAGCAGCCAGGTCGGGCTCATCGTGACCGATGAGCAGACCCGCATCGTGCGCGCCAATCAGGCTTTTTGCGACATGCTGGGCTACGCCGAAGCGCAGTTGATTGGCCTGAGCACGGGACAGTTGCGCGGCGCCTCCGTGCCACAGGGCGAGATCCGGGAACTCTGGAATGCACTGCAGGCCCGCGGTCGATGGCAAGGCGATCTGGTGTGCCGCCACGGCGCCGGTCATGACCTGGCCTGTCAGGTCACCATCACAGCCATCCGCAGCGATGAGTTTGGGCTGTCGGGTTATGTGGGGTCCTTTGTCGACATGTCCGAGCAAAAGAAGACCGAAACCGAAATCCGCCAACTGGCCTTCTACGACACGCTGACCGAACTGCCGAATCGGCGCCTGTTTCTGGAGCGGCTGCAGGGCGCCGTGGCCAGTTCGCTGCACGGCCAAACCCTGGGCGCCTTGATGTTCATTGATCTGGACCACTTCAAGATCCTCAATGACACCCACGGCCACCTGGTGGGCGACCAGTTGCTGCAGCACATCGCCCAGCGGCTCAATGCCCTGGTCGGCGGCGAGGCGCTGGCAGCGCGCCTGGGCGGTGACGAATTCGTGGTGATGCTCACCGATCTGGAGTTCAACGAATCCACGGCCATGGCACGCGCCCTGACCCTGGCCCGGGGCGTGCAGGCAGCAATTCTCCTGCCCTACCACTTCAGCACCCTGGGGGACCAGAGTGAGGCCCAGCACACGCTGCGCTACAGCTGCAGCGCCAGCATCGGCGTGACGCTGTTTGGCCTGCAGGCAGAAGCCGTGACCGAAGTGCTCAAGCGCGCAGACGTCGCCATGTACCAGTCCAAGCACAGTGGGCGCAATGCGATCCGGCAATACGACCCGGCGGCGCAGCGGGTGCTGAACGAACAAGCCATGCTGACGGCCGATTTGAACCAGGCCTTGGACGAAGGCCAGCTGTTCCTGCACTACCAGTTGCAAACCAACGCCCAAGGCCGAGCGGTGGGCGCCGAATGTCTGCTGCGCTGGCAGCACCCGGTGCGTGGCCTGGTGTCTCCCGTGGATTTCATCGCGCTGGCCGAAGATTCGGGCGCCATCCTGCCCATCGGTTCCTGGGTGCTGAGCAGCGCCTGTGCGACCCTGGCGGCCTGGGCCCGGCATCCCGGGTTTTCGGCCCTGTCGCTGAGCGTGAACGTCAGCCCGCGCCAGTTCGCTGAGGACGATTTTGTCGCCAGGGTGCAGCAGGCCCTGCAGGCCAGCGGCGCCAGCGCAGAATTGCTCACGCTGGAGATCACCGAAGGCATCGTGCTGCAAAACGCCGACCAGGTGATCGCCAAGATGCACCAGCTGCGCGCCCTGGGCGTGGGCTTTTCCATCGACGACTTCGGCACCGGCTACTCCTCGCTGTCCTACCTGCAGCGCCTGCCGCTGCGCGAGGTGAAGATCGACAAGGCCTTTGTCAACGACCTGACGCACAACCTGGGCTCGCAAGCCATCGTGCGCGCCATCATCGCGCTGTCTGCCAGCATGGCGCTCACCGTCGTGTCCGAGGGCGTGGAAACCGAGGCGCAAAAAGACCAGTTGCTGGCCATGGGCTGCCACCTGCTGCAGGGATTTCTGATCGCCCGACCGATGCCGTTGCAAGCCCTGGAGGCACTGCTTCACGCCAGTGGGACGCTGCTCGGCGGCGATCTGGCCGCCTGAACGCGCCAATGCCCCCCGGTGCGAGTCTTCAGTTCCGGCCCGATACCGCACACGGACGATGAACCTGCGTCGTCATTGAGCCGTGGCGGGACGCCGCAATCCCTGCGGAAACCTCAAGGGTTCACCGAGAAAAGATGAATCGGCAACCATTTGTTAGCGGCTGTGAGAAAGCGCGTAAATATGGCTTTCAGCCCGCGCTTTTGGCGAGCCAGGGTTTCATCGTTAGGGAATATCGCGTTGACGGCGTGACCGGCGGCAGCGCCGGCCAGCATGTCGGCATCAGAACGGCAC